>JBKJNQ010000185.1:0-2742 GCA_046593575.1 Bacteriovoracaceae bacterium
GAGGAAATTCTGGGAGTCTGGATTCCTTAGGATAGGTCGCCCCCGTATTACCGGAGCCGGGGATTGAGGCATCTTCTCCTGATTCTCCGGGAGACCAAAAAAAAGAGCTTCTAACGACTCAGTGTCACCCGGAAAACTTTCTTCGATAAAGCAGACACCGTGATTTTTCAAAGAGCTTGCTAAAATCTTTTTTGCATATTCCTTCTCGAGATCTAGCCTTAATCTTTTTCCGGATTCAACGAGAATACCAATACGAGGAGCAGAGAGTTTTTCCAGATCTTTCATATTTTGAATCTTCCAGCGGGCGCGGGCCACTATCACTCCCGCGATCACTACGCGCGGAAGATAGTTGAGTGATTGAACCATGAGGCCCCAGTTCCAGGCGTGGGACTGACCTTGATGGTTTGCGATTTCAGCAAGAAGCCGCTGATGGAACTGACTCTCGATCCTCCAGTTATAGGCCTGGGTGAGAGCTGGAGTTATTTGGTGCCCATTTTTTAGATGAAAAAGTGAGATATTTCCATCTGGTGTTCTACGAACTCCAATGTCACTCAATCCAGATATTTTCGTCGTTTTAAGAAAAATGGGTTGCTGAGAAATGACTTTTTCAAAGTAGGATCGTCTTACCATGATATTAAAATGTCGGTCCTCTGTTGGGATCAGGTCTAGTTCGGCCAACTCAGAATTTCCTTCGCGTTCCTGAGTTTGGATGAACTCAACTTCTTTCTTTATTTTGGGATCAAAAACAGCGAATCGCGACGCTGGAATCGTCGCAGAGTTTTTTGCGGTCGATACATGAGTGAGAATAAATCCATTTTCTGTATCCGGAGAAATATGAACAAGAACACTGGAATTGATCTCCCGGCGAATTTTATGACCTGAGATCTTCCGTAGCCTCAGGTCGTCTTCCGATGAAAGCTCCCAGACTCCCTTTTGATTTAGCTTTAGTTCCTCGATCTTAGAGAGAAAATAAACGTCTAGCTCTGGTTGTTCTCGATCTTCCGTGACATTCATCACAGGGATCTCCAGGAGTGGAAGAGTCGCGTCCGGTGCTTGTGCTTCCAAGAAGTCAGCGACCTTTCGTAAAAGAGCACTTTGCTCTTTACGATAAAAGATTCCATCGAGGACTTCCGCTGCTTTTAGACTTTTCTGTGCCAGTGAAGCCGGGATTTCCCAGGCTTTCGTAAAAGTAAAACAGCTTAAAGTTTGTTGAGGAACCTCTTCGACAATATTTGAGGTAATAAGAGCAGATCCTATTGGATGTTCATAGCTGAAAGGCTTAAAGAGACTTTCAGAGACAAGCAAGGATTCATTTCGTAATTCACTAATCATCGCCTCAATAGCAGCAACGGAAAATCGATTTGTTTTTCTAATAAGTTTTACAACCTGGGCCGGCAGGAGAGGCTTCTCTGAAAGCGAAAGTATTTTTAGTGCCAAGGCAGGAAGCTCTGACTGGCAAAGGGACCAGCCCGCTACCGGGCTGCGGACGTAATAGGTGGCAACGTTACCCTTGATGTGAAGCTGACGTGATCGAAGATTTTTTTTCGAAACTAATCCTGGGATAATTTCTTGATAGCGGTGGGATTTGCCTTTTTTATGAACAACAAAATTCTTTGATAGTTTTCCCGTGCCGACGCCAGAAAGCATGCCATAGGGTGTTGATCTGGTCGAAGCTCGAATGAGATATTTCGAAAGAGTCAGCTCTTCTTTCGGACTTAGATTGAATTTCTTATCACGAAGTAATTTAAAAAAAATTGGATTCGCATCCACCAGAGCATCCATGAGGTCCGGAAACTTTTCGATTGATTTCCAGTCCTTTAATTCCAGAATTTTTTTTGTCACTTCCCAGAGAAACCGGGGTGCGCGGATAATGCATCTAAGGTGAGGTTTCATACGTTATTTCGATGTGACTTGCTTTCGGAACTCGCTTTCGCTGATTAAAGAACCGAGCATTTTAATAACGCCTTCCCGCTTTCCTTCTAAAGATTCGTAGAAAGCTGTGATGACAGATCCAGTTGCAGAAAATTCAAACTCTTCTTTATACTTTCGGTTCTTCATTACTTTCTCATATGAGTAACCGGTGTAGCCCGTCTCGGACTTCATCTTGACTTCGAAAGGACCATCATTCTGACCTTGTAAGATTTTTACGAGTTCCCACTTCTTTCCCGGTTTTTTTAATCGGTACTTTGTAGTGCCCAATAATTTTCCTGATTTCATGTGCATTTTCTCAATTATGATCAGCCCTTCTTCGAAATTCACGTCAGTCATGAGATAAATCGCATCTCTGTTCAAAACCCTACCTTTAGGATCTTGGAATTCCACACTAAGTGACTCGTATGTCTTCCTAGAGCTGGCGAGCGCAGAGATTGAGAAAAAGAGGAGGAATAAGATTGTGAGTGTTTTATTTTGTGTCATTCGTTAACATTAAACCATGCTAGTTATTTTATTCAATCTTTTCATACTCAGTTGCTCTCATTCTAGGCTTCAGTCGGATTCGATGACATTTTCCAATACGCAATCCTGGGATCAAGCGTTACTGAGAATGATGGAAAGAAAGCCCAAGTATTTGACTCCTGAAGAGATAAAATCTATTACCATCCCCGCACCACCTTCTGATCCTAAAGTGATTAAAGCTGAGCTGGCATACTTAGTTTCTTTGAAAAAGTTTCGGACGACGGAAAGACTCAGGTCCATCATGTCTGCCTGACAGTGAGTTCTTCCAACAGAAGTTTTGAGGCCTTG
>JBKJNQ010000218.1:0-4968 GCA_046593575.1 Bacteriovoracaceae bacterium
TCTTGCGGGTTATTGTTTGATTCCACGACCCCTCCATTTAATTGGAGTGATTGTCACATGGAAATCCCCGGAACTGCGTGGCCTACGGGGTTTCGGCGGCTTGCCCGGGGAGCATCAGTCTTTAAAGACTCGTTTCCCCGTTGATTCGCCATATTCTCGTGGCGAATTCCGCTATCTTGCGAATTCCTGCATGCCACCGCGA
Organism: Bacteriovoracaceae bacterium; assembly: GCA_046593575.1. Lineage (GTDB taxonomy): Bacteria > Bdellovibrionota > Bacteriovoracia > Bacteriovoracales > Bacteriovoracaceae > Peredibacter. Next base: position 203 of record JBKJNQ010000218.1, read on the forward strand.
TGACGGAAAACCAGAGTGTAGGGACTGATGATGAACTGCGGACTCTGATAAATCTGATTGTTTGAAACCAGCACTTCACCGTTTGAACGAATAGCGAGAGCTCTTGAGCGATCGGAAATAAAAGTTGCCGTCAGAAGTTTTGCTGACGCCTGGACTCTCATTCTCTGCGCGTGAAGGTTATTCACCAGGATTGCTCCATTCGCGTTGAACGAGTGAAGAACAATATCTCCCTGAAGATCGTTCAGGGTCACAGCGGCCAGATCATCTTCCAGAAAAATCTCAGCAGTACTGTCGCCAATTGGCATGTTCATGATCTGTTTTCCGGCAGCATTGAAAAATTGCACACGAGTTCCACCGCCCTGAGAGATCACACCGATGATATTCCGTGAGGCACGTACCAGAGTAATGTTTGGTGCATTGATGTTGAAGATCTTCGTCGTCGTGGTGACGTGAACAGTATTGATATCGTAGTCGTAGCGCTGGATTTCGAGATCAGTGCTGAAGGCCTGATTGTAGCTCTCCAGACGTGGTCCAGATTTATTATCTTTTCCGCAGGAGACGAGGATCAGGAGAAGGCAGAAAATGAAAGTAGATGTTTTCATCGGGGCACCTCAAAAGTTGGCGCATAATACGCCCGTGCCCCGATGAAAGGGAAAAGTCTGTAAAAATGACAGGATCAGTTGGCGACGAGTTCCAGTTCCTCTTCATCAGCAAAGAGAACCGCATGCTTAAGCCACTCTTGATACTCTTCAAAATCAAGTATCTCATCTCTAAAAATCGCTACCCGCCAGTTCGCCTGTTCCTGATCGAGTACCTGAAATTCTGAGATATCAAAGACAGTGTCTTTCATTAACAGAGGAAGAGAGTCAAAGGACATGTCGCCTTCGAGCCGGAGAATCTTCTTGTTTTTCATGAGGTAGTAGTGTGGATTCATGGTTCACCCTCCTGGTGATTTGAGGAACCTTCCTGCGTTCCTATACAAAGATGGTTTCATGATCGTTCTCTTTCCACAATAGGTGATGAAAAAAATTTTTATCACATGCTCTTACAGGAATAAAAAACTGGTCCTATTATTTCCGTCGATATTTCTCGGAAAAGAAAATCTTATGTGCACCACCTGTTTGACACCGGAAAGGCGCACGCTGGCCCCGATGAGAGGAGTCTTCTATTATAAGTGCCCGTGAGGCTTGCTTTAACCTTGGCATGCTTTATGCTTTATCTATTAACAAGAACGACGAACCAGCCAGGATGGTAGGAGAGTCGAACTTCAAAGATTGAAGTCAAAGCAAAAGACTCACGGATGTTGAGCAGCGAGAGTCCAAGGTTAGGGCCCGCCTGGTTCATGGATGAACCACCTTTTTTTAGGAGGAAAAAATGGAAGCAGGAGTATTAGGCATCGGGGCGGTTGTACTACTGGCGATAAGTTTCACTTTCATGCTTCAGAAGTATCACTCCGGTCGTAAGTAATTCCTTGTCCCTTTTAAAGAGTTTTCAAATCATCCAGGACTTTGTGCCTGGATTTTTTTTTGTCTTCTCCTGGCGCCAGTCATGGCCATCCTGGCCTCGTTAGGGCCACAGTGGTGATGTCACTCTGACCTTTCCCCGTCGCAAACCCTGTAAATACTACTGAAACAGTTGGCACGATTCCTGCTTTATAGGATTCCAACAACGAGACCACCAGGATGGCGGACTCGAGACGAGGGCAAGGAGGCCAGGATGTACAAGGAGTCTTTCAATGGAAATGATGGCACTACTAGCAGGAATGGCGGCGATGCTCTCGGTAACTCTTTTTCTTCAACACTCTACACTTCGGAAGATTTCGGTCTCAAAATAAATGAAGGCTCCCTTTCGGAGCCTTCTTTCTTCTCCCCGGATACCAAACCCCACATCGACATTTATCACTCCAACCGAAGACTTGATCTTTACCTCTTTCATTTGAGTTCACGCCTCTAAGGCAGGGCCATAAAAGAAGTATCAGTCAGGCACCAGTGCCAACGCGTATGCAGCTAAAGTGCTGAACTCTTTTGAGCAGGTATTGGCACGATTCCTGCTTTATAATAAATAACGAAGCTCACCAGGATGGAGAACTTCTCAGGATTCGCAGGAAGCGAACACTACTAAAAAGGAGTCTTCAGATGGAAATGATGGCAGTTTTAGCAGGAATGATGACAATGATGGTTGTGAGCTTGTTTTTTCAGCGCTCAACTCACCGGAAGGTGACTGTTGGAGCGGATAAATAAGACCGGATCAAAAAAATTATTTTAGCCAAAAGGCCCCTGCTCACAGGGGCCTTTTTTTTTGTAAGAAATTGTCATTTGCCCTGACCGCATTCACTCCCTAACATAATGAAATGAAAAAATATTTTATCGTTCTCCCTTTCATCCTTATGTCTGTGAACTCTTATGCTGCCTCTTATTGTTACGGTGGAGTTCAGGAACTAAAGACCGGTAAGTACACTTCGGCGGTCCTGGCGATGGATCCCAATGTCGGTGCTCTTCGTGCCACGATTGAAGGATTTGTTTTTGGAGCTCAGATGGAAACTCACGGCAATGTCACTCCGGGTGGGGGAGTTTCCCATAAAGGTCTTGGTTACAGTTCATTCTCTCAGGCCTCATCTCTTACAGATGGTACCGGAACCCTCGAACACTTTTATCATTCCATTGAAATCGCAGGCAAATGGGTGACTCTCACTTGCGAACCAACCGTCGCTGAATAGTTCCTTCTGACCCCCCCGGTGTCATAATCCCGGGGTCACTTCTTCACTGTGAAATAATTCCCACCAGCTAACTCCTTCTAAATTCAAAAAACACATTGGCACGAATCCTGCTTTATAGGTTCACAACGAGAGTCCAGGACGGATACTCGAAGTTGAAAGCAGGAAGCTACATTCATAAGGAGACATCAAATGGATTTTGATGGCGGAAAAAAGAAAGGATTCGTTAACTGGAAGCACGAGGAGAAAGACATGAAAAATTTCAGAACCATCACAGCGATCTTCACACCGGCAATTGCACTTTGCTACCTCTTCTCGGTAAATGTGATCAAGATTGATGGGACGAGAAGTCTCCCAGGCCTTACCCAGGCGAAGATGGAATTGAATCTCGTGCCGGATGAGTCGCACACTTGGTACGCCGGGATCCAGAAGTCGGAACTAAAATCAAAAGCTGTTGCTAAGAGATAGACCTAGCGATAGTCACATATAAAAAGAGAAGGCTCCCTAAAGGGAGCCTTTTTTTTTGTGAAATTTTTACCTTTTCCGGTTTCTGCCAGCTCCCATCGATTAGGATGCGTCAGTTTGAACAACTAAGGAGTATCCCAGATGAATTTTTTAATTATCGTAACTGCCATGCTTTCAGTCTCGGCCTTCGCCGATGTCACGTACTCACGTGATGCCCGACCGGTTGATGGAGACTTGAAAGAACTCAAGATCACCAAAGAAAATTCCCGTCACACTTCGAAAGTCACTCTTCGTACTGCTTTCGTAGATCGGATGGGCGGAAATGTTTCTGATACAACGGAAACGATCGGTGTGAACATGGATTGTAAGTCTATCGCCCGTGGTGGGATCATTTGTACTGATGATCGTCGTCCGGTGGATGGCCCGTTGACCGAAGTCACTGTGAAAAATACTCGAATCGGATATGAGGCCAGACTTAGAACAGTCTATGTTAGCCGCATGAATGGAAATGACATTGTGAATGTGAAAACTCTCGCCGTTGGTCTTAAGAAAAAATAAAAAGCTTAATCCAGGGGCCGGTCTGTGAGGATGTCCTCATAGAAGGCCCCGAATCTTCTCTTTGGATCATAAAGATGAATTTCTAAGATCCAGGCGTCCGGCACAATCGTTTCTTCGCATTCCACCAAAGCACCCTTGAAATGCACATGATGAGGAAAGTCTCCGATGCGGTGGCCATCGCTTCCCATGTTCAGATGATAACCGTAGTGCTCAGCACGCTCTTTGGCGAACTCATACAGTTCCGGCCCCGGTGGACGGAAGGTCAGCCAGTGATCTCCCACTTCCTCAAAAACTTTTTTCGCAGAGTCCGCGATGTGCTTGTGATCAAACTCTGAGCCGATGGCAAAGGTTTCGCCGTAATCCGCTTCATGTCCCTGGAGAACGGGCCCGATATCAATGAAGAAAATATCTTCCTCTTTCAACACATAGGGAGCCGAAACATCTTTAAAGTTCATGAGAGTATTCGGGCCAAAGCGGAGCTTCGGTGGGTGCCACTGCTTTTCCACTCCGTGTTTTACGGAGAGTTCTTTATAAAGTGTGTGAGCATCTTCTTCTGTCATGCCGGGAAGAATGAGCGAGGAGAGTTCGTACGTTATGGCACGCGCAGTTTCCCGCGCGTGATAAAGCTTTTCCTGGTCATACGAAGGGCCGAAATCCTGGATCGCCATTACACAGCGGCCTTTACTAAATCAGAAGCGCGTTTCCCGTCAAACTTACCCTTGATCTGAGGCTGAAGTTCTTTCATGATTGATCCCATATCTTTGGCACCTCTTGCCTTGATGTCATTGATGAGGGCGACAACTTCTGCTTCACTCATGGCCTTCGGAAGATAGACCTTGATGACATCTATCTCTTTTAAAAGCTTGTCGTAGGCTTCCGTTCCGGACTTGTACATTTCCAGAGAATCCGTCAGGCGTTTAGCATGCGAAACAGTGATGGAGAGTTCATCTGTAGGTTTCGCGGCCGTGTTGTTCTTGATGAATTCTGCTTTAAGCATCCGCAGCGCCTCGAGTTTCATCGCGTCCTTTGC
>JBKJNQ010000227.1:0-9072 GCA_046593575.1 Bacteriovoracaceae bacterium
CTGAACCGTATGTGATGAAGAAAAAAGTACACACACTTTGCACACAGCTTTTTTGCACAAAAAAAAGACCTAAGTAATTAAACTTAGGTCTAAATTCTAACAGAAAAATGGTGGAGATAAGCAGGATCGAACTGCTGACCTCTTGCATGCCATGCAAGCGCTCTCCCAGCTGAGCTATACCCCCGAAACTGTAAGTTCAGATAATTTAAATAAATCGTGTGGTTTTCGCAAGGGGAAAGCTAGAGATAGGAAACTTAATGAAGGGTAGTTGAGATCATGGCGAGCAAAGGATCGAGATCAAATGGCTTTTTCATAAAGCCTGTGACCTTCAATCTTTGGGCATACTCACTGACATCTGATTTTCCGGAAACGATGATGACGGGAGTATCCTTGCCGTCTGAGCGTCTTCTCACACCTGCTACGAATTCATCCGCAGTGAGGAAGGGTGTATTGAGATCCATGAGAATCAGATCAGGCGTGCCGTTTAATTCGATGTAGGCCAGAGCGTTCTTTCCATGCTCCATCGGAACCACTTCATAATTTTCTGTGCGTAAACATTCTGTGAAGAGAAATTGGGTATCGAAGTCGTCCTCAATCAACATGATTTTTTTGTTTTCCATAGGACATGTATAGTCGATTTGTTTCTCGTTCACCATGATTCAAAATATCGCGGGTATTAATTTCAACTTAAAACGCCCGAAGTCCTTTTGAGTTAGGACTTTTTCCTTAACTGTCTTAAGGAAAAATTAAAAAATAAGATTCGAGAAAAAAATATTTCAAAAAAAGAAAATAAAAAGGGCCGGTAAACCGGCCCCTTTTATTTTGAACTTCTAATCAGGGATTAGTGTTGTTCAGCTGGAGCGTCTGCAGCTGGAGCAGCTTCTGCAGCAGGAGCTGCTTCAGTTGTTGGAGCAGCTTCAGCAGGAGCTGATTGCTCAACAGTTGTTGTCTCAGTTGTAGTTGTTTCAGTAGTTGTAGAAGTTTCTTCCTTCTTATTACAAGCAACAGCGAGAACGAGAAGAGCAGCAGCGAGAACGATAAACTTAGACATGGGTTTCTCCTTTAAAATGATTCATCCAAATGACAGAAATTGAATGACCGAAATTTAATAATAGTTACTATCAAATTTATCCAATCTCTTTTTGTACCGCAAGATGTTTTACTCAATTATTTTCAATGCTTGATGCGGGCGACGTCTTGGCCTAATTTTGTCATGCATTGCGCTAGAACTTTTTCATCTGCTTTTCGCACAAAGTATAGGCCAGTTGCTGAGGGTAATAGGCCGCTTCGTTGATGAAAATAGGGTAGCGAGGCCCAAGAGCTTCACTTGAAATTTCATCTCCGGAAAAACTCTTAAAGGGAGTGTATTTTCCTTCGACCTTTACGAAATCTTTTCCCTGAAATCCTGAATGGATATAAGCACTTATTTGTCCCTTTTGATCGAGTGGATATTTCACATCTTCTACTTCAACATAAAGCTCAACTTCACCTTTTGGCGACGAGGGAGCATGCGATAGACTGAATAAAATCTGGTCCAGGAGAGCGACAGTTCCTTCGAGAGCGCGCGGCTCAAGAAGACCATTAGCGACGGGCCCAACTTCGATCATGAGGCTTGTAGGCACCTGGCTGGCCAGATATTTTTTGTTGGGATCGGGGCTTCCGATCACTTTGGCATCGGACAATTTTGCCGCTAATTCCTGACCTAACCATAGGACCAGTGGATTGTAGTCCGTCAGAATGATGGTTTTTCCCATCGCCGAAGTGGTTGTATGAAGATCGATCACAAAACAATCTTCTTTCAGAATTTTTTCTCTGATTTCCCGGGCACGATTATGCTCAAAATAATTTGGGCGGCTTTCGTTTAGAAACTGGAACGCGCGATTGAGATCTTCATCTTTAAAGCGCTTGTTAATTTTATACGCCTCAGGATTGGCGAGGATGAATTCGAGATTGAGCTTTGGATACTTATTACGGAAATACTCAGCGTACTTTTCTACGAGCCAGATACCCGTCCATTCATTTCCGTGAGTGCCGCCGAAAACCAGAACTTTTTTCATTTCTTCTCTTCGATGCGCCGGACGAACTCATGGATGATGTTGTGATATAGATCCATCCCGGCGATTGCATCTTCAACGTTGGAATCGATGTTTGGGTTGTCGTTCACTTCAATCACGTAGGCCTTGCCGTTTTTCTCTTTGATGTCGACTCCGTACAAAGAGATTCCCACCTGGTGTGAGATTTTTGTCGCAGCATTTAGGACATGCTTAGGAACTTTTGACAGTGGCAGGGTCTCTGCTTCACCTGTCTGGTCCTTCACCGTTTTATTTCCGTGATTATAAATCTGCCAGTGGCCCTTGGTCATGTAGTACTTGCAGGCAAAGATCGGCCGCTCGTTCAAGATCCCGATGCGCCAGTCGAAATCGGTGTAGAAAAATTCCTGGGCGACCAGGAGGGCAGTCTTTTTAAAAAGCTCATCCGTCACTTTCTCCAGTTCCGCCGGAGTTTCAACTTTATAAACACCTTTTGAAAATGAGCCGTCGGGAATTTTAATAATGAGCGGAAGACCGATCTCAGAGATCACGACCGCCAGCTGATCAGGATTATCCCGGGAGAGAACGATGGTCTTTGGGGCATGGATATTATTGGAGTGAAGAAGGTTGTGCATGTAGATCTTATTGGTGCACCGGAGGATCGACATGGAGTCATCAATCACAACCAGACCTTCGGCTTCAGCTTTCTTGGCAAATTTATACGTATGGTGATTGAGCGATGTCGTTTCCCGGATAAAAAGCGCGTCGTATTCAGCAACTCGTGCGTAGTCTTTCTTCTCAATGAGCTCAACCAGGACTTCGTTCTCTTTTCCGGCCTTGATGAAATTCTTCAGGGCCTTGGCGTCGGAGGGAGGCAGAGGATCCTGCGGGTTGTGAAGAATCGCCAGATCGTATCGGTATTTTTTCTTCGCCTTGGGTTTTCTCCAGATTTTCCCGGAGTAATCATCCAGCGATGCTGCAAATTTATCTTCGTCCGTCGCAGAGAGAGCATTGAGTGAGCCGGTTCGGATGCTTGAGATGATCCATTTTTTATCCCATTCAAAATCCACATGAAGAATGGGCGCCGGGAAAATATCAAAAATTTGCCGTGCCACATCCTGGAGCTGCTCGCGTTCTGTTTTTCCGAAATAAACCGCAATAGAAAAACCGTCACTCGGCCCCAGGTTTTTAAATGCTTTCTGGATTTCAATATCCACTTCTTCCGTGTCGAGATTGTAGAGAAATGAGCGCGACAGATCGTTGATGGATTTCACACTGGGGATGACGGAGTGGCCCCGGGCCTCGGCTAAGAGCGAGCAATAGTAGCCATAACTTTGATACTTATAGCTCCGGCAAAGATTAATAATTTTGATGCGCTCTTTAGAGTCTGATTTATTGAGAAGGTTTTCATCCCAGTTGACGAGATAATCCTGCGGCGTCATAAGCTGCTCTACCGGATAATAGGAATTCCAGTCTTTGAGTTTTTCGACAATGACGATGATTTTGGCCAACCAGCACCCGTATGTTCAGTTCATCACAACCTAAGTACAATACCAGAATGGGGCAAACTTTGAAACGCGGTAAAGTGAAATTCATTCGGGCAAAACTTCTGACCAGAAAGGCCCGGTTAAAAGACCTGACCCAGCTGGTGGAGCTCGAAGATGCATCCTTTGATTATGACCAGCTCTCCCGGAGAAACTTTCATTGGATGATTAAGGGTGCGAACTCTATTTTTCTTGTGCAGGAATACGAAGGCCGATTGATCGGGTATGGGTTAGTGCTCATTAATGCGGGAACGAGTCTCGCGCGACTTTATTCCATTTGTACCGCCCGGAATTTTCAGGGGCAGGGTCTTGCTACGGACCTCATCACTCAGCTTGAAAAGAAAGCTTCGGATGAAGAAGACTGTGCGTACCTGCGACTCGAAGTGAAAGAAAATAACAAAGGTGCGATTGCTCTTTACCGGAAACTTGGTTACCGGAAGTTCACGGTTAAAAAAGATTACTACGATGATGGCAAGGCCGCCTGGTGTTTTGAAAAACGCATCAAGACTCTGACCAGAAAACCCCGGCTCAATATTCCTTACTATCAGCAAGGGACAGATTTTACCTGTGGGCCCGCGAGCCTTCTCATGGCGATGAAAACCTTCAGTCCAAAAACGGAAATGAATCTCACCCAGGAGCTTGATCTTTGGCGGGAAGCGACGACTATTTTTATGACGTCAGGGCATGGCGGTTGTGGGCCTCATGGTCTGGCCCTCGCCGCTCACAGACGGGGTTTCAAGGCAGAACTTTATCTCTCCCACATCAACACACTTTTCATCGATACCGTCCGGAGTGCTGAGAAAAAAAATATCATCGAGCTGGTTCACCGGAGCTGGGAAAAGAAAATCGAAGAAAGAAAAATTCCGGTTCATCGTAAGCGGCTTACGATTCAGGATATCCATGAAATTCTCGATGCCGGCGGAATCCCGATCATTCTCATCACCACTTATCATTTTGATAACAACCGGGTTCCTCATTGGGTGGTCGTGACCGCCTATGACAATAACTTCATTTATATTCATGATCCGGATCAGACCACACCGGAGAATTATGAAGGTGTGATCTCACGCGTTCACATTCCGATTCCGGATGAGCAGTTTCTGAAAATTTCGAGGTGGGGTAAAGATAAGGTGAGTGCGGCGGTGGTGATTTGGAAGTAAGCTTAAGGAACGCAATTGATAATGACTTTCCCAGTTCCATCGGTTGTGAGCTTAACGGTTGCTCCCGCAGCGGTATTACACGATGAAGTCGCCGTATCGATCATGTACTGGAGATAATTATTTACCGGATAGCAGACAGCGTTTCCGGTAGAGCTGATTCCAGCGAAGACAAACTTATCCGGGCACACATTGTTTTTCAGAACACATTTGTTGGCGGTCGAATCCCAGACATACAAACTATTTCCGCTTCCCAGGTTGGAGCAGAATTCCTGATTCACGTTGTTGTTCCCGTCATTGGTCACACCATTGACCGTTTCTCCCAGCTGAACAGCGTAGCAACCATCGATGGTTCCGGTGGTGGTATTTCTTTGCAGGACAATCGGAATATCTTTTGTAATTTGCTTACCACCGAACCCCATTTTCGTTCTCATGTTGGCGTTAGTGCCTTCAAGGCGGGAATAAGTAATTCTGAGCTTTGAGGGATAGGTGATGACGTTTTGCCCGACTGGATCAGTTGCTTTCGGTAGAGCAAAAACCATCGACTGAATCGAGACGTTTCCGTTCATGTAGATTTTTGTAGCGTCATAACTTGTTCCGGGATTCGTTTGGAAATTCACATTCATTGTCGCCCCGGAGTCGAGCTTACTGACAATCTGAGAGACGGCGCGGTCTGCTCCGCCCAAGCTGGCGGTCAAAATGGAAGCGTTACTAAGAGTTTTTAAGCAGTGTTCACGATTCTGAAGAATGGAAAATATGATCTTATGAACCTGTTCAATCTGATCGCGGGACTCGACAGTCTTCTGCAATTTCTTCTGATCAATCAGCATCCGGGTAGCAATCAGCGCAGAACCTGCCAGCACTGAACTGATGACAAGTCCCTGGATCATAGAGACGCCGGATTGAGAGAAAATGCGCATACTGAGATTATATATGATTTTGGATCTTTGCCCAAAAAATCGGGCGTAACCCGGGATTAAGTCTCTTTACTTCGCAACTCTGCCCGACTTTCAAGGCATTTCCTTCGCCCCGGTCTTAAATGCCGATCATATGACCTTTAATTGGTGTTTTTTTATGATTGTAGTTAAAATGAATTATTGCAAAGAGGTAAGACTTGTTTAACGGAATTCTAAAAGGTTACCGAAAGAGTGGTTTCTCCATCACTGAAGTCATGGTTGGTGGAGCGATTCTTGCGGGTGTCGCTCTGGGTGGCGCCCGGATGTTTAAGGATCAAAAAACAGGACAGAAAAAAGTGGAGCTTGATGCCACTTTGAATGCCTTTCATGCCTCTGTTGTGAAAGTGATGAACGATGCGAAGAACTGTAATGCGACATTAAATACTTCATATAATGCTTCTTCGGCAGGTTGGATTCAGCCCGACGGAATTTATCTTTGTAGTGGGTGTACCAGCACCTCGATTGATTACACGGCAAACCCTACCATCTCGGCCCGCACCTCTCCGGCCTGGGTGAAGAAAAATACTCTCGCTTATCCCAACGTTTCAACTGATGCCTGGATTGAAAATACCAGCGGCCAGACAGACAAAGGAACCCGCACCTGGTTTGTGGAAGATATTACTCTCATCCCTCCGGCCACTGCCGGTACCGGTAGCGCAAAATTGAGAATGACTTATCGTCTGGGACCAACGATGCCGGGAGCGGGAAAGACTGTTACGAAAGACCTCAACATCAATATGCGATTTACCCAGGACACTGTGGCAGCGAACAGACTGTTTAAATCTTGCCTCTCTGGCTCAGAAAGTTCACTGAATAATCTTCAGCATGATATCTGCGCCTCCATGACCCAGCTTTCTTCGGCGGGGTCGATCATGCGCTGGAACGACGTAACTCAGCAGTGTGACGCCCTTACCTCTGTGAAGACCTGTCCGGCAGGAACGATCATCGAGGGTGTACGGGCCGACGGGACAGTACACTGTAAGGCGATGTCTCAGGGGGTAGATTTCCAGAACGACCTCATGCTGAGCTCACCGTGCGCTGCCGGGACAAGTGTGAGACTTGAACTTGTGGATGGAAAATTAACCACTAGATGTATTTAAAAAAATTGCTTTCGAGCTATTCAGGTTTTTCGATGACCGAGCTTATGGTTGGAGTAGGTCTTCTTGGCGGAGTCTCTCTGGTTACGATGAAGGTCATGCAGGAAAATGCCGGTAATGAGGCCTATCTGAATTTTACCGCTAAAGTAAATAGCGCCTCTATGCTGATTCAGAATGCGATGAATAATGCCGGTCGGTGCAATGAAATGGTGGTTGGTCAGGTACGGGGAACGAGTTTGCCCTACCTGCGGATCTCCAAAGGCGGAGCAGCTTATGAAGTTCTTCTTCAGGAAAATACAGAGTACGCAGATTTTTTTGTTCCGAGTTCCGGCATCCAGCTTACCACGTCCACTTTAGGATCAAATATTTCTGAGATAGTGCTGACATTCAAAACCAGAAGACAGGCACTCTTGAAAGGTGGAAACGCCTCTAATCTGAATAAAGGAATGATCGTTAAGCGCATTCCTTTTGTGACGGAACTGACGGGAACAATGATCAAATCCTGTGGTCCTGTCGTTTCAGATGCCGATGCAGCTGCAAAAGAAGTTATGTGTAGGTCTCTGGGAGCCGCTGCTACCTGGAGTGGCGGAGTTTGCACCTTAGTAGAAATGAAATGTCCGGCTGGACAAGTTCCCAGTCAGATGACGAGCATGGGAAAAGTGATCTGTGTCTCCGTACTTAATCCAAATTTCCGCGACACTCTTTTTGACTACGGCCCAACCACGTGTGCCGCTGGTCAGACTGTCACTCTAGTCGCTGGTGCGGGAGGAAAAATCAAAGCAGGCTGTGCGGGAACCGCGTTGAATTGCCCTGCGACTACGCTTACCTGGACGGCCGGGAATATTCAGTGTTCAGCTGCATTCTCTGCAACTGCCTTCGGAGCATCTCAGACGCAGGCGAGCACCCTTGCTAATACTTCAGGCTCAGCAACCTATCTTTGCAACACAGGACTTAAGGCGTGGTCACTCTCCGGAACCCCAACTTGCGTCAGTACATCTTACCGGTGTGCCGCTGGTCAGGTCGTGAACTGGTCCGGGGCAACCAAGTTCTGTTCCGTAACCACAGCTACTCTCTACGAAGATTTAGTGAAGGTGCAGTTGACCTCAAACGCCGCGGCTTCATCGGGGGCCGGTACCACTTGGGTTGAGTGTAACAAAGGTGTTCTTTCAGTTATTCCTCCTACTACTTGTAACTAATCCCATCTCTAGGTTAAAATACTAAGTATGCGCATTGAGATTCTTATCGACGGTTCCGTCGATCCACAGATTTATCCGATAAATAAACCTAAGCTCACTCTCGGGTCCGGAGAAACATGTGATGTCGTCATTTCAAATGAAAATATTTCACGCAAGCACCTGATCATCGTTAACGAAGGTGATTCTTTTTATGTGATCGATCAGGGATCAACGAACGGTTCGTTTATTAATGAAGAACGACTGGTTCCCGGAAGAAGAACTGAGTTCACATCATTCTTTCCCGTGCGTCTTGGTGATCAGGTTCTGATCACACTTCTTTCCGAAGATGATCAGGGTGCCGGATCAGATGAGCCAGTCATTCCACTTTTTGGGAAAGAGCGAGCAGCGCAAACCCGGGGTGATGATGATTCGACAAGGCTCATTTCGCTCGCGGATCTCAAGAAAGCTAAGACCTCTGATCTCGTTCAGCGACGAAATGAAGTCATCAAAAAGAAATCGACCCCTCCTAAGAAGCTGCCTCCTAAAAGCAAACGCAAACAAGAGAACGCTCGCTTCAAGCTTCTGGTGTGGGTTAGTGCCATTGCGATTGGAGGAATTGGATATTACAACTTCCAAGGTCAGAAGGAAGAAAAAAGGATTGCGAAGATAGGCGAAGTCGTCATGGTTGAAGTGACCAATGCGGCAAAAGACAAAAAACCTGAGGACTTAGCTGGGGCAAATGCTGTGCCTTCGCCTGATGAAATCAGGCTGATCCCGGATGAGCAGCTGTTGGATAAGAATCGCTACCTTCCGTTTTTGAATGATGCAAAATGTGTGACGGACATTGAAAAATATTTCTGTGAAAAAATTCCGGGGGCTTCCGTTGGCCTTTATGGTGCGATTCAGATCGGGACCACGATTCATATCATTATTGATGGTGAGCCTTACATCAAAGAAGCCCGGGAATATGTGAACCATCCAACTCCGGACGCAAATGGAAATGTTCCTTCGGAAATTTATGAGCCGTATAAAAAAACTGTGATGAATGCGGCGGTTGCGATCTTCTTCATGCGAGGAATTCCGGCCGATATGGATTGGGAAAAAATAAAAGAG
>JBKJNQ010000274.1:0-16057 GCA_046593575.1 Bacteriovoracaceae bacterium
GATCACTTTATTTGAGAGAAATTTCCCGGCCATGTTGAAAACAAGTTCCATCTGATTGGCACCAGATCCCACCGAAGCGATCACCTTAAACGCGGGCCCGGTATGATCCGTGTGAGAAAGGGCGACGATCTCGAGCGAGCTGAGGTTATTGATGAAGCTTTCATCGATCTTTCCGGTATCAACGAGTTTCCCTAAACGGTGAGAAGCATCGTGCGCGAGTTTGGCGTTGGATTGAGCATGGTCGTGCTGAGCAAATCCAAGGTTCATAAATGTAAGCATGAAGGCGATAAAGGCAAGTTTCATATATTCTCCTTAATGAGACGTGATTCCAAAATGTAGTAGACGGATAAAGGGAGTCAGTTGTGACAGTAACGCTTTTCAGGGAAAGGAATTATTTTTTGTAAATATTACCTATACCCAATCATACCCATCTCAGCCTTTATGCCTAGACGTCAAATTCATCGCGGCGTTTGTCAGGGAAATAAAGTTTTTTTAAGAAGGTGGCGTGACATTGGTGTCAGTCTGCACCTCGCCAACGGCCATGACTAAAATTTAGTCACATTTTCATTCCTTAGGCGAAACTTACACAGACTTAGACACCACTTCCCATAGGTGGTAGTTTGAGGCTCTAGGAGATAACTATGTCCAAGCTTTCCATCGCGGTCGTCATGCTCGCATTCGCTTCTTTGGCGTGCGCCGAGGTCTTTATTGACCCGACGATTCGGCCTTGTGAAGAGCGCATCTTGAGCGAGTGGCTTTACACACCGACACCGGTTGAAGCACCCGGTACCTCAAAGCTTCCCTTTACCTGTGATGGGAATATAAAAGTTTACGAAGTCACCGCCGGTATCGTGATGTCGAGCTTTGATCAAAGCTATGAACCGGGGCCGGTCTACACTTGGGGATACAATGGCAGTAATCCCGGTCCTGTGATGGAATTCCTGGAAGGCGAGACAATCAGGGTTATTTTTAAGAACGAGCTACCGGAATCAACCACGCTTCATTATCACGGGCTGGAAGTTCCGTTTAATCAGGACGGTGCTGAAGGGCACAGTCAAATCTCCGTGAAGCCTGGTGAGACTTTTGTCTACGAGTTCACGGTGAATCAAAACGGAACGTACATGTACCATTCCGGGCAGAACATTTCGAAACAACTTTCCATGGGACTCGTGGGCTTTCTTATCGTTCACCCTAAGGCAATTCCCGAAACTCTGGTCGATCATGATTTTTTATATTTTCTTCAAATGTATTCCCTTCCTCCCCACAGTATTTTTCCCGACGTGATGGAAATGGTGATGTTTAATTATTTCACCTTTAACGGAAAAGTTTCTCCCTATACTCCTTCGCCCCTTACCTACGTCGGACAAAAAGCGCGAATGAGATTTGCCAATATGTCGATGATGGAGCACCCGGTTCACCTTCACGGACATACCTGGCGCGTGGCCGCAACCGGAGCAGGGGATAATCCAAGAAGTGCGCATACTTTCGGAAATACTATTCTGGTTCCGACCGCCCAGACGATGGACGTCATCATCGACGAAATCGATACTCCGGGTGAATGGATGTTTCATTGTCACCTTCCTCACCACGTCACGAACAATATGGATGTCGATAGTATTCCCGGAGAGCCGATGCACATGGAGAACGGCGGCATGCACGCTGTCTTCAAGGTCTTCCGCGGTCCGAATGATCCAGGATACGTGAATCCAAATGTCGGCTCAGAAACTGGTGGCACTCATGGTGGTGGTCACGGCGGTGGACACGGAGGCATGGCGCCGAAGTTTACGACCTACGACGGAGAGATGAAGCTCTCGAATAATCGGCGTTTGAACGTGACGCTCGAATTGTACAAGGCACAGGAAGATAAAGAATGGCGAAAGGCCAAGGCCTATCTCAAAGTTTATCTTAGCCGGGACGAGTTCATGACACTCAAGTATGAGCAGGTAAAATATAATTTTGAAACCGGTATCATGAGTCTCGAAGGCGATGAAAAATCAATAACGCTTTCAGACCTCCGCTACTCCGACCAAGGTGACTATGGAACTCTTTCAGGTGACGTAAGAGTGGATTTCGGAAGTCTTTCCGGAACAATTTCTCTAGATACTCGGGACGCAGATCTTTCCGATATAAAACTCCGAAGTGATTATAGTATCACCGGTGAATACGAAGCACTCTGCGATGGAAAGAAACAATCTCTCCAGCTCCTGACCGCCCGAGGTCTCAGATCTAGCGGCGATCAGAACGACAATCCTCTCGCGAGCTTTGCCCTCTATGGAACTCTCGGCATTCAGGATGCCAGAGGTACTCAGGTCTCAGCGTTCGTGGCCGAAGGATTATATAATCCGTTCCGCGGAAATCTGAGACTTCAGATGGATACCGCTGGCAATCGCAGTTCTCTTATTTGCGAGACGATTGTGAAAAGCAATAAGCTTACTGAGCTCAAGTGCGAGAACGGTTGTCAGTATGTAAAAAAATCTGGCCTCACCGTGGCAAACGAAAAAGTGACTGAGCGAGCTCCGTTTGCAAAAGACGAAACTCCCATCATCAGTGAGCTCACCCAAGATAAAGAGGTCAGCGGGAATTACCAAGGGATTTTAAATCTCTCAAGAAACAATGAAGTGATCCCCCTAAGCTTAAACATCATCGCAAAACGCTATGCTGCCAATATGATGGTTATCACCCGGAATCAAATCTCAGGAACTGCCGAGCTTCTTTTCGCCGGAAAGCTTCCGATGAGCTTCAAGCTTAAGGAAAGAACGTTCCTTGATTCCTCAGCGGCGGTAAACAATAACAAGAACCTCCTTTTATTCGAATCGACGCAAAAACTTTCCTTGATCATCAATCGCTGGTCCAAGACGATGATCTACGGTGAGGCCTATCATGATGACTTCGGATTCTTGGGAGAATTCGTAGCAAAACGAAATCTCAGATCAGTCTCCGAAGTTTTGACGACACCTACGGCACTGAAAACAGTCTCGAGACTTGAAGGAAGCTTCAAAAATGCCGAGTGGAAACTCGAACTCACGAGTCCGGAAATTGAAGACGGTACAGGTTCTGGAATTTTTTCTCCCCTCCATATTAAAGGTCGTCTTACAAACTCCTCTGGTGCCATGACAGTTAATTTTGTATCGGGAAGCTACGATTTTGCTCTGGGGATTTTCTATGTCGAAACCGATGATGGCCGCATCCTCAAGGGATCGATTCGTGGTGATGACGTGACTTTGTTCCTGATGTCGAGACCGATGCGCAGGTCAAACTACCTTAACCTCCAGAGCTCGAAGCTCGAACTAAGAAGATTTTAATATGAAAACACTTATCCCCGCCCTCTCTCTTTTTCTGAGTTTAAATTGCCTCGCTCAAACTATTGATAGCGGAATTCTTACCCGTGAAGTTCCCACTGGCACCTGCGAGTTTGAGAAGTGCTACACGCTCGCTGAAGTAAGAGAAAAGGCCGGAAAATTTTCTTACGAATCTCAGGAAGGTCTCGTTGGTCTCTTTACGGCCAGACAAGATGTTCGAGTTCGCACAGGCCAGCTTCTGCCATCGTTTAATCTAAGAATTAGTAATCCGATGGATATTTTCGATTACATTCCGAATCTCGTAGGATTTCTCTTCCCGAGTAATTGGTTCAAGCTCAAAGAATCTAAGCTCCACGCCAAAGCGCAGGAGCATAGTTACGTCACTCTGGTCGCAAACCAAATGAGCATGGGGCAGGGGCTGTTTTTTGCCAGTCACCAGGAGGCCAGAGGGCTTCAGATCCTCGAGAATCATGTGTTGTTTTCTGATAAACTCGTGGCACTCGCCAAGAAAAAATACGATCTCGGAGAAACAGCTGGAGAAGATGTCGAAGAGATAAGCTCCATGGCAGAATTTCTGAAATCGGAAGCGATCGTTCAAAGAAGTATGGTGAGTGTCTCCGGAACGGATATTTCTGCTTTGATCACCGAGACGGAAGCGGGAGAATCTGTGGGGCCAGTTCAGATGACTCTTCCCGATCTTTCCGGTGTGGAGCGTGTGAATTCCAAGAATCTCATCGCAAAGATTCTTGAAGTTTCACCGGAACTTAAAAGCATCGATTATCTTATTGCAGCTTCTATCTATGGCCGGAAGGCCCGCTCTTTTCAATTTCTTACTCCTGAATCTGGTACGGAAAACGCTTTTGGTTTCGGCTACCTCGCCAATGTTCGCATCGGTATCGCTGAGACCGAGAAGCTGAGAATTTACCGGAAGAGTTTTGAAACAAACCTCAAGAAAGCACTGACTGACGTCGCGACGAAACACAACTCCTCACTTGAGCTTTATCAGCACGCGCTTTCGATCGAAAACTCTCTGGGTTATATCTTAGAGGGCCTGATCTCGGATTATGAGATCAGTTCCCGGGTCGATATCAACAGAGTTTCCTCGCTGATCCGGGAGAGTCTGGTAAACCAGCAGATGAAGAACAATGCGATCCACGGTTACCTCCAGGCGAGCATTCAACTGGAAAGACTTATGCTCGAAACCCCGGCCTACACGGCGATTGCAGCGACTATCCCTAGAAACAGGACATCGCTCGATTGCTACCTTCGGAAAGAGAACAAAGATATCAAGGCCGCCATTGATAGTGGGAAGTTGAAGGTCCGGGATGAGCTTAAGTTTACGGTTGAGGAAACAAAGTTCTGTTTGTAATCAGATCTTCTCGCCGCACTCGAGCATCGATTTCCCATAGTAAGGATTTCGAAGCTCGCCGTTTTTCTGGACCCATTTTGCTTTCGCCATCGAGCAGTTGGCCTTGGTTAAGGATTTCACTTCTTTCTTGTCTCCGTTAGCGAGATAAACTTCGGAAAGCGTTTTGAAGGAGTTTCGGAGTTCAGCAATGTCTTTGAACTTCTTCCCGCAATCCTTGTAATCATCCTTATAGTGAATGAGTTCGCGGTCACAGATGAACTTATGGGAATCGAGCGAAGTCTTGAAATCATCCGCGGCGAGAGCCTCTTGCATTTTCAGATAGGGCCCGTAGCTCAGGTCGTGTGCAAAAGCAGAAACCGATAACAAGGCTAGCATCATAATTAGTTTCATAAAACTCCTATTCCAATAGTCTTGGCAGAACGAACGCGTAAAAGCTTCCGATGACATTTATCCCGAGAGAAATCCAGAAAAGAGGCTTCGACCAATCTTTGGTCTTTTCACAGTCGTCTTTTTTATCGATGGGACAGACCTGAGAGGCAGCATATTTCTGACCTGCGAACGATACTCCCAACATCACGAAACTCAGCCCAAAGACGTAGCCCTTGTTTTCGGAAAGCCAGATAAGCTGTGGAAAATTTCCGAGGAATGAGGCGAGTGTCGCCCCGAATCCCAGCAGCACGAGAGTCGACGGAATGGCACAACAAATAAGAGTGCCGAAGGAACTAAAAAGACCAAACCAGCTGAAGAATTTCTTGGAGAAATTACTTTCTTTCAATATTCGCCACATTATAGCCCGCCTCTGTGATGATCTTTTTAATTTGAACATCGGCAACATCTTGCCCTTCGTTTGTCTTGATCATCACCAATTTTTGGTCGAGATTGACGTCGATGGTTTTTACTTCCTTAATGGCTGTAAACTTTTTCTTGATTCCTTGAGCGCACATGGAACAAACCATGCCCTGAACCTTGACGGTGATTTCTGCAGCGAAAGCGTTGGTTAACATGAGCGACGCCATGACGATAAAAATAATTTTCATAAAATCTCCTTTAAATATGAACCATAAAATTCATAAACCATTCACTTCTTAAACTCGACCCAACTTCCCACAGGACGTTCTGATAAAAGAACCTTAAAAGAGGTGTGACGACGACATTGTCATCGACCTTGCCCATGTACATTCCCTGGAGCATGACCCAAGTTTGAAGTTTATCAAAATCGGCAATCGTCGGAGAATAACCGATCCTCGCCTGAGTCATGGAAACGTCAGTTAATGTGGGGGCGTTGAAATGATAATACTTCAATGAGGTAAAGAGTGTTCTGGTTTCCCAGTCTGTTTCAACTCCACCGAGGTAGCCCAGCTTGGTACTGGTATCACTGAAGTTTGAGGTGGCGTAACCCGCTCCTGAAACGAGGTAAATGTTCGCCTGAGAGTCGTCAGTATTCCAGCGTTTCAGCAAGTGGTTCAAACGAACTAATCCGAACTCAGCAGTCTTCCCATCTTCACGATTAAATCGCCAAAGGTTTAGCCCGGTCGCCCATTTTTGATGAAACGAATAATTAATCTGGTTATCGCTAAACATGCTCATGTTCTGTGACGCCAGCATCGTTCCACCCTTATAGATGACTGGGTGAGCGAGACTACTCAAGGAAAAGAGAGACAGTAATAATCCGACTAAATAGGGCAACATTCAGATTCCTTAGTAATAGGTCCTTGCTATTACTATAACGAACGCGGGTAATGATTTGTGACAATACTGCGTTTAAAATCCCTTTTGGTAAAATTATATTTGCTCTTTCTTAATCCTGAGTGAGTCTCCTTGGACTACAAGGAGGCCATCATGGTCAAATTAATTTTCTTCGCAGGTTTGTTTTCCCTTCAGGCACTCGCTGTTACTCCCTTGATCCAGAAGCACGTCAAGAGTGGTTTCATCGCTCCCGAAAACAGTTTCGAGTATGATTGTTCGATCAACGATGACCGGCACATCATCGTCACGAGACGAGAGGGGATTCATCCGCCCTCTACAACAATCCGCCATCTCACAAAATTCTCCCGGAACAATATAAGAAGTCTCGTTCACCTGGCGGCCTATGGAAGTATCACTGACTCCTCTCCCACTTGCGACGGTGGCGACAGGCTCGTTTACGGATTTCACCATGGGACTAAGTTTATCATTGATGAGAATCTCGACTGCGGTACTCACAAGGTGAACCAAAGTCGAGCGGCTTCCGCCCTTAAAAGTTTAGCTTCGAGATTTTGTAGATTCTAGAATTCCGGGGCCGGCGATCCCGGCCCCTCTTAATCTTAATGAATTTGCGATCACGGAGACGGAACTTAAACTCATGGCAAGAGCCGCTATCATAGGATTCAGAAGCAATCCGAATTTATAGAAAACACCGGCGGCGATGGGAATCCCCACGACGTTATAGGCGAAGGCGAAGAAAAGATTCTGTTTGATGTTACTCATGGCGGCTTCACTAAGTGCTCTCGCTTTCACAATTCCGAGGAGATCACCTTTCACCAGAGTGACTCCTGCGCTTTCCATCGCCACATCGGTCCCTGAACCCATGGCAATGCCGACATGGGCCTTGGCCAATGCGGGAGCATCGTTAATTCCATCTCCGGCCATCCCAACGATAAATCCTTCTTTTTGATATTTCTCAATCGCAGAAAGTTTTTGATCCGGCAAAACATCAGCGACCACATCATCAATTCCTATTTTTTGTGCCACGTAATGAGCGGTCTTCGCATTGTCTCCGGTAAGCATGACGACTTTAATACCTTCACTGTGAAGTTCTTGAATCGCGCGGCCGGAGCTTTGTTTAATGGGATCACTCACACCAATGAGTCCAGCAGGTCTGCCTTCGATAGAAACGATCATCACGGTCTGGCCATCAGATCTTAATTCATCAAGCTTTTGGATGAGTGGATCAATATTTATTTTTCGTTCCTCCATCAAGGCCTGATTGCCCAATGAGATTGATTTACCAGAAACTTTCCCGGTGACACCTTTTCCAGTAATGGATTCAAAATCGCTGACATCAGGAATAGTCATTTTATCATCTTTCCCTTTTTGGACGATCGCGGCCGCGAGGGGATGCTCACTATTTTTTTCAAGTGCCGCAGCATGAAGTAAAACATCTTTATCAGAGAATCCATCAAAAGCTTCGATGTGAACAACCCGAGGTTTCCCCTCCGTCAGAGTGCCGGTTTTATCCACCACCAGGAGATTGATCTTTCTCATGACTTCGATCGCCTCGGCATTTTTAAATAAAATTCCCATGCTGGCACTTTTTCCGGTCACCACCATGATGGACATAGGAGTCGCGAGACCCAAAGCACAGGGACAGGCAATGATAAGAACTCCAATAGCGTTGACGATCGCATGGGCCATCCTCGGATCAGGTCCAACAAGAGACCAAACAATAAAAGTGAGGAGAGACGTGGCGATGACAATAGGAACGAACCATCCGGAAACTTTATCGGCAAACTTTTGGATAGGGGCCCGACTTCTTTGAGCTGCTGAAACCATCGTGATGATTCTTGCCAGCAAAGTTTCGGAACCGATCTTTTCGGCTTTCATCGTCAGTGAACCATTTCCATTGATCGTAGCACCAACGATTTTAGAACCCACAAATTTTTCAACCGGCATGGGCTCGCCGGAAATCATCGACTCGTCGACTGAACTTTTGCCACTCAGAACGACCCCATCAACAGGGATCTTTTCACCAGGTCTTACCCTGAGGATGTCTCCGACCACGACATCGGCGAGGTCAACCTCTTCTTCGTGATCGTCGATAATCCGAAGAGCAGTTTTAGCAGAAAGTCCTAGGAGCTTTTTAATCGCAGCTCCGGTTTGATTTCGGGCACGCAGTTCGAGAACCTGACCAAGGAGGATTAAGGCGACGATAACGGCGGAAGCCTCAAAATAAACTGCAACACTTCCATGATGATCCCGAAAAGAGGGAGGAAAGATTTCAGGTATAAGTGCTGCCACAACACTAAAGCCAAAAGACACACTCACTCCCAGACCGATGAGAGTAAACATGTTCAGGCTTTTATTCTTCAACGATGAAATAGCTCTTTGGTAAAAGGGCATGGCCGACCACAGACATACGGGAGCAGCGAGAATGAGCTGCATTTTGGAAGGCATTACCCAGGTACCGAAAAGATGAGATCCCATTTCTGTTATAAAAAGGGGTAGCGAAAAGACTGTCGCAAACCAAAATCGCCTCGTCATATCTTTGAGCTCTGTCGTATCTTCCTTTGCAGTTACCAACAAGGGTTCGAGGGTCATCCCGCAAATGGGGCACTGTCCCGGTCCTTTTTGTTGAATCTGAGGGTGCATTGGACAGGTGAAGAGAGTGCCTTCTGAAATTTCTTCCTTCGGAGTATGAATCCTTCCTTTTTTCGGATCGTGGTCCTGATGTTCAAGATTCATTATGGCCTTTATTGTGAGATGACTCTAGAAAGCTCGCCACACAGAACCGGCAACGTATCCTGCGCAGGAATACCGTTGTAACTCGCGACCGTTCCCGGAAGTACTGCTGCTGGATCCGCCCCATGAATGACAATCACACGATTGGCGAGATTTAAGTTTCCACCTGCGCCCAAGCGAACCACGGAATTATCTGAATCCAGTTCCGGCTGTCGAAGATCCGCAAGAAGTCTTGAGAGCGAAGCTGTTTCGTTATAGGTGTAAGCACTTCCACTAGGATTATTTCCCGAACCATCTTCCTGAGTATCGAGATCGGAGTCGAGCGGAATGAACCCGGCTCCCGTTACCGCCCTGGCCTCCATGGCGTCCACATAGCCGTCACTATTTGCATCCGATGCAATGGTCGGGCAATGGCTTAAAAGATGAACGTGTTGCATGTGATTGGCGTTCGGAAGGTCCCTTGCAAAGAGAGCGACCATAAAATTATCTTCCGTAATTGTAATCGTCGCAGACCCCGAAGCGGATGCCGCAATTCTGTTATTCACTGGTCTTAAGTTCGCTTTATAGACAGTCAAATTAACGGTTGTGGGTGAGGGCTCTTCATTCTGGGGTTGCGGAGAATCTGATGCGCTATTATGGGTTCTGCCGCCACACGCCACTAAGAGTCCGAGTAAAAGATAGTGAGAAAATTTCATATGACCTCCGGGATTTCGACTCACAACATAGAAGCAATTCTTGGACCACGAGATGTCACAGGTGGACTGTTCAAACGTCATATATGGGATGAGAATACTATCTATGACAAAATCAATTTTCTTTTTTCTTCTTCTTGTCCCGTTATGCCTCTCGGCCAGAACGGTCCACTATGAACTTTCGGCGACAAGGGAAAAAGTCAATCTCAGTGGGAAGAAGTCGGTCGATTTCGCCCTTCTGATCAATCATCAGATTCCCGCACCAACTCTGGAATTTACTGAAGGAGACGAAGCCGAAATCGTCGTCAAAAACGACAGTGATGAAGATGAAATTTCTGTCCACTGGCACGGCATCCTTCTGGA
Organism: Bacteriovoracaceae bacterium; assembly: GCA_046593575.1. Classification (GTDB taxonomy): domain Bacteria; phylum Bdellovibrionota; class Bacteriovoracia; order Bacteriovoracales; family Bacteriovoracaceae; genus Peredibacter. The sequence goes on from JBKJNQ010000274.1 coordinate 10,161, forward strand.
TCCCTACATGGATGGAGTGCCGTATGTGAATACTCCTCCGATCTATCCCGGAAAATCTCACACCTTCAGATTCAAGCTTCGACAGCACGGGACGTATTGGTACCACTCGCACACCAATGTTCAGGAGCAGAAGGGAATTTATGGGGGAATTATTATTCATCCTAAAAAACGTGAAATTTCTTATGATAAAGATCTGGTCGCTGTTCTGAGTGACTGGACGGATGAGAATCCTACGCAGGTTCTGAAGAATCTCAGGAAAGACGGTGAGTACTATCTTTATAAAAAAGGCACGATGCGATCACTTTGGGGAGCGTATCAGGCGAAGGCAATGGGGAATTATTTATATAATGAAATGACCCGCATGGGTGGGATGGATTACTCAGATGTTGGTTACGATGCTTTTCTTATCAATGGGAAAAGGAATTCTGAAGCGACAGATTTTCAAGCTGGAGATAAAGTCAGGATCCGGCTAATCAATGCCGCTGCCTCTTCCTATTTCCATGTCTCGCTCGGTCAGAGTCCCATGAACGTCATCTCCGCCGATGGAGTGGATATAAAACCTGTGAATGCGGATGAGATTCTTATCGGAATGGCAGAAACCTATGATCTCCTTTATGTAATTCCAGAAAATAAAAGTATCGAATTAAAGGCGACGGCGCAGGATGGGACGGGAACAGGCTCGTTGTGGATTGGGAAAGGTGAAAAAGAAAATGCAACAGTAAAGGGTAAACCAGATCTCTATATGAAAATGAACATGGGGTCTTTTTGGGACACGGTGAAATACACCGGGTCTTTCACTAAGTCACCAATGGCCGGAATGGATCATTCGAAGATGGATATGGGTTCGATGGATCACTCGAAGATGGACCATTCTAAGATGGATATGGGTTCAAAAACTCTCACTGTTGACGATTTAGAAGCACCTTCATCGACCAAGTTTGCATCAAAGCTACCAACTCATGATGTGGAGCTTATTCTAGATGGAGATATGGAACGCTATATCTGGCTCATCAATGGAAAAGCGATCCATCAAGATCGAAACATAAATATCAAAGAAAACGAAGTCGTGAGATTCACCTTCGTAAACAATTCGATGATGCATCACCCGATGCACCTGCATGGCCACTTCTTCAGAGTCATCACTGCCAAGGGCGATCATTCCCCCATGAAGCACACTGTGGACGTTCCACCTCATACGACGAGGACCATTGAGTTTTATAGCAATGAACCCGGCGAGTGGATGCTCCACTGCCACAACTTATTTCATCTGAAAACAGGCATGGCCCGAGTCGTGAAATACTCGAGCTTCACTCCCAATAAAGAAATTCAGCACTGGCAGAAGCATGATCCTCATCTGCACGATCATCTCTACTACAAAGGAATGATTGAGGCATCGACCAACCATTCCGAGGCGCAACTCAATCTCATGAATACCTGGAATGAACTGGAGCTTAGAACAGAGTTACGAAATGATTTTGGCTGGCAGGGAGAAGGGGACGCTTTCTATAAACGGTGGCTCAATAAATATACGGCCCTGATTGCAGGGGGAACTCTGGTTAAGAGGTACGGCGCAGCCGTTGCTGGAGTTGATTACAAGCTTCCCTTTCGGTTTGATACGCACGCGCTGATTGATCACCAGGGCAGACTTCGTTTTGATTTGAGTCGGCGTTTTCAATGGACCGACACCATTCATACGGATGCGGATTTCACCTTCCGACAAAAACAACCTTCGGAATTTGAAATTACTCTTATGTATCAGAAACAGTGGTCATGGTCGGCAGGTCTCATGTTTACGGAGAGGAGTTTAGGTCTGGGAGCGCAGTATAATTTCTGAACCGCAGTGAAGATTGGCCGGCACAGCTTCCTCAATTTTTTTAGGATAGGCGAGCTTCAGATTTTCCATAACGTGGATGAATGCGTCTTTAGTCACCGAAGTATTCAAGCGCGGATTTAATTTTTTTTCGTCACCAATCGTCGTCTTGGAAAAACCACTGTAATCATGGGCCGGGTACACGACTGTTTCATCGGGCAAAATGAAGAGTTTTTGAGTTACAGATTTATAGAGACGCTCCGCTGATCCGCCTTGAAAATCAGTCCGGCCACATCCTCTAATTAATAAGACGTCTCCAGTGAAAATCATTTTCCCCAGCCGAAAAGAAAGACAGCCGCTGGTGTGCCCCGGAGTGTGGAGGGCCTCTATGGTATGAGCGCCGAAAGAAATTTCCTGACGATCTTCGATGTGAAGATCGGGGCAAGTCATATTGTAGGCGGAGCTGAGACCGACTTTGGCGCCCGTGCGTTTTCGGATTTCGCCCGAGGCGGTGATGTGATCCGCGTGGACGTGAGTATCAAGGACGAATTTAAGCTTGAGCTCAAGCTCTTGAATGAGTTTCAGATCTCGCTCTACCATTTCCAGGACGGGATCAATGAGCACCGCCTCTCGAGATACGGAATCGGCGAGGAGATAGGTGTACGTTGAAGTTTCTCGCTCGAACAATTGGTGGAATATCAAATCAGTATGCATGGTGAATTCCTAATGCGTCCGAAGACGTTTCTCTACCGCCTGAAAGGCCAGCATCCCCGCCAGCATGGCGGCGACGAAGATAACGAAATCAAGATTCCCTGACAAAAGTGCTACGATTCCCGGTCCAGGACAAATTCCTGCCCAGCCCCAGCCAAGACCGAAGATCGCCGAGCCAATGATGAGTCTCGGATCGATATTTTTATTTGTGGGAAGATGAAAGCTAGAATCAAGAATCGGTGCATGTCGTTTAAGGATCATGCGGTAAGTGAGCGTGTGCACCAGAATCGCTCCTCCCATGACTCCCAATAGTGACGGGTTCCATTCGCCAAAAAAATCCAAAAAGCCGCGTACCACCTGGGGTTTTGTCATTCCGGAGATTCCAAGCCCCAGCGAAAAGATAATGCCAGAGATGAGCGCAATAAAACCTCTCATAATACGCCTCTCAGGAACTTAAAGAGAAGAACACTCAAAACTCCTGAAATGATAAATACCAGTGTTGCCGCCATCGAACGGACAGAGAATCGCGAGATGCCGCAGACGCCATGACCGGACGTGCAACCGCTCCCTAGGAGAGTGCCGAACCCTACGAGAAGTCCGGCGATAATGTAATCAAGGGTCCGGAGTGAAGTCGTAATCTGGAAAATATCAGGGGAATATATCCGGAGTATCAGTCCACCAGAGAGTAAACCTAGAATAAAAAGGATGCGCCAGTTCTTATCCAGAACTTCGGAGTTTAAAAGACTCCCTACGATGCCACTGATGCCGGTGACCCTGCCATTAAAAAGCAGCATGAGGCTAGCGGCCAGGCCTATGAGAATTCCACCGATGACAGAACTCATGATAAATTGTCCTTTTAAATATTATAATTTTATAATATACTAATAAGTAATGTCAAGGTCGTTACAATGGTCTACGGGTTCATAGGTATATTGGTAGGGTTAGTGATGGGTGTAACGGGCGCCGGCGGCGCTATCATTTCGATCCCCCTTTTTCAGTTGCTTGTGAACTCTTCCTTGAAAGAGGCCACAGTGCTCTCCCTTTTGGCGGTTCTATTCGGTACCGCGACAAATCTGATCGGAAAACTTACGAGAGTGAACTGGAGACTAGGTTTAGGTTTGGCACTCTCCGGAACGGGGGCCAATTTCGCGACACTTGGACTTAAGCAGTACGTGCCGGATCTCGTTATTATTTGCAGTCTCATAGGGATCGGTATTTTCAGTATTTTGAATGTCTGGAAGACCAGGCAGAGCAGTGATTCCTCTGAAGGGCGCCAAAGTTTTACGAAGATTCTCATCACTGGAATTCTTCTGGGGATCATCACGACTTTCACCGGCCTCGGGGGGGGAGTTCTTTTGATTCCTGTTTTCCTGAATGTGTTCCACTTAAATTACGAAGATGCGATACCAACAAGTTTAATCACCATCTTTCTTGTGTCTTCGAGCGCTCTTCTCTTCCAACGTGATACTGCCTTGGGGCTCATTAACATCACTCAAGTGCTTTCGCTGGGAACTGGTGCTGTCCTTGCTTTTTTATGTTTGAAAATAATTCTGAAGGGCTTTTCTGCTGCAAATGTTTTAAAGCTGAGAAAGGTACTCTTTACTCTGGTGACATTGGCGTCTTTGGCGGGTGTCATCTGGAAAACGGTCTGAGGTAAATTCTATGGATATGTCAAACATGCATGATAAGTGCGAAGAGGTCGCTTCACTTTTAAAGCATTTCTCTCATCCCCAGAGGCTCTTAATCCTTTGCTTCTTAAGTGATGGAGAAAAACATGTAAGCGAGATTCACGGCGCCGTAGGCCTTTCCCAAAGTCAGACGTCGCAGTTTCTTAAGCGCATGCAGGCCGATGGGCTCCTAAGTTTAAGGAGGGAAAGAAATTTCTCTTTTTATTCAATCGAGAACAAAGACGTGCTTCGACTGCTTAAGTCGATGCAAAAAATTTTCTGTACTTGATTTTAAGGAACGAGCTTCTCGCACGCGCTGGGAATGGCCGCCTCAAGCTTGAGTCCGGTGCTTGCTGGAAGTCTCGTAACGGAAACTTTACCAGGAAAGAATTGATTTTCAGTTTTTAACTCAAGTGGTTCATCGACTTTTAAAAGTCCTGTCTGACCCTCATCAATCATCGTGAGTTTTCCACCATCTTTGGTGCAGGTGAATTTTCCATCTTGTCCCTGACATGCAGTCGTCGTCATCCCTGCCGTAGGACCCGCGGCATTTTTGAGATGAACCTGAAGAGTTCCATAAGTCTCACCAGAAAGATCTTCGTAAATGGCGAAGGTGACCTGCTTAACAGATTTACCCGCTTCATAATTTTTTTGGAAACATTTCTTCAGAAATGTATGGCTCTCCTGAGCGTAAGCAGGGGAGAGTAAAACAGAAGAAAGGACGAAACATTTTAAGAGTTCACGCATAGTAGGGGATTTATCGGCAGAATGAGTTCTGGATATAAACTCCTTCATCGTTGCCTGCTATGTCCTGAATATTTATAAACCGAACTTCAGGATTTTAAGTTCTTAGGAGAGGTATCCGATAAGTTGACTGAAATTTTCCAATAAGGACTCTTATGTCTATTTTCCTGAATGCTCTCCTGTGCTTTAGCTTAATTGTCTCTCCCGTGATGGCTGAAGTTGGCGAGGTCGGAATTTTTTCTCCGAGACCCTATCTGACACAGAAAATTGCTACGAACGAAGTGGAAAACTTTGAGCAGAGTATGAAGATGCTGATGAAGGAGATTTTCACCAAGGGTGCTGACTCCCTGATCGGACAAATGGGTGACAAGCTCAGTGAGGGAGATAAGAAAACGATTCTCGGAATTCTCGCTCAGGCAGGGACGAAAAAGTTCAATCTGACGGAAGCAACTCCAGGATCTTGGCAGTATAAAACTCAGGGCAACAAGATCTCCTTCAGTCTCCTCAATCTCTACAATAAAAATCTGATCGTTAATGGTAAGACTTTTGACTTCAGTAAAGTGTCATTCGCGGAACTCGAGAATGCTCTTTCCAGCTATGAAACTGTAAAATCCACAACTCTCCTTCAAGAGCTTTTTGAAAAAACTTTTGGGATTGAAAGTGCGCATGCCCTCGGACCATTCGTGGTGGTGGTCGCCATCGTGGCCGTTGTTATTCTCGGCATGGCCTTGTATGAGCTCAAGTGGAAGCCTGAAAAAATTGTGAAGCGTTTAAACGAAATGCAAGCGAAGCTCGCTGAAGATGCGGCCAATTGTCAGGAAGCAAGATCTGATGAAGCAAAATACCAAAGGACCTTCACTCTTGCGTCCTCTGTGAGTGAGCGATCAGCTTATAATTCAAACTCTCCAGCGGGTGCTCTTGAACTCGCTCTGAAAACTCAGCTTAGTGCCGGTAACCGGAATGAT
>JBKJNQ010000060.1:0-2694 GCA_046593575.1 Bacteriovoracaceae bacterium
GGTAAAACCGTGCGGGCCAATCTCCAGCGCTCACTTATTCGTACGGAGACAGGGACTCTGCAGACTACTTACGCCATCGAGCTTGATACGACGAAAATCCTGAAGAAAGATCTTCCAAGATTTTCCGAGGAACTGATGAAAGCACTTCCGGGTCTTGAAGCTTCAGACGTCGGAGGAGGCTCTCCGAGTCCTTCGACTCTGACACTCAAGGTACTGAACCAGGTTCTTTGATATGAAGTTGCGGACATGGCATGGGTATCTCGGTCTCGTAGCTTTTCTTCCGCTTTTTGTGACGGCCTTCACCGGGGTGCTCCTGCAGCTCAGGAGCAAGGTTGAGTGGATTCAGCCGTCACCGGCAAAAATCATTCTGGAAGAGGGGAGACCCTTTCTTCGCATGGAAGAAGTCATCGCAAAATTTCCCAAGGGCGAGATCGAGGCGATTGCTTTTCGTCCCGGGAAGGGCGGCTATCAGCTCCGGATGAAAAACGGAAATGAGATCCAGCTTCATCCTCAAACCGGAGTTATCGAAAAAGATTCTCCCCGACGATCCACTTTGTTAATAAAAATTCATGAAGGATCCTGGATGGGCGTTTTCGGCACTCTCGGTGTACACTTTACGGCAGGTGTAATACTGGTTTTTTTGGCCCTCTCGGGCCTGTTTATATTTCCCTGGAGGAAATGGAGACGTTGATGAAAGATTTTCGCTTCGGGCTTGAAGCTGAATATATGCTGGCCCGTTCTTCTGATATGAAGCCCCTCTGGTACAAGGACGTTACGTTCAAGCAACTCGATGAGCTTTTTGAAAGTCTATCGCTGGAAGGAATTCCCAGTCTCGCGGGACTCGCCGCTGAACCTCCCCATAAAAAAATGATGCCTTTTATTGTCGAAGGCTACGGCATTCCCGATGAAAATTTTGTCGTTCAGGATGCGTATCCCAAGGGTGTTGAAATTCGCACACCTGTTTGTCAGTCACTGGATGAAGTCTTCGATGTCTTTGAGCTTCTCTACGCCCGCGTGAAGAAGGGACTTCAGTCTCAAGGCATGACTCCGATTGCGATTTCTCATCATCCGATTGAAACAAAATTTTCTGGTCCTCAGAATAAACGCCGTCATGATTTCTGGGTGTGGGCGATGGAAGTCATGACAACCTACGGGCCCGACATCAATATCAGCTTACCGAAAGAAATAACGACGAAACTTTTCTCCGAGCTTGATGACCTGAACGCGAAAGTGAATTACTACGCTCCGGCACTCGCTTCGATCTCTCTTGCCGCTCCCTTTTTTGGAGGGTCACCCTGGATGATCAAAGGGAAAAGAGGAAAGTCGTACCGCACATTTAAAAGAAGTGTGGTCGCCCCGGCGATTGAACTGCATCCGGATGAAGATTTCCGGATTGAGTTCAAAGTTTTTGAGATGACGACAAAATCCTCCGAGTTTCGGAATTATTTCCTGCTCGTTCTCGCTCTCTTTCTGGATGATACCCTGAAAGGCCGCTCGGGCCAGCAGGAGAGGATTTACGATCTTGGTGCCGTGGCAAGATTTGGTGTTGAGGCCGAGGGAATGAGAGCGCGCCTGGATGAGATTTTGAATAGGGCGCCAACGGTACTCAAGAATTTTGGGTTTGATCCTTCGCCGTTAAATAAGCTCGATCTCTCCCGGACAACTTCGGACAGAATGCTTTCTCTTTTCGATGAAGGGAAAAGCATTCCGGATATCATGCGCGAATTTTCCGTGCTCGAAACCCTAAGTGGTGAGAGAATCTAAGGGATGAATTACTTTCATATTGCCATTGCCTTCGGCCTCGTTGGTCTCTGCGCGCTCATTTCCAAGTGGAAGGGGCATGGCCCCGAGAAAGACCTTCTTGTTAATTCTTTCCGCTCAATCCTCCAGCTGACTTTTCTGGGCTTCGCACTCACCTGGATCTTCGCTCATAATTCAGTTTCTATTTGTATAGCAGTGGCAATGATCATGACGGTGAACTCGGCGATCAACTCGCGCTCGCGCGTGAAGAGTAAATACAAAGGTCTCTTCCTTGATAATCTCGCGGCGACGGTTCTCTCGATCTGGCCTCTGGCCTTCGTCGGAACATATCTGATCGAAGGATCTCCCTGGTGGTCGGTAGAACTTTTTCTTCCTCTGATCGGGATGCTTCTGGGAAATACCATGAACGGGATTTCCATGGGGGTCGATCATTTCACTCATGGCATCCGTGAGAAAAAAGAAGAAGTCCTTGAATGGCTCGCCCTCGGGGGAACAAAAATTGAATCGACCCGGGATATCTTCCGGCGCTCGGTGAGGATTGCTCTCACGCCGATTTTAAATTCCATGCTCACCATGGGGATTGTTTCAATTCCCGGCGGAATGACCGGGCAGATCCTCGGGGGGAATTCACCGCTCAAAGCAGCTTTCTTTCAGATCATCATTGTTCTTCTAGTTGCGTGTGCTGCCTACAGCGGGTCAGTCATGGGTCTGGTCCTGGCGAGGAAGAGACTTTTCAATAACCGGGAGCAGCCGTGCTTCTAGTTAAGGATCTTAGTCTTCTGAATGGAAAAAAAATCAGCCTCGAGCTCTTGCCCGGTCATCGTTATGTTCTTCAGGGGTCTAACGGTTGTGGTAAAACACTTCTGCTGAGAACACTGGCGGGACTTTATCCTTCGACGTTTTCAGCATTTTCTTTCAAACGGAAAAATTTTG
>JBKJNQ010000214.1:0-14481 GCA_046593575.1 Bacteriovoracaceae bacterium
AATACATAATGACGTACTTCCCAAGTGAGGTCATGAAAACCTGTGTGTAATAAGCAAGCGGAGTACCCATTCCGGAAAATTGATGTTCCTGAAACATGATGGCGAGAATGGCACAAACGGGAGCCAGGACCAGAACGTTCACACCCTTGTAGGCAAAATACATAAGGGCAGAAAGGGAGATCACCAATCCAAGGAGGCCAATCATAAAAATCCGTATAGTTTAAAGTTGAAAGAAGTTGAGAATGAAATCGTTGGTGGAAGGAGCTTTAGGATCGAAGTTTTCAGAGATCGGCTTGCCGCCGCCCCAGGCATGGGCCATGCCTTTCACGATGATCAATTTTTCAGAAAAATTGATCGTCTTATAATGCTTTTCTGTCACTCTTACGCCGAAGTTATTCGTAAGTTCACGAACCGTATCTGTTCTTGTGAATTCCGCTGAATTATTTCTTTTTCCGTCGTCGTAGAAATCAAGAGTGACTTCATTGACGTCAGAGATGAGCTGAGAATGGAAGGGATCAACACGCTTGTCTTCTTCTCCGTGAATGAGAAGCATTTTCGATAAACGTCTTTTTCCGGCCACACGCCCACAGCTCCAGGCAGCTTTGCCGAGATAGTTCGGGGATTTGAAATGGTGAGAATCAAGAACCGTTGAGGCTTCATATAGATCTTCAGCAATTTTATACGCCAGACCCGCAGAGAGAGCGGCACCCTTAAAGACATCAGGATAACAGGAAGCAAGATTGTGGCCCATCACTCCGCCAGCACTGATGCCAGCAAGATAAATCTGTTCCGGATCCACTTGAGAATTCTGAATCATTAACTGAATGGCAGCAACAAATTGCCCCATTTCGTTCATCGGACGGCGATCCTGCTCGTAAGAAAAAAACCAATTCCAGCAATGGTCCATGTTTTCCATGATGGATTGCTCAGGAGCGAGAACAAACATGTTCTTCGCAACTGCAACTTCATCCAGACGGGTTCCTTCGAGAATAATTTCAGGAGATTGCTTACAGCCATGAAGAAGAAGGAGAAGGGGACGCTTCTGAGTGGGCTTCACATTGGGACTGACAACGACAAACCTTCTACCATTCACATTCATTTCACTTTTCTTGGCGAAAGCGAAATTTACGAAAAGCAGCATTAACGTGATCAAAATATTCTTCATTGAAAAAAAACATACCTTTTTCGATTCGCATTGCAAAGCAGAAGGACTAATTATTCATTGTTCTAACTCGTGGTTATCACTAGTCAGGTTTAGGTCTCTCGTGATAATCAGGCGCATGAAAAATTTGTTAGTTCTTCTCGCTCTCATTGGGTGCACGCAGAAATACGTGGGCTACGATCTTATCCGCAAGGTTGATTTCCAAAAAGAGTCATTCGAAAGACCAATTTCTGTTTATGAAGTGCTGCCGGTTGGTAAGGACAAGCTCGATTCTTGTTTTAACCAATGGCTTTTTTTCTCTAATGCTGAAAAAGAAAAACTCAATGCGATTCCTTCCATGGTCAGAACTCTTTGTCCGGGGAAAGATTATCTTCTGGATACGAGCATGACGGAAACTTGGTGGACTCTCATTCTTTTTACCCGCGCCTGTGTTGAGATGGATACGAACTGTGCTGTTCAGAAGAAAAAGTAGTCTCTTCTTCTTCTTATTTCTGATTTTGTCAGTTGAAGCTTTCGCTTCTTTCTATCCCATTACCAAGCTGCATAACCGAACTCAGGTCATTGCGATCATCCCGGATAATTCAGGCCTTGAAGAGAAATCGATGGTGGTGATCACGGATGAAAATGACAAAGTCATTGCGATCGGAAAGATCCGGGATATTGATAAGGATTCAGAACCAAACACAGTCAAAGTCGAGCTCGTTGAAGTTCTTGATAATAATGTGATTCTTATTGGTGATAAGATTTCAGTCTTTAATAAAGAGTTCATCAAAAACCACAAAATTCCCGGATTCAATTCCCTCACTCTCGGCGGAGGAAATCATGTCTCCGCTCAATATAAAGAACTCGCTTATTTTGGTGTCTTCACTTCAGAAGGTCATACTCTCGATAAGGAAGAGTTTCTCATCAGTCCGTTTCAATTTCAGTATGGGATTACCGATGATTTCGGGCTTAAGGTTGTCAATGCTCTCTGGTTCGATGGGTACGTGAATGGTGGTTTGAAATACCGCGCGGTCCACAACAAGCACGCCAAGATTACGATCAATGGCCTGGGTGCCTATAAAGTCCAGCAGCAGGATTGGATTGCCCAGGCAGGTGGAGTGATCACACTTCCCTCAAACTCAAAATTTCAAAGTCATTTCATGGGGAATTTTATTTTTGATCCGCAGTCTGCTGATTCGCGGGCGACTGATAATTTCAACCTCTTCCGTACCTCGGACATCCGGAGTATCACGGAATACATCACGGATGATTGGAATCGCGTTCTCTATGGACCGGTTTATAACGTCGAACTTCAGACTTTCGGAGGAACTGTTTCCTACATGTGGATCTGGAGCATGTTTCACATGTCTCTAGGCGTGGCGACGAGAGACTTCACCAACCTGTCTTTCGGCTCAGACAGTGGCTACTATTACGTCTATGATTTCTTCTTACGTTTTTAGAAACGGAATTCCGAAAAATTACTGATTCCGGGAAAGCCAGAGGGCCCAGTCCCATCGCGCAGGACTTGCGTTACTTTGAGGCCCGCGAGTTCTGCGGCCTTAAGCTCCTCGGGGATATCTGAGAAAAAATGAATTTCGGGCGGCGGGAACTGCGTTTTGATCGCAATATTCTGATAAGACATCTTCTCGCGTTTTTGTCCTATCTGAGTATCAAAATAGAACTTAATAAAAGGAGTGAGATCGCCGGAACTTGAGTTGGCCATGATGAGTTTCTGCGCGTGAACAGATCCAGATGAGTAGATGCCGATGAGGTATCCGCTCGCAGTCAGATTTTCAAAAAAGGGTCGGACGTCAGGATAGACGTGCCCTTTAAATGCTCCGGACTTGTAACCTTCATCCCAGATGAGTCCTTGAATATCTTTTAGCGCCTTATGCTTTCTGTCTTCATCAATCCAATTTATCAGAGTGCTGATCACTGTCTTTGTATCGGTGTTAGTCCCGCCCTCTGCTTCAATCGTTTTTCGGACTTCACTCAGATGAGGAGCAAGTTCGGTCTCATCTTTCAGGACGAATTCGCTCATTCTTTCCCGGGAATAGGGAAAGAGGGTCTTGTGCACAAACTTGATATCTGTCGTCGTGCCTTCAATGTCGAAGAGAAAAAGTTGGCGGCTCATTTCTGGTACTTTTTTTCCACACCAGACTGGGTGTAGTTGGCAACCCATCCATCGGTCGTCATGAAAACGCGGATGGCCTTCACATGATATTTCGGAGCAAGGTCAAACCAGTGAGTGTATCCCTTGGGGACAGAGATAAAATCACCTTTCTGGCAGAGGAGGGAAAAGACTTCATTCCGGTCTTTCAGGTGAAAGAAAAATTCTCCTTCTCCATCAACAAAGAAGCGGACTTCATCTTCAGCATGCGTATGTTCAGACAGAAATTTTGCCCGGATCGCCTCAATGTTCGGAGTTTCTTTGTGAACATTGATGACATCCGCATTCACGTAGCCGTTTTTCTTCATGTAAGGACTAAGCTCGTGCTCGTAGGCCTTGAGGATTGTTTCCTGCGAATCGGAATCCTGAAGTTTTTGAGAGGCTTCCCATTGCTCGAAAAGTATTCCGCGCTCATTCATGAACTTTTTAATTTCAGCAGGATTTGAAATTTCTTTCCCACCCAGGTCAAGAAGCCTTAACACTCCCATAACTGCCTCCTCATGGTGTGATAGCACTCAAAAAGAAACTCAAACGTTTCGATGTGTCTCTTGGCCGAAGGAATATCTTTTCCCCACGCGTAGAGGCCGTGACCAGCGATTAAGAAACCATGTATGGGTTTTTCGTTAAGAAACGGTTTGAGATTCCGCATGATATCGGGGATTTCCTGAGAGTTAGGGACAATAGGAAGAATTTCCTGCATCTCGTGGGTGTCATTTCCCTCAAGACCTTTGAGGATTTCCAGACCTTCGAAAATGACTTTCTTATTCTTGGCCTGAGCAAAAGACAAAGTCGTGGAAAGAACTGAGTGAGAATGAAGAACGCAGTTTACTTCGGGAAAGAGGCGGTAAATTTCCGTGTGAATTCCCGTTTCCGCCGAAGATTTTACACCTGGCCGCTGAAAACCTGAATGAATTTCCCCAGAGGCGTTAATGAGGATCATGTCTTCCGGAGAGAAGGTACTTTTATCTACACCTGAGCGAGAAATAAGAAATTGTCCGGGCACATCGACGGATCTCGCCGAGTAATTTGTAGAAGTGGCCGGCGTCCAGTTTTTTCCTTCGAAAAAACGAATCGTCTTTGCCAGTTCTGATGCCAAAATTTTGTCATTTCCCGTAAACATATTTTACTTCTCCAAATGATCTTCTTTTACCCGGAACTAGCTAATTTTTGAAGATCAAAATCACTGTATGACGCAAGTTTCTAAAATAGTCGGTTATGAGAGAGATTTTGTGGGCCGAATAAGGCCTCAGCATTTTGTCATTTGCCTCGAAAGATGATTATCTTTACCCTGAAGCCACACACACATTTCGAGGACTCTTTTTCATGAAAAACCCCTACGTTGGTAGTGATTTTCAGAATACCCATAAAGGTAATTTTACCCACCTCCATCTTCACAGTCAGTACTCTCTGCTGGATGGGGCAATTCGCCTGGGCGACCTGATGACCAGAACGAAAGAACTGGGAATGCCGGCGATTGCCTGCACCGATCATGGGAACATGTTTGGTGCGATTGATTTTTATACGCGCGCTCTTTCGAATGGGATCAAGCCCATTTTAGGTTCGGAAATTTATTTCACTCCAGGCTCTCGTCACGATCGTCGTCCGCCAAAAAATCTGAAGACTCTTGATTCGCAGGATGAAGTCGAAGGGAAGCACCAGATCCATCACTTGATTCTACTTTGTAAGAACCTCACGGGTTACCGGAATCTTTGTAAGCTTCTCTCGAAAGCTTATCAGGAAGGATTTTATTACAAGCCAAGGGCTGACGCTGAACTTCTTCGTGAGTTCTCCGAAGGTCTCATCGCGACGACGGCGTGTCTGAAAGGCGAAGTCGGATACAATCTCTTTACCGGTCAGGATGAGAAAGCTGTCCAGGCCGCCCTCAAGTTTCGCGAAATTTACAAAGATGATTTTTATCTCGAGATCCAGGAGAACGGAATTCCCGAGCAGATGATCGTTAACGAAAAAATCCTAAGCTTCTCCAAAGAGCACTCCATTCCGATGGTGGCGACTAATGATTGCCATTATCTTACGAGAGAAGATGCGGCTGCTCAGGAAGTCCTCATGTGCATTCAGACGGGTAAAACGTTTGAAGATGAAAAGCGCATGAAACTTTCAACTACCGAGTTCTATCTCAAATCACCGGAAGAAATGAGAACTGCGTTCCATTACGCTCCGGAGGCCTGTGATAACACCATGAAGATTGCTGACAAGTGCAATCTCGAAATTAAGTGGCAGGATGATAAAGGGAAGCAGATTTATCTTCTTCCGAAATTTGAAATCAAAACTGAAGAATCTGAGAGTGATTATTTCACGCGCTTATCACGTGAAGGATTGCAGGAACGTTTCGACGGTCCTCACTTTAAAGAACTTGTAGCAAAACCCAATTGGGAATCAGAGATCAAGCAGACCTATACTGAGAGGCTTGAGCTTGAAATCGGTCTCATCGCGCAGATGGGATTCACCGGTTACTTCCTCATCGTATCGGACTTTATTATCTGGGCAAAGTCCCAGGGAATTCCGGTGGGCCCTGGTCGTGGTTCAGGAGCGGGATCGATTGTCGCTTACGCGCTCAAGATCACCAACGTTGATCCGATTCCGTACAATCTCCTCTTCGAAAGATTTATTAACCCTGAACGTGTTTCTATGCCCGATTTCGATATCGATTTCTGTCAGGACCGTCGTCAGGAAGTTATTGAGTACGTCACAAATAAATACGGTAAAGAGCGTGTCGGACAGATCATCACGTTCGGTACTCTTTCCGCCAAGGCGGTTATCCGCGATGTTGCCCGCGTTTTTTCTCTTCCCTACTCGGAGGCGGACACACTCTCAAAACTCGTTCCGGAAGAATTAGGCATCGAACTTCAGGACGCCATCAATAAAGAGCCCAAGTTAAAAGAGCTCGAAGATAATGATCCGAAGATCAGAAGAATTCTCCAGATCGGTAAGCGCCTCGAAGGTCTTAATCGTCATGCCGGGATTCACGCTGCCGGCGTCATCATCACCAACGAGCCACTCGTCACTTATTGTCCGCTCTTCCGCGGATCCAATGACGAGCAGGTTGTTCAGTTTGATAAAGATTTTGCGGAAAAGATCGGACTCGTTAAGTTCGACTTTCTGGGACTTAAAACTCTCACCGTTATTTCGAATGCTCAGAAACTCATCCAGCGCGATCTCGTTCCTGATTTTGATATTGAGAATATTGATTATCGTGATCAGGAAGTTTTCCAGATTATTTCTGAAGGAAGTACTGTCGGTGTTTTCCAGCTCGAGTCGAGCGGGATGCAGGATTTATGTAAACGGATTAAACCAGATTCCATCGATGATATTACCGCGATTAATGCTCTCTATCGTCCGGGTCCGATGGGGATGGGAATGCATCTTCAGTTCGCGGAGATTAAGCATGGCCAGAAACCTGAGACTTATAGCTTTGAAGAACTGAAACCGGTCTTGAAGGATACCTACGGCATTATCGTTTACCAGGAACAGGTAATGAACATTGCCCGTGTGGTAGCGGGATATTCACTCGGACAAGCGGACATGCTTCGTCGTGCGATGGGTAAGAAAAAAGCCGAAGAAATGCAGATGCACAAAGAAATCTTCCGGAAAGGTGCGGTGGAACGCGGTTTTGATGAAGAAAAAGCAATTGCTCTCTTTGACCTCATGGAAGAATTCGCGAACTACGGATTCAACAAGTCTCATGCTGTCGCGTACTCAGTCATCTCGTATCAAACGGCCCTGCTTAAGAGATATTATCCAGCACAGTTCTTTGCGGCCCTTCTCGGGACCGAGATCAACAACAAAGAAAAAATCACCTCTTACATCCAGGAAGCCAAGGATTGTGGCATTGATATCCTTCCTCCTGATGTGAACGAGTCCCTGTGGCTCTTCAACGTGATAGGGCAAACAATCCGTTTTGGATTAGGTGCCATCAAGGGCGTAGGCGAAGGTGCCGTGGCAGAAATCGTTCGTGAAAGAACAGAAAACGGAGCCTTCAAGGGCTTCGTAGATTTTTGCGAACGAGTGAACTTAAAGCTTGTGAACAAGCGTGTCCTTGAATCACTTATTAAAGTGGGAGCTTTTGGAACTTGCGAAAAGTTCAACCGGAAAACACTTCTCGAAAATATGGAGCTTATTACTTCTTATGCTGAAAAACGGCAGGAAGATAAGCTCATGGGTCAGACTTCACTTTTTGATATGGGTGAAACACCTCAGTCAGCGACTGATGAACTGAATATTTCTGAGTCACAGGAATTTGATGAACGTCAGATGCTTTCACTTGAAGCTGAGCTCCTGGGGATTTATGTTTCGGGTCACCCGCTTTTTCGCTTCCGCGACATCATGGCAAAACTTACGTCGATGAATCTGGCCTCCATCCAGGATCTTCCGACAATGCCAAAGCCCGAGGGCTTTCAGCGCATTCCGGATGAACACGATCCGACCAAGAGGACGATGGTCATTGCCGGGATGATTTCGGAATCCAAGGTCATTCTCACGAAAAAAGGTGAGAAGATGGCCTTCGTGACGATCGAAGATCTTTCAGGAAAAATTGAATGTCTCTTCTTCCCGAGAACCTTTGCTGAATACCAGCAGTTTTTAACCATGGATGAGCCTCTTATTTTCCACGGAGTCGTGAATCTCACGGAAGATCCTAAGAAATTCTTCCCGAACAAAGTGGCACTCTTAAAAGATGAATCAGATAATCGTGTGACTTCTGTGCGCGTGAGCGTTCCGCTGGAAAAGCTCAATTCTTATTCACTCCAGCAGGTGAAGCAGATTCTTCTCTCCTACAGAGGTTCTGTTCCGATTCATCTGATTTTTGAGACGGGAGAAGGCAAGGCCAGACTTCCACTCGATGATAACTTCCTCGTGAATCCTTCTCCGCAAATGGCGGCCAAGATCAACGAAGTGCTGAATACAAATTCTGTGTCCTTCATTATTGATGGCAAGATTGAGGAATTTCGGCAGTGAAGATCATTTTTCTCTTTTTCTTTTTCCTTCCGGCCTTTGCCGAAGAAACAGCTCCTGTTGCCGTGGCAGATCCAAAAGCTTTTTCGCGCATTCTCATTACCTCAGAGATTAATCTCATGGGTTTTGAGTGGAAGGATCTGGGTCTCGAGAAAGAATCTCAATTCACAGCTCCCTTACAGCGAAATTGGGAAAAATGGATGCGGGAGAATCTTCCGAAGTCAGTCGGGGAAGTCAAAGTCTGTGAAGCCGAATGCCTTACCTACCTTTCTCAATGGGAAGAGAAACTTCCGGAAGTGATTTCTCAATCGATTGATCCACTTTATAAAGATGTCTTGTGGCTTAAGATCAGCATGAATCTTCGCCGTTCTGTCAGAAATAATGTCCAGTCCTACTATTGGGATGGAAGAGTTTTACTGCTCGATGGAAACACCAAGAAGGGGCTGGCACACGTTACTCTTCCCCGCGAGGAGAAAGAATGGCTCAATACTCCTCAGCCGGATGTGAACAAGAGTCTGGTCTCCCGGGTTTACAAAACTCCGCTAGGGGCATTTCCTGGTCTCAATCAGAAAATAGAAATGGCCCTTCCCTTAAACCGAGTGATCAGGTTGGTCATCACAGGTCAGCGGAATCTTGGAGATGTTTCGAAGCTGGTAGAGGTTTTGCAATCCCGAGGAACTTCGTTGGGTTTACAAATGGAGATGGGAGAGTTCAATCCCAAGGAAGCCGTCATGAGGGGATACTTCCGTGGTGAGGAAAAATCGTTTACTGATTTATTGTCACAGGTAAAAGAGTTAAAATCATCTCATAACTACTCATTAGTAAATGAGGTCACGGGAGATACCCACGTGATCCGGATGGTGAAAGAGTAGTTCCAGGAAGGATTGCTCATGTTCTCAATCTCTCGTTCGCTTTCATTTTTTCTCGCAATTATTTTTGTCGCGTCTTGTGCGCCGATCACCCGTCGCAAACCAATCAGCCAGTCCTCGCGCATGAATTCAGTTTCTGAATTTAGTCCGATTAAAAAGAAAATCGCCCTTTTGAGTTTTTATAACGAGTCGCCCATGGGTGGAGATGATCTCGCTGTAACGGCGACTGAAGAATTCAGAAGAGAGATCAATAAGTCACGTGAGTTTCTCATTGATCCAGAAGCTGAAATTCTTTTTGGAACATCGAAAGAAATTTACGCCGGTGGTGGTGTTAAGCTCGCGCAACTTGCCCGCAAGGCCAAGATGTCTGGTGTCAACATTGTGATCTTCGGAAGAATCAAGGAAGCACGCGTTCGTCAGAAGAGTGATGAGATCGGGTTCGTGAGAAAAATTAAATCGCTGGCTGAAACGGTCGTTGAAATCAAAGTCTTCGATGTGCTTTCAAACAAGGAACTCTTCAGCGAGACACTTGATGGAAATATTTCCGACGATAACCTCCGCTTTTACAAGGCGGATTCAGAAGACAATCTTTCCTACCGACAGGACCTTCTCCGATATTCAGTTAAAGTGGCCGTGAGAAAAGTCGTTCCTCGGGTGGTAAAAATTGGATCGAAACTCGACTGGCTGGGACGAGTGGCGAAAATTATCGGAACCAGAATTTACGTCAATGCCGGGAGAACCTCAGGACTTAATCTGGGCGATATCCTTAAAGTCGTGACAGAAGGGCAGGAGATCTTTGATCCTGAATCAGGTGCGATGATCGGGATGTCCCAGGGGGAAGTGAAAGGGACTCTCGAAGTCGTTGATTATTTCGAACCTAACGGCGCCATCTGTATTCTCCATTCCGGCGGATCCGTCACGGAAGGTGACTACGTTCAGCTTTACTGATGGAACCAATCACCCAAATTCCTATTCTCGTTGTTTCTGCTTCTCCCTACATGAGGGGGATTCTGAAGTTCGTCCTAGAGACTATGCTTCAGACAGAAGTGACTGAGCTTGAGAGCGAAGAAAAAGCTCTGATGTTCCTCAAAAATCTCGAAGGCGCTCCGGCAATGATCGTGTATGACTACACATCAAATGCCTATCTCCTTGAAGATTTCTTCGGTTATCTCAAGGCCAATCAGAAGACGGTGCGAATTATCATCCTGGTGGATGAAGTACGCGAAGAAGGGAAAGAGCTTTTGAAAGATCTTCAGCAATTGAAGCTCATCGATGAGTCCACTCTTCCGCAATCTCTGATTGATGAGGCGAGTTCGCTTTTCAAGGACACTCCACTTCTTAATCACGATGCCTATTGCAGAATCTCAATTGATTTCCTTTCAATCCTTGATGGAATTAATAAAAATCTCTTCATCAAAATTGGGGCCGAAAAGTTCATCAAGATTTATCACGCTGACGACACGACCAATATTCTCGATATCAAAAAGTATAAATCTAAGGGTATCACCTACCTCTATCTGGAAAGAGAGACGGCGATGTGGGTGATTCACCAGATTCAGAACCAAATATCTATCTTTCTCAAGGCAAATAACTTTCGTTTTGTCCTGAGAGGAGCATCAGAAACTCCTGAAAAGAGATTTGAACAAAAAATTCTCCGGATAGATGATGAAGTTCATGTGGATAAAGAATTCAAGGAAACCATTGATCGCGCCGTGGAAAAAATCCGTCATCTCGTGGAAAAAGAAACTAAAGTTGAAAATTACCTGAAGGTTCTGAAAGAGCATCAGGATGATTATGCTCTCTTCACCCAAAAGATGAATCTCACGAGTCTCATTTCGTGTCTGCTTGCCAAACAGCTCGACTGGATTTCTAAGAGCACTATGGACAAGCTCGTCTACGCTTCGGTCCTTTGTGACATCACCCTGGCGGTAAGACCTCAGTTACTTTCTATTTCCTGTATCGCTGAATATGAGAAGATGAAAGATTCTCTGAGTGAAGAAGATCAGAAAATTTATCTGTCTCACTCCCGTGATGCTGGCTCTCTTATTAAGAGATATTTCCAGTCTGCTCCCCCTGATACGGATTCGCTGGCTTTCCAGCATCATGAGCAGCCGGATGGACATGGATTTCCGCAAGGTCTTAAGGCGGATAAGATTTCTCCGCTCTCAGCTCTATTTATCATTTCTAATGATTTTTCGTATTACTTTCTGAAAGATGATGAGCCTTCAGTGGAGGATTTTATCCTGAAAGCTCATTCGAAGTACGACTTTGTGAATTTCAGAAAAATCATCAAGGCGCTGGAGAAGCTGAAAAAATAAAGGCTCCCGAAGGAGCCTTGAAATTACTTTTTAGCTTTGCGGGACATTTTTTCTGACTTCATCCCGGACTTCCAGCTTTCATTTTCACCTTTCAGTGCCTGAACTTTAGTCTTGTGGGCAGCATGACAAGCTTTGATACCATCTTTATTTGTGGCCGCAGATGCACATGTTTTCTGTTCCTGAAGATAGCTGATGCGCTTATCCAGATTCGAAAGATGGTGCTCCTTTGCTTTGGCGAACATTTCACCATCCTGAGCGAAAGCTCCGAGGGCAAAAACTGAGACAATAATTGTTGTAAGAAATTTCATGGGACCTCCTATTGATAATCAATGGGATCTATCATACCAGCTTCCTTAAAGCCGCGGAGGCGCAAGGCACAGGAGTCACATTTGCCGCATGCTTTAGAACTGCTTTGATAGCATGACCAGCTGAGGTCAAACGGAACCTTAAGAGAAGTTCCCTGAAGAACAATATCTTTTTTCTTCATGCTGATGACGGGTGTCACCACTTTAATGTCGGTGGCTTTGGTTCCTTCAGCGATGACTTTGTTGAATGCTTCGTAAAAGGAAGGGCGACAATCCGGATAGCCGGGAGAATCTTCGTGGTTGGCCCCAATGTAAAGAATGGTGGCGGCCATGGCTTCCGCCCATGAAACAGCGAGAGACAGAATAATCGTATTCCGGAAAGGCACGTACGAATCAGGAATGACATTGCTGTCGCCCTGATAATTTTTCACAGTGATACTTTCATCAGTGAGGGAACTTCCGCCAATCTGGCGAAGAAAGTTCATATCAATCACCTTACGGTGCATCTGGGGAACTTGATAAAAATCGGCAATGTCATCAAAGGACTTCCGCTCGCGACGGGAAGTTTTTTGCCCGTAATCCATATGAAGAAAATGGAGTTCGTGGCCCGCCTGGTGGGCGAGTCCGGCACAGACCAGAGAGTCCATGCCACCAGATAACAGGACAATTGCTTTACTCACTTACGCCTTTTCGCAACACTCTTTGATCTTGTCTTCGATCGTCTTAACTTTTTTAAGAGCGTTGAGCTTCTTCTCTGAAATTGTACCCGAAGTTTCTCTTACCATGGTGTAAAATTTAATCTTCGGCTCTGTTCCAGACGGGCGAAGGAAAAGTTTGTTCCCGCTCTCAAATGTAAATGAGAGGACATTGCTTTTTGGAAGTCCGGTTTCTTTCATGTAGTCAGTTCTTCCGGTAATCTTTTCCCCGGCAAAATGTGTTTCAGGATAATGGCGAAAGTACTCCATGATCCGTTCAATTTTCTGAGTCCCCGCGACGCCCTCATAATCCTGGGAAACCAGAGACTCAAAGAAGAAGCCGAATTTATCGTAGATAGAGTCCAGCGCCTCCATGAGGTTCATGCCCTTCCTCTTAAAGTAGAGGGCGATTTCTGAAATCATGGCAACTGACGATACGCCATCTTTATCGCGAGCGTCGTCATGAAGCATGTATCCGAATGATTCCTCTGAGGCAAAAACGAAGTTCAATGGAGATTTTTTCTCTTCATGCTCACGAAGTTTACCGGCCATCCATTTAAATCCGGTAAGGGTGTCTTCAACTGTTCCGCCAAAACTTTCCACGATGGCATTCTGGATTGGGGAAGTCACAATGGATTTCAGAACCAAAGGGTTCTTAGGAAGAATATTTTTTTCCTGACGACGGCTGAAAATGTAAAAAAGCATCAGCGCGCCGATCTGGTTTCCGTTCGGGTAAGCAGGTTTCCCATGATCGTTCACCACGAGGCCCAAGCGATCGCAATCAGGATCTGTCCCGCAAACGATATCGGCATTGGTTTTCATCATGAGATCAACTGCGAGGGCGAGAGCTTTCGGATCTTCCGGATTCGGATATTTCACCGTCGGAAAATTTCCATCAGGCTTCGCTTGTTCAGCAACCGAGGCAAACTTTGTGAAGCCCAATCTTTTGGCGATCGTTTCACAGGGAATCTGGCCGGTGCCATGGATGGAGGTGTAAACAACAGAGAGATCACTGCCGTGCTTTTTAATCATCTCTTTATCGAGCATGACTTTGTCTTCAATCACTTTGTAAAAGGCTTCATCTACTTCAGCCGAAGTCCAGGCAGCGAGATTTTTTTTCTGCGCCTCTTCAAACGTCATGTGCTTAATCTGACCCCAGTCGGTGAGATTGTTGTAGGCAGAGATAATTTCTTTATCGTACGGAGGCACCACCTGAGCGCCGTCATTCCAGAATGCCTTGAAGCCATTGTAGATCGGAGGATTGTGACTGGCCGTGATCATGATGCCGGCCTTTGCTTTCAGGTGTCTTACGGCAAAAGAGAGCATAGGAGTCGGGGTGAGTTCCGGAAAGACATAGGCCTTGATTCCATTGGCGGCAAAAACACCAGCAGCTTCCAGAGCAAAGTCTTTTGAGGAATTTCGGGAATCGTAAGAAATAACTGCCGATCCACCGTTTCCAAAATGCTTTATCAGCGTATTCGTGAGCGCCTGAGTGGCACGACGGACATTGTATTTATTCATCCGGTTCTGACCCATGCCCATAGGGGCGCGAAGTCCACCGGTTCCAAACTCGAGATCGCGATAAAATCTTTCTGTGAGTTCAGTTTCAGTTGCGGGTAGCTGATCAATCAGCCCGACAATTTCCTTTCTATCTTCTTCAGAGAAGTAGGTGTTCTCGCCCCAAAGTTTGGCAGCTGCAAGTATTTTTTGATCCATGGATAAACTCCCTTTCAGACGGACTTGAAACTACCTAGACACAAGTTCTAAGTCAAAAATGACACGCGGCAAATCCAGCATAAATCCTTGATTCTCCCTCTACACAGCACTAGACTAGGGACCTATGGCGAATCCAAAAAACAAACACGAGAAAAATATTCCCGGCGCTTTTTATTGTACCGATCCTGATGATGATGGAGGCGAGGGTTGTATTGCGTGTAACGTATGCTACTCCGGCGCACCGGAATTCTATTCGGAAGATGACGATGGAAATGCCTATGTGAAGAAGCAGCCCA
>JBKJNQ010000221.1:0-14174 GCA_046593575.1 Bacteriovoracaceae bacterium
ACTCATCGGAACCGGAAATCTTCCGAAGAGTGATCGTTCATTGCTCATGAACGATCACTCATCGGAACCGGAAATCTTCCGAAGTTCGAAGACCAGTTGTTCAAGTTGAACTCAGAGCAGCCCTGGTATCTCATTCCGACTTCAGAAGTAACTCTCACTAATATCAAGCGTGAGCAAATCATGGAAGAAGCTGAGCTTCCCTACCTTTACGCTGCTTATTCTCCTTGTTTCCGATCAGAGGCGGGCTCTCACGGAAAAGATGTGAAGGGCCTCATTCGCATGCACCAGTTCAATAAAGTTGAAATGGTTTCCATTTGCACGCCTGCGCAGTCGGAAGAAATTCACCAGAAAATGTTAAAAAGTGCGACTGAAATTCTCGAGAAACTGGGTCTTCCCTACCGCACACTCGCTCTTTGTACTGGTGACATGGGTTTCGCATCGCAAAAAACCTTCGACCTTGAAGTCTGGGTTCCGAGCCAAAACAAATATCGTGAAATTTCCTCGATCTCGAACTGTGGAGATTTTCAGGCGAGAAGGGCCTCCATTCGCTTCCGTACCAAGGAAGGGAAGGTTGAGTTCGCTCATACTTTGAACGGTTCAGGGCTCGCCGTGGGACGTACCGTGGTGGCGATTCTGGAAAACTATCAACAGAAAGATGGCTCGGTTCTGATTCCGGAAGTCCTTCAGCCCTATATGGGCGGTATGAAAGTGATCTCGAAATAGGAATTGTCTTTTAGGGCCTTTATCCTTATATTTAGACCCTGATTTGCGGAGGACTGGCCGAGTGGTTTAAGGCAACAGTTTTGAAAACTGTCGTGGGTTAACGCCTACCTGGGGTTCGAATCCCTAGTCCTCCGCCATCTTTTAAATTTAGGTTTTGGGTTCTTGATATTAAGCCAATTTGCGGAGACGTGGGTGAGTGGCTTAAACCACACCCTTGCTAAGGGTGCGAAGGGTAATTCCTTCCATGAGTTCAAATCTCATCGTCTCCGCCACTTTCTGTTCTTGAGTTTTTTGCAGTTTTAAATTATCTATACGTCTCATCTCTGCGCAGCCGTAGCTTAGTTGGATAGAGCACCTGACTACGAATCAGGAGGTCCTACGTTCGAATCGTAGCGGTTGCGCCACTTTCTCACTCTTGAATAAATTTCATTCGTTTATATTAACAAGCCCCCTAAAGTTTGAAACACTTTGGCATGACCCGTCGCTTGTCTTATCTTCTCTACTTCTTGTTCTGGCTCGCTTTTGCCATGTTATCTTCTTTTCGCGACTGGGATCTGGGCTACACGATTCTCGAAATCGACCTTCGTGCTTTCATGGAAAGCTTCAGTCTTCCTACTTGGTCATATCAATATTGCGGCGGCCTCACCCGATCTGGTGATGTAAACTCTCTGGCCGAAAGTCCCTGGTTTTTTCTACCTCTGGCCTTTGGATCCTATTTGGGAATAAAACTTCTCGCCCCCGTTGCTATGACAACCTCGATTTATTTTCTCAACAAATTTCTTGAAAAGAATTTAGGCTGGTCATTTCGACAAGCATTTCTTTTTTCAATCATTTTCAGTCTGAATGGATTCTGGCTTCTACATTTCGTACACGGACATGTCGGGTACAGTTCGCAATTTCTTTTCATCTGCGCATGTTTGTACTTTTACGATTATTTTCGACATGGCGAAAAGCGCGAGCTTTTCATCGGGACCCTTCTGTATTTCCTTTCCTTTACTCTGGGTTTTTATCAGGTCGCAACTTATATGGGATTGCCGGCTTTTCTGTCTGTTGCACTGTCTCTTTTTTACCTGGGGGTTAGCGGAAGGAAAAAAGAGATAAATTGGTCGCGGTTGTTGAAAATTTCTATAGCAGTATTGATCTCTTCCGTTCTCTATTCTCATAAGATTTATACGGCAATCAAGTATCAAGCGATGTTCCCGCGGGTCATTGGCGGTGACTCCGAAAGCTATGGCCTTGGTCATTTGTTTTACAGCCTCTTTATACCGACTAAAGATTCGATCAATGCTTTTGATGCTTTTAATTTTCACGAACGTTATCTCATTCATGAATTCAGTTACTTTTCGTTACTTAATACGGTTGGAGCTTTCGCCCTGGTGTGGATGCTATTCAGACTCGAGCGACGTAACTGGAAATTGATTTCATTCTCTGCAGTCCTTGGCTTCACTGGAATTATGTTCTCGCTCCTTTTTTACTTTGGTGATTTTTCAAAAGCTTCACCCTTTGGTCTTTTGAACTATTTAATTTTTAACAACTCCCACAGGGTGAGCCCGCGCTATTTACTCTGGGGGGAGTTTTTTATTTGCCTCGCCTCTTATCAATGGGTAATTAGCAATTTCCAGGGAATCAAGCAGAGGGTTATCTGGTTTTCTATTATCTTAATGTCCTTTATTCAGATTGGTTTTCTCTTCTTAGAAAACGGAGTTTTTGAGCGTGCGCAATTGGAATTTAGGATGAACACAGGACAGGAAGTTTATTCTTCGCAGATGAAATTTGTGTCTTTCACAACGTTTGAATATCCACGTGTGACTTATTTTCTTATGGCAAAGAATCTGGCCGTGCTGAATTGCTACACTCCTCTTAATCATCCCTCAGCCCTGGATTTAAAGTTTTTAAATTCGAAGCCGGACATTTTTCAACCCTATTTTTTCTTTGCAGAACGAGATGGAACAGAAATTCTTCCCTCCTCAGCTTGTTTTCAAAATAGCTATTTCACCCAGACAGAAATTCACATTGATGATCTCTGTCCGGCCCAGCTTCGCCTCAGGCTTACGGATCTCAATCCCGAGAAGCAGATGGTGAATTATGAGGCGCAAGTTACTCCCCAGGGCATCCTTCTCTTTAAGAAAAAGACTCCCTGATTAAGGGAAGTTCTGCCGGGAATTTGCGGCATTTTCACCATCTTTGGCCAGGTTCCTGCTGTCAGAACGTCCTGGATATCCTGAGTGGATTGTTTTGAATTTCCCTAGGCTGGCGTTATAATACTGTAGGGCCTCGAATCGCTTGGTTGCCTTGTCGATTTTCAGCTAAGATTAATCATACGTCGTCGCAAAATCGTATTGGAGAACGCATGCCTAGCATTGCATTTATTAATCCCCTGACCCTTCCCATTGACTTGATTGAAAGCACATTGAATAAAGATGTGCCGAGTATGCAGAATCTTTCTCAGGAGGGCATTAGTCTTCCGATGGGGATTATGTATCTATCCTCCTATATTAAAAAACACCAACCAAGATATACCGTTAGCCTTATCGATTACCGCGTAGATTTTCTTCGCATCAATGAATATAAAACACTCGATTCATTCATCACCGAAGTCGCCTCAAAACACTTAACAAGCCCACCTGATATTCTCGCCTTCTCTGTTCTGGTTTCTTCATCTCACCATTTTTTCAAGAGAAGTCTCACGCTTCTGAAACAACTGTGGCCAAACACAACAGTCATCATGGGTGGTTTTCACGCGACGAACTTTACAAAAGAATTACTGGAGCTTCCTGAAATCGATTACATCTTTCGAGGTGAAGGTGAGTATGCTCTGAATACTTTCCTGACGAATTTTGAAAAAGGAATCTTTGAAGAGATCGCAGGAGTTGTTAGCCGTAATACCAATTTAGACATTCCATTCACCAAGTGCCCACCGATTGCTTCGATGGATGAAAATCCAATGCCTGACTATGACCTTATTCCCATGGATGTTTATTCGCGCATCAATACCCGGATGGTTATTAAGAAATCCGAAGGACAGGAAGTGTTGTCAGCAGACATCATGACCTCACTTGGGTGCCCATTCAAATGCACCTTTTGCTCCTCCAGAACCGTTCACGGTCTTACCATGCGCTACAAATCCGTGGAAAACGTCGTTGCAGAGGTAAAGTATTTGCATGAAAAATATGGCGTCACTCTTTTTATGCCTGAAGATGATCTTTTTACTGCTCACCGGAAGCGGACGATAACTTTGCTTCAGGAATTGCGTGCACTGAAAATTCCAAACTTTAGAATGCAATTTCCTGTCGCCCTTGCGGTAAATACTTTGAGTTACGAGATGATCGACGAGCTCATTCTTTCCGGGATGGATGTGGCCTCACTCGCAATCGAGTCGGGCTCAGACTACACTCAAAAACACATTATCAATAAGGGTGTTAAGCTCGACAAGGCCATCGACTGGGTCAATTATTTAAGAGAAAAAAATATTCCCGTGCGTACTTCTTTTATTCTCGGTCTCCCTAACGAGACTCGCGAGATGATGCAAGAGTCGATTGACTACGCAATTAAACTTGGTGCAGACTGGTACGATTTCTTCATCGCAACCCCACTTGCCGGAACTGTCATGTGCCAGGAATTTGTCGACATGGGACATATCCCAAACGACATCGACACGATTTCCCGCGGGTACTATGCGCTTCGGAACTTTGATACTCCCGAAATATCGGCCATAGATTTAAGTGATCTCGTCTATCGCGCGAACCTGATTTGTAATTTTGTAAACAACGTGAACTTTCGCCTTGGTAAATGGGAAAAAGCATATAAGCTTTTTGAGCCAATTTCGCAAAAGTATCCTTTCCATTTGATCTCACATGATTGTCTATGGCGTTGTTCGAAGGAGCTTGAATCAGCAGAGAAGGCACAGGTTCATATAGAAAATATGATTCGTGCAATTAACTCTGACCCGAGGGCGGTAGAAATGTTCAATAAGTATGGAGACCTCCTCAGTCTCGAAGTACGGGAACAGATCTATGCCAGGGTTCCTTCGCTTAAGGCAAATGTAGTTTTGGTTACGGCGTAATAATGAGAGAGAAAGTTTACGAAGAAGTGGGAAAGTATTTTCTGCAAAATGCTCCCAAAGCGATCGTTCCGGGCCGGGATTACATTCCAGTTTCAGGCAAGGTTATTGATGAGTCTGATCTCGAGAGTGTGGTAGATTCAGTTCTCGACATGTGGTTCACAGCGGGAAGATTTACTGAAAGCTTCGAGCGCTCTTTTGCAACATTCATGGAGCAAAAATCATGCCTCCTCGTTAACTCCGGATCATCGGCAAATCTGCTGGCGATTTCCTGCCTGACTTCTGAAGCACTTGGCGAAAGACGGCTTCGTCCAGGCGATGAAATTATTACTGTTGCCGCAGGATTTCCGACAACAGTAAATCCCATCATTCAAAACAAATGCATCCCTGTCTTTATTGACGTTGATCCGCGGACTCACCAAATAGATGTAACAAAACTACAAAGTGCTCTTAGCGCTAAAACTCGCGCGGTCATGGTTGCCCACACTCTGGGAGGGCCATTTGATGCTCAAGCAGTAAAAGATTTTTGCGATCGAAATAATCTCTGGCTGATTGAAGATTGTTGCGACGCTGTTGGTGCCCGGCTGAATGGGAAATCTGTCGGCACATTTGGTGATCTTGCCACCGTAAGTTTCTACCCTGCTCATCACATGACCATGGGCGAGGGTGGCGCGCTTTTAACAAGCAATCCTCTACTCAAAAAAATTTCTGAAAGTTTTCGGGACTGGGGTCGCGACTGTTGGTGCCCAACCGGTAAAGATAATACTTGCGGGAAACGTTTTTCCCAGCAGTTTGAAGATCTGCCAGAAGGTTATGATCATAAATATATCTACACTCACATTGGATATAATCTTAAGGCCACCGATATGCAGGCTGCACTTGGTTGCTCTCAACTCAAAAAATTACCCGATTTCATAAAACAGCGGAACGAGAGTTTTAATTTCCTTCTTGCTGAACTCTCGGGGCTTAAAAAATTCCTGGCATTTGCTGAGGTTGTCCCCGGAGGTGAGCCAAGCTGGTTCGGCTTCTCTATTGAGGTGAAGGCCGAATCTCCACTGAGACGTAAAGAACTCGTGGCGATTCTCGAAAAAAACAAGATAGGTACCCGCGTCCTCTTTGGTGGAAATCTTCTTAGACAACCGATTTATAAGAACTCTGAATACCGGGTTGTTGGATCTCTCGAAAATACAGATAACATTATGAATAATGTGTTCTGGGTAGGCGTCTACCCAGGGCTCGGGCGTGAACACCTCGAATACGTCGTAAAAATCATAAAAAGCTGCTTCAAGGAAAATGCATGAAAGTGGTCATTCTCGCTGGCGGTTACGGAACCCGGCTCAGTGAAGAAACAGAATTAATTCCGAAGCCCATGGTTGAAATCGGGGGAAAACCGATTCTTTGGCACATCATGAAGATTTACTCTTCGTACGGGTTTAATGAATTCGTTATTCTTCTGGGATATAAAGGTCACATCATAAAGCAGTTTTTTCAGAACTATTACTTCTATCAAAGTGACCTCACGATCGATATTCAAAAAAATACCGTGCAGGTTCATTCCAACCTTAGCGAGCCGTGGAAGGTAACACTTGTTGATTCCGGAGTGGACTCCCAGACAGGAGGCCGTCTACTCCGCGCAAAAGAACACTTAAGAGACGCACCTTTTATGTTCACGTATGGAGACGGTCTGGGGAACATCAATATTCCAGAATTAGTTTCTCATCACAAAAAATCTAAAAAAATGCTCACTGTTACGGCGGTTCAACCAGAGGGACGTTTCGGGGCACTTAACATTTCAGGAAGCCTGGTAACCGATTTTATTGAAAAGCCGATTGGTGATGGTGCCTGGATTAACGGTGGCTACTTTGTCTGCGAACCTTCCATTTTCGACTCAATCAGCCTGGGAGACAAAACAGTCTTCGAATCTGATACGATGGTTGAGATGACCCGGCGGTCTGAACTTAATGCTTTCAAGCACACTGGTTTTTGGAAGCCGATGGATACTCTTCGGGATAAAAAAATTCTCGAGAATTTATGGAATACCAATTCTGCGCCATGGAAAGTATGGCCATAACAAGTCCTTCATTTTGGAAAGGAAAGAGAGTCTTTGTTACGGGTCACACTGGTTTCAAGGGCAGCTGGCTTGTTACATGGCTGGCCGACATGGGCGCCGTCGTTTGTGGTTACTCTCTTCCCCCGATAGATGATTCTCTTTGGACGCTCTTGGATCTTCCTGAAGTCAAATCGGTCTATGGAGATATTCTTGATGAGGAAAGGATCAGGGACGAGATCAATCTCTTTTCACCAGACATTGTGATTCATCTTGCGGCTCAGGCAATTGTTGAAGCTGGGTATCGCGAACCCGGTCTAACGTTTTCAACAAATGTCATCGGAACATACAATGTGCTCATGAGTTCTATCAATTCATCTGCGAAAATTATTTTGAATGTTACGACAGACAAGGTTTATGAGAATTCACATCCCCTCCCCCACAAGGAATCAGATCCCCTTGGGGGAAATGATCCTTATTCGGCAAGCAAGGCATGCTCTGAAATTGTTACTCATTCTTTACAATCATCATTTGCGGAAGCAAAAAAGAAAACACTGATTTCGGCACGTGCGGGTAATGTGATTGGCGGCGGAGACTTTAGTTCTCATCGGATAATCCCGGATATCGTGAATGCCGCTAAAAACAAAACAGAGCTGGAAATTCGCAGACCGGATTCAGTCAGGCCGTGGCAGCATGTTCTGGATGCCCTGTCAGGATATCTTCTCTATGTTGAATCGGCCTGGAGTGATTCCCTGAATGTTCCCAGGGCGCTTAATTTTTCACCCCGGACCGGCGAAACACTTACGGTACGAAACATCGTGGAGATTGCAGGAAAAGAGTTTCCCGAATTAAAGTTAAGGACAAAATATATTTTCGCCCCCTTTAAGGAAGACGAAATCCTTCTCCTGGATAGTTCCTTGGCCTCTTCTACTATAAATTGGGCCGGAAATTGGGATTGTCGACAGGCAATCATGAAATCATTCTCATGGTACGAAAGTTTTCAAAATGGCGCTTCTGCCAAAGAGTTGATTCTTTCGCAGATTAAAGAGTTCTCTCGGGCAGACTAGAGTCTCACTTCAGAGATGTCGATGATGGGATTGGTGATTTTCATTTGTTGTATGTCGTTCATTATCGATCCAGCATGCAAGACTGAAGAAATAATAATCGGAACATTTTTGTTATCGGGTATGAAGGGTTTGTGAACTCTGACTCCTGAAATCTCTTTAATTCCACTGCTTTTGTCGATGAACGCTTCTATCTTCATTTTCTTCAGAGATGCCAGCTGAACCAGCTTGAGCCCGAGCTGGCCCGCGCCCCAAATAATAATCGAGTCATCGCCGGAAAGCTTTTCTTCAAGATACTGATCGATCTTTTTTAGCAGTTTGTCCGAGATCTCAATATATTTAGTGATTTTTGTGAGAAGGTCAGTGTCCGGTTTTTGCCTGAGAGTACCGGGGGTGTTTTTCGCAACAATCGCAATGACGGGCATGTGATAGTTTGCACTTTCCGGTTGAAGAATGGATTTCGTTTGAAGTATTGAAAACCCGTGGCGTTCAAGCAGCCTGGAAAGTGTGTCCGTGGAAAAGTGGTTGATGTGTTCCATGTTGAAATCCTGAAAGGGAGACAAGATAGTTTCCTGATATCTGGAGGCGTCAGGAACTTCAACGTAAAATGAACCGTTCGGTTTAATCATTGGCCTGATGTTTTCCAGACATTGATCAAGATCACAAAGGTGTTCCAGGACTCCTATCGCTGTGACCACGTCGAATTGTTCTCCGGTCATTTCTGGAATTTGCGTCAGTGAAATTTGGAGATGACGGAAGTGGCCTCGTATCGACTCAGGGGGGATCTTGGACGCATCAGTTCCAGTGAGTTCAGAAAATCCTCTTTCATGTAAAGTATGGAGAAGACCGCCGCCGCCGCAGCCGATGTCACAGATGCGAGAGTTTTTGTCGGACAGGGCTTCAACTTGATCTGCGGAGTTTGAAAATCTTTTCTTCATACTCTCATTGAGGGGCGACTCGCCAGTGTATTTTGAAAGAGATTCATAATATCGATTGTAGTCGGGCTGTGTGTTGCCTGAGTCGCTGAAAACCATTCCACAAACTTCACACGCCATAACGTTCTGGAAATTACTCAGGGCAAAGTCTTCCGGAACGGGGAATTCTAATCGGAAAATCACTTTCAGTTTCTTTTCGTTACACACCGGGCATGATCTTTGAAACTTACCCATCAGTATTTCTCGGATCCAGGAGCTCGCTCAAGGTCAGAATGTTACTTTTGGGAATTCCGAAACTGCTCATTTGCTTCTGTATTTCGGCACCGAACTTTAAAGTAGTAATAATATATTTTTTATCCAGATCTTCTTTGGGGTCAAACGCCCTGACTTCGAAGTTGCCAAAATTCTTTCCGTGCCGATTCTTGTCACTGTCAATTAAGCCTGCAGTCGGTAGGTTGGTAATGATCGGAAGAACGAATTTTAAAAAGTCTCCGCCTATTCCCCAGATAAGGAATGGGCCGGTGTTTTGATTCAGAATGCGTATGAGTGATTGTTTTTTCTCAAGATCATTTTTTCTAATAGTTACCGTCAGACGAATACTGTCGGGGTAGGCTACAGATTCAAATTTATTTGTCTCAAGGGAAGTCACGTCGAGACCAAGTTGACCCATTAAGCAGGTTAGTGATGATGGTGAAAACTGGTGATAGTGTTCGGGGTTTGTGTCGTAAGGGAGAAGCGGGTGGCCTGACCTGTTTGGCACTTCAATAATTATTTTGCCATCAGGCTTAAGGAGGCTTTTCCATTCCTCTAATTCCTGGCGGATGTTATGGAGGTGCTCCAAAACGTGGAAAGCGATAATCATATCATAGGATTTTTTCTTTAAATTTTCTGTGGAGGAGAAGACGTTGTTTACAACTTCTTTCGCGGCCACTGCATCCAGGGAGATTTCCACACCATCATAAGCGACGGGGATTAATTCTTTGACGAGTTTCCCTAGATAGCCCTCGGCACAGCCAATCTCCAGAACTTTTTCATTTTCATTGAGAATGTTCGCTATGAATTTTGATCTTTCTTCAAATTTTCTGTTATCCAGATCGTTTCTTCCCATAAGATCAGGATATTTGATCGCCGTCCCGGCCGAGTCATTTAAAACATGGCCACACGTCAGGCAGCATCTACCGTTTGTTTCGGCGAGTGCCTTCCATGATCTTTTTTCACAACATGGACAAATGTCTGTCATGGCTTCAGTCCACGGGCAGTATAAGAAGCCTCCAGTAAGGGGAGAAGCATTTCTGCCTGAAGATCTTCAATGGATAAAAGAGGAGACATGTCTTCAAGTGGCATAGAGGTGAGTGACCCATCTGCCTGTGGAATTGCGGTGACTTTTGGAGACAATGTTTCATTCTCGCGAAGTCTCACGTCAACGATCAGAGGTCCATCTTTTTGAAGGGCAATCTTCAGAAGCTCCGGGAGACTAGAGGGATTTTCGATTCGAAGGAATTCAATTTCATAAGCAAGGGCAACTTTTTTAAGATCTGGCATCCAGAGGTCAGACTCTGGCCCCGTGCCGATAAATCGGTTCTCAAAATAATTTCGTTGGGTGTTCCGAATAGATGCATAACCATTGTTGTTCATGATGAATAAACAAATTGGAAGGTTCAGGGCGCGAACCGTAGCGAGCTCCTGGATGTTAAGCTGGAGGCTGCCGTCACTTTCAATGGCAATCATTTTCTTTGAATCTCGTGCCAGGCAGGCGCCGATGGCCGCCGGAAGTCCGTAACCCATGGCCCCTAGTCCTGAGGTAAGAAAAATCCTCTGACCTTCTTTGTTCTTAAAAAGAGTGTAGAAAACTTCGATCGCCAGTCCGGAGCTGCCGGTACTAATCAGGGTATCCGGTGGTATCGCCTCCGAAAGGGCGCGAACAAATTGAAAATGATTGATAACGCCTTCAGAGTCTTCGTGAGTTTTTTCGCATGAATATCTTTTTTTCCAGTCCTGACACTTGAGTGACCAGGCGGAAAAATCAGGAAGGATACTGGTGGCGCTTTCATTTTTCAAAGCTTTAATAAAACTTGCGGCATCTACCGGGAGTTTCATTTCAATATTCATTTCATGCTTCTGAATTTCATGAGGATCGATATCCACAATGATTTTCTTTGCCTCCCTGGCAAAGCCTTGAGGATTGAAGGCAGTGATGATGTTGTCGATTCTTGAACCAATACAGATTAAGAGGTCACAGTTTTGAATTGCAAAGTTGGGGGCCCGTAGCGCAACGACACCGGGGTGACCGACGTTAAGTTTATGGGAATCGGGCAGGAGATCCATGGCGTTCCAGGTTGTCACGACCGGTATCCCAAGGAGTTCTATAAGGTTTCTGAATTCTTTGGCAGCTCCGGAAAGTCTTACTCCGTGACCCGCAAGAATCAACGGACGCTTAGCACTTGAAAGAAGTGCGAGAACCTTTCCTGTATCAATGCTTGTCGCATTTTCCTGTGGAACAGGAAAAGAACGAAGCTTACTCACATCAATCGGAGCCGCTTGTATGTCGAGAGGAATGTCCAGCCAAACGGGCCCCATTCTTCCGGTTCGGGCGAGGTAAAGTGCTTTTTCAAGTTCATATTTCAGATCTTCAGACTTCTCAATGGTGACGGCGTATTTTGTGACTGATTTTACGATGCGAACAATGTCCACTTCCTGGACACCTTTCTGGCGAACGGGTGAATCCTTAAGGAGGTCGGCCCTTTTCACCTGGCCCGAAAGGACGAGCATCGGAACTGACTCAATCCATGCACCTGTAACTCCAGTGACTGCATTTGTTCCGCCGGGACCAGTGGTCACCATTGCGACACCAATATTTCCTGTTATACGGCCATAAGCTTCAGCGGCAATCGTTGTCGACTGTTCGTGGTGACAGGGAACTCCTTTCAATTTCGGAGATTTTGCGATGGCATCATTCAGGAACATGGCTCCGCCACCGGGAAGAAGAAACACATGATCTATTCCCTTGCCTGCTAGAAACTCAGCTATGAAATCTGCTCCGCGCATTGTTGCCATGATCAGCTTTCCATCCAGTAAGTCAGAAGTGTCTTCCGGTTCTTGTTCTTATTAATCATTTCATCCGTGTAAAAAGAATCATCCTTAAAGTGTGTGAGAGAGATTTCTTCAATCACTGCCCCGGATGTTGAGCTGAACGCGTGGCGAGTTTCCGGTTCAATCGTAACGAGGTCTCCCTGACGACAGGTTCGGGTTTCACCATTGAGCTTCAGTTGAATTTCACCGTAAAGAACCAGGAAGGATTCCTCTTTTTTCTTATGGAATTGCTCCGGATGGTTTTGTCCGGGGAGAAGAATAAGAAGTTTTTTGCAATATCCTCGATTCACCAGGGTAAGCATGGTCAGGCCAGTTTCGCTAAATTTCTCAAGTCCGTAATGATGAGAGATTTCCATCTCTACGCGGCCAGGAAAAACAACCTGGCTTTCCTTGAGGAGCTTTTTTACGCTCGCTCCAATGCTGCCAATTTGGTCGCGGACATCGTTGACGTTCGCACTTGAATGGAACACTGGTTGATTAACTTCAATATCTTTTGTCGCTGTGAAAGTCCGATACTTGGACCAGTCATTGGCCTTGTATTGTTCTGCCTCCGGGGGAAACGCAAAGAAGATCTCTTCCGTCGATATGGTTGAACCTTTTAAGATCTTGTTTTTCGCAAAAGCTCCACGCTTCAGCGATTCCAGGGCAACTGCTTCTTTTTTGTTTTTAAGTATTCGCTCCCCGTTTCCACAGAGAAGAACTGATCTTTGGAGAGCGCTTAACCATTTTTCAAATTGCTCTGGATCACACGAATATTCATTAAGCTTGAATTTGTCCGTCGCTACACCAACGTGCTTTTCAAAAACAGTTGCACCTTTGGCGGCAGCAATTTTGACGTTATCTGTATTCTCTGGTGACTCGTGTGAAGAAAGTCCGATGCGGACACCGTGGTAGCGGGTTCGGAGAAGATCGATCTGGGACAAATGCATATTCTCGTCTGGAGTCGGGTACTCCCCCACACAGTGAAGAATCGCAAAGTCTTTTTCACGATGCATGAAGAAACTAACCACCCGGTCAATGTCTTCCAGCGACGCTCCAGCGGTGGAGGCAATCAAGGGGAGTTTCGTCTTAACGATTTTTTCCAGCAGGGGCCAGTCCGTGAAGGAGCAACTGGCGACTTTCAAAAAATCAAGATTCTGAGACTCAATCATCCCCACTGATACTTCGTCAAAGGGTGTCGCCATCGTCAGGAAGCCACACGTTTTCATTTCCTGAATAAGGGAATCAAACTGTGAGCGCGTAAGCCGGGTTTCGGAGAAGCGCTTTACGTACTTAATGTCGTCGCGTCCCTTCATGTCCGGGTGAATGTATGTGTCCAGGTCTCGATACTGAAGCTTAAAAGCAAAAGCGAAAGGAAACTTCTTACAAACTTTTCCGAACTCCCAGATGATATGTTTACCGTGTTCAATATCGCCCATGTGATTATTGGCAAGTTCGAGAATTATGAGAGGTGTAGGTATCCTGGACATGCGTTTCCCGTGAATGTGGTTTTTTCCATTCTAGCATTAGAGGAAGTAAAAGATCTTTGGGAACTTACCCGACGATTCCAATTGGGGAAGCCTTCAGCTGCAAAAAACTCAATTTCGTTTATACTTTAGGGAACAGAGGATCCGCTTTGAAAACTATTTGGATAACAACTGGCTGCTACAATGAAGAAGGCAATGTTTCAGAGCTCTACCGGCGCTTTAAGGCCGTCTTCGAAAAGCTGGATAAATACGATTTCCGGCTGCTCTTCATCGACAATCTCTCAACGGACGGAACCCGCAAGGAGCTCGAAGAGCTGTGTGCCAATGACAAGCGCGTCCTCGCCATATTTAATACAAGAAACTTTGGTCATGTCAGATCTCCTTTTTATGCCCTTCTTCAGGCGGATGGTGATGCTGTTTTCACCACTGTTTCCGATCTTCAGGTTGAGCCGGAAATTCTTCTTGATTTCATTCCCAAATGGGAAGAGGGAAGTGAGGTCGTCATAGGTATAAAAAGAAAATCAGAAGAGTCCTTCTTTTTCTCTGTCGTTCGAAGCGCCTATTACGCTCTTTTCAATAGCCTATCGGAAACACCCATCCGTAAAAATTTCATTGGAATCGGACTTTACGACCGTAAGGTTGTTGAGGCGATTCGCAAAATGAAAGAACCCTACCCTTATTTTCGAGGGATGGTGTTTGAAGTTGGGTATCGGGTCATAGAGCGTGAAAAAATTGTTCTTTGTAATCCCTTTCTTCCTCGATTTACTATCGTAAAGAACTTCTGCGACC
>JBKJNQ010000109.1:0-50570 GCA_046593575.1 Bacteriovoracaceae bacterium
TGTCTTTATCGAAAATCTGACCAATCGCAAGCTGAATCGCATCGTGACCAGCGTAAGGTGCGTGGTAAGACCAACCCAGGGCCTGCTTTAAATAATTAGGAGCGCGCTCATCAATCATGCGTCCGAGGATCATGAGATGAAGCCATTTACTGAGTGTTTCTTTATCGGTTTTTTTGATGTCGTGGAACTTCGTGACCTTCATGAGATCTCCAGCGGTAGCGGGTAAAAAATGTGTAACGCTAGAGGTACCATAAGGAGGGAATAAGGACAATAAAATGACGTAGTTGGGGTCGGAAAAGGAAACATTAAACCTTAGCACATGAGTCAGATTCTCTTTCTCTTGATAAGGTCAAGTTAACGTCTTAAACTACCGAAAACTCATAAACATGACATCTTATGGAGCTCAGTATGGCAAAGACCGTTGCCCAAGGTTTATTTTCCGATCCTCGTATCGCTGAAGCAAAAAAACTCATCCAGGAAGCTTTGAAAGAACACAAATCACACATCACGGGTGTGAAGACGGCGAATCCTGAATTGAAAGAGTCTTACGATACGCTTTTAAAACGTGTCGGAGAATATCGCGGTGGTGCCCTTTTTTATAATTACATCGGTTCAGGAATTGGTAACGGTCCTTTGGTGGAGCTCGCCGACGGTTCTGTGAAATATGACTTCATCACAGGCATTGGCGTTCACTATATGGGCCACTCACATCTTGGTGTGATCAACGCCACGGTTGATGGTGCGATCTCAAACACTGTCATGAACGGACACCTTCAGCAGAACACTGATTCCGCAAAACTTCTCGAACTCTTTTCCACTGCCGCCTGTAAGAATGGCGCTCTCGTGAAAAACGTTTTCCTCACGACCTCCGGTGCGATGGCGAATGAGAATGCCTTCAAGATGATTCTTCAAAAGCGCTTTCCGGCTTCACGTTTTTTTGCCTTTGAAAAATGTTTCGCGGGAAGAACCCTTGGCATGGCCTGGGTCACGGACAAGGGTGCTTACCGTGTGGGTCTGCCGAAGACTCTCGATGTGGATTACATTCCGTTCTACGATGCCACTGATCACCAGGGCTCCATCGATCGCGCGGTCGCGGCTATGAAAAAATACATCACACGATTTCCGGCCAGCCACGCCGGATTCTGCATGGAACTTATTCAGGGAGAAAACGGAGCACTGGTTGGGAATAAAGAATTCTTTGAGGCACTGATTGCCGTCTGTAAGGAAAATAACATTTCCGTTTTTGCTGATGAAGTCCAGACCTTCGCGCGTACCAGGGAACTTTTCACCTTCCAATATTTCGGCCTGGATAAACACGTAGACGTGGTTGCGGTCGGGAAAAACTCTCAGGTCTGCGCGACTTTCTTTACCGACGATCACAAACCAAAACCAGGGCTCGTGTCCCAGACATTCACCGGAGCTTCCAGCCAGATTTCAGCTGCGTATTACGTGGTCAATGAGATGCTGACAGGTGGTTACCTCGGAGAAAATGGAAAAATTGAAAAGCTCCACGCCTGCTTCAAGGGGAATCTCGAGAAGATGGCAAAAAAGCATGAAACAAAAATCCGAGGCCCCTTCGGTATCGGCGGCATGGTGGGCATGACACTCTTTAATGGAGACGAAGCCAAGTCCAAGGCCTTTACGATGAAGCTTTTTGAAAATGGTGTTCTCTCGTTCATGGCGGGGGGAGGAAATACGGCGCGAGTCCGTTTCCTTTTACCGGTCATGGTTACGGAAGAAAAACACATCCATGAAGTCTGCGAAATTATCGAGAAAACTCTCATGGCGATGGAATAACATGTTCATCATCCGCCCGATTAAAACCAAGGATCTTGATGGGCTCATGAAGCTCCTTGAAAACTCCGGGCACGGACTCACGACTCTCCCAAAAGATCCGGAAGTTTTAAAACGCCGGATCCGCGCCTCGGAACGAAGCTTTCTTCACAGGGAAGATGGTCCGGGCGGAGAAGATTACCTCTTCGTCATGGAAGAACTATTCACGGGGAGAATCGTCGGAGTTTCCGCGATCATTTCCAAGATCGGTGGATTTCAGCCTTACTATTTTTATAAGCTCGAAACGAGCCATCACGAATCAAAACTCGTTAACGTGAAAAATGATGTGACTTCCCTTCACTTCCATTTCATTCACAATGGACCTGCGGAAATCTGCTCGCTGTTTCTCCATCCGGAATTCCGGAATGCGCAGAACGGCCGCTTCCTTTCCCTATCACGTTTTCTCTTCATTGCTGAAAACCGGAAATATTTCGAAGACCAGATCATCGCTGAAATGCGGGGTATGGTGAATGAAAAAGGACTCTCACCTTTCTGGGATGCAGTCGGCGCGAAGTTCTTTAAAATCGATTTTGCCACCGCCGATGCCATGTACATGAAGAACAAACGTTTCATCGAAGAACTCATGCCAAAGTATCCGATCATGGCCAACATCCTGCCTGAGGATGCCCAGCACGTGATTGGTAAAGTGAATCCGGAAACTGAGCCCGCGAAGAGGATCCTTGAACAGGAAGGATTTAAATTATCCGGACTCGTGGGTATTTTTGATCCGGGACCAGTCCTGATAGCTGATGTGGATAACATCCGTGCCATCAGGGAAAGTACCATCGGTCTTATTTCTGAAATCGAAGATAAGCCAACTAAGTCACCCGAGTTTATTATTTCCCGCACCGATGCCCCATTCCGTTGCGCTCTGGGAGATGTGACTGAGTTAAAGGGCGGTGGCTATAAGATTTCTGGTGTTACTGCGGCGGCCCTCAAACTTCGCCTGGGTGATAACATCCGATTTGTGACTTTCCGGCCGGACACATCCGTAACAAAGAAGAAAACCACCAAGAAGGCAGCAAAAAAGGCAAAATAAGGCTTGATGAAGCCCTCATAAAATTCAGAAAATAGAAAGGCCAATCTATTAACGAGGTCCTTCATGAAACTCTTCCTCAGTCTTTGCCTGATCCTTTCAACTGCCGCTGCTTTTGCGAAACCAAAAATTTCGGTTTTTGTTTCTCTCACTCCGGCGGGCAGCTTTACTGCCGTCAGTGAGAAGCCAAAAGGAAATCTTTTCAAGCAAGGAGAAAGCTTCACTGCTGACAAGATCACGGTAACAATTGAGTCACTCAAAACAGGAATCGATCTTCGTGATGAGCATTTCTGGAAACATCTCAACTCAACCAAGCACGACAAAGCAATTTTAACGGATCTCAAGGCTTCTGGTGGAAAGGCCACAGCGAATCTTGAAATCAATGGTGTGAAAAAGCCAGTTACGATTTCTTATAAAGTTGCGGGCGAAGAAATCATGGCAAGCTTTGCCATTAAAGCTTCTCAGTTCAGTCTCGCTAAAGCTGAATACCTTGGCGTTGGCGTTGAGGACAACGTGAAAGTGGAAGCGACTCTTCCTTTCCGGACGAAATGAAAATATCTGTTCTTTTTCTCCTGATTTTTTTTGTTGGTTGCCAGGACTACAACTCCAACACCTATGATAAAACCCGCTACGGGAAAGTCACTCTGACTGGTAGTCCGGATTTTGAAGCTGCTTACTATATCATCCAGCAGCGTTGTACCAATTGCCACACTTCGACGATCCATAATCCCTGGGCAAGTTACACCAAAGAAACTGACTGGATCAGCAAAGGTTATGTCTCCAAGGGTGATCCGGATTCTTCGCGACTCATTTTCAGAATCTTCAATTACGGAAGCACGCAATCCGATATGCCGCGCGATCTTGGTCCCCTTCCCAATGATGAGTATCAACAGCTCGTCGACTGGGTGACGAATATCCCATGAAGTTTTTTTTCCTGCTGGCATTCATTTTTCTCTCGGCTAAATCATGGGCCTATCCGAACTTTATCGGACACGGTTATACCTCTTGCCTCAACTGTCACTACAATCCGGCCGGGAACGGTCCTCTCACGGATTATGGTCGCGCTGTCGCTGCCACTTCTATTGCTTCAGGGGCGTTCTACCCGGAGAAATGGACTGAAGAGAAAGTTGCCTACACTTCTGGATTCTTTTTCAGAAAACCAGTCCAGGAACATGTCCGCACACAGATTAATTACCGCGGCTTCCAGCTCGTGCGGAATCCCGGTTCAAAAAGTTCCGAGACTAAGCAGTGGATCAACATGCAGGCGGATGCCCGTCTCATTTTAAAATTCGGCCAGAATGACCGATTCATAACAGTGATCAATTACGGATTCTCGCCCCAGCCTCGCGGAAGCCAGGTCGATATGTCGGAATGGCGAAGCCGTGAGCACTATATGGGTTTCCGTTTTACGCCGAAGTTTGGTCTCTATGCTGGTCTCATGGATAAGGCCTATGGTCTTCGGATCATTGAGCACACTGCTGTGTCCAGAACTTCTACCCAGACGACGCAGAACGATCAGGTTCATGGAGTCATGGGCCACTATCTTGGAGAGAAGACAGAATATTTCCTCCATGGTTTCGTGGGAAATTTGAGCCAGAAAGAAGACGTCCGCATGAAAGGCGGAAGTTTTATGTTCGAGCGGACTGTCGGAGATATTCACCGCTTAGGTGCATCCGTACAGCAAGCAAGAAATAATTATCTGACTCTCACGACCTATGCCGCCCACGCTCGTTTCAACCTGAAAGAAGGTTCTGCCCTTATGGGAGAAATTGGTCAGGCCAAAAAAACGGCGGATGCCAGTATTCTTGATAAAACTTCCCGCTATGCCATTCTTCAGACTTACCTGCGTCCGTGGCGTGGAGTTTATTTCCTCACCAACGTTGAGTATTACCAGGACAATATTCAGAAAGAGCCGTATTTCGTCAGATGGGGACCGGGCCTCCAGTACTTCCCAATCCAGCGGGTAGAATTACGCGCCGATGTTTATAACACCCGCAACTTCTCTCCGGATTCTTCCAACAAAGATTCGTGGCTTTATCTGCTTCAGGCGCATCTATGGTTATGATGAAAATTATCCTTCTCATCATCATGCTGGCCTCTTCTGCCTGGGCACAGGATGTTCAAGACGCGTTTAAGAAAAAAGATTATCTGCAAGTCACAGAAATCTTCAAAGAGAATCCTTCACGGAACTTTAACCGGAAAGAACTCATCATGGTTTCTTATTCACTCCGGAAGCAGGGTTTTTACCGGCAGGATGTGAAGATGAATATCCGCCTGATTAAAAAAGAGTACGAGCGTTATCACAAACGCCTGCTGGCGCAGATCAAGGCCGGCGACACGATTGATTCTGATGATTATCCAGAGGCCCTCAAGGTACTTTACTGGAACCTGATGAATGCTTACGGAAATATCATCCTGGGTTACGAAGATCAGTCACAGCTAATTAAAAAAGATCATGAGCACTATCTCATGTTTGCCAAGATTCTTTCTGAGCTCGAATTCCGCGAAGGAAAAGTCGACAAACTCAATGATAAAATCTCTGCTCACATCATCATGCTCGCGAACAAGATTTATAAGTTCTCCTCAAGCTGGTATCTGCAGTACATGTCGTGGCAGCAGGAATCTCAACTCAAGGGCCCGAACGTTTCCACGAATCTCATCGTAACCAATAAGGGCTTCTGCCTTGGTGGGGATCTTGGTTATGAGAACGCCAGATATCACTGGTATGTAGATGGATGTGCTTTCTTCGGATCTGGTGGGGTTTCTGCTGATGCTACGGGAAGTGGAATTAGCTATCAGCAATCGAATGTCCCTTCCTATGGTTTGAAGTTTGGTCCGGGAGCATCGCTGATTGTGTCATCATCTAAATCAAGAATCGGTTTTAAAATTCCTATCGTGTATAACTCACAGAGACTCACAAACCCTGGTCAGCCTGGATTCTCCATCCAGTCTGAGTCAGCGATCTCAATAGCTACATCGATCTACTCCCGTTGGCAGTTTGATAAATGGTATTTTCAGACGGAATTCGGAAAGTACGTAGACCGCGAAGCAACGATCTGGACTCTTGGTATTGGCCGCAATTTCTAATCTTTCATCCACTTAGTTAACCAGACATTTCTTGAGAAAATATCCGACTGAAATAAAGGCGAGCTAGTTACGGCTGTACGAAAGTCCGTAAGAGCTTTTATCTGATCAGTGCCGGATATTTTTGCCGCCCACTCAATACCCCTTTCGTCGCCAAAAAACTCAAGTGCCAAAAGCATTATTTTTGGATCTTCGGATTTCATTTGATTCAGCAGATTTATTAAAAGGTGATTTTTTTCGAATCCTGAGATCACGGATGGATGATCATTCATGATGGATAGTTTCATAGCATACCTTCTTCCTTCATCACTGGAAAATATCGTTTCCCAGAACTGGAAGTAAGAAGTGAGGGAAAGAACTTCCACCCTGTCAGGAGTCACCCCATTGCGGACCATCCAATCCACCAGTCGAATACGGATGATGTCTTCTGGCGGCAGAATGGTAGGAGATTCGAGAGTTCCAAAGGAATAATTTGAAAGCGGCTTTTTTGGCTCGTTATTGATCGTTCTCAGAACAAGACTTACTGTCGGAGAGCTCAGATGGACCACTCGATGAATGAGTTTTTCATGCAGGTCTATTTCCCGCACTTCACCCACATTCAGGAAGTGAATATTCCGAGGAATGATTTTTCCCCAGGGAGTGCCCTCAGAATCAGAGTGAAATTCATAAGTCATCTCAACGGACTTACCTTGAAGAACCTGAAAGGCCCCCTCGAAAGAATGTCCATGTATGGCCGTCTGGGAATCATTCCAGATATACAGATCAAGGACAAAATTGTGATCGCTAGAGTAGAAAAGGGTGATGGGAGGATTTCCAAAGGAGGAATCAGGATTTAATTGCTGGCCAAGTGCTTTAGCACGGAAACATTCTCTGACGACATCTTTAAGTTCGAATCCTTCGGACCAGCTGCGAGTTCCGAGTCCCTGTACTGCGACTTCACGAAAAGACTTTTGACTTTTGAGTTCCGACCACTTCTTTTCAAACTTGCATCCCCAGTCATGGGCATCGCTAAGCCAGGTCACTACTGACCCCTGTTCGTCGACTCGAAAATCTTATCAGCACTTGCAGCGACAAATCCCTGATAAAGTTTTCCATTCTTCATTGGATAGCGTTTCGC
This sequence comes from Bacteriovoracaceae bacterium, assembly GCA_046593575.1. Taxonomy (GTDB): domain Bacteria; phylum Bdellovibrionota; class Bacteriovoracia; order Bacteriovoracales; family Bacteriovoracaceae; genus Peredibacter. The sequence continues at coordinate 7,071 of JBKJNQ010000109.1, forward strand.
AAATTCATAGTAGCAAGCCGGAATGCTAAGCTTCCCGTCATCAAAACTTACTTCAATCGTATTTGCGAGTGTCGAGGTCTGCTCCAGAAAAACTTCCGGAGTACCTTTAACTTCGCCGCCGCTTGAGTTCAGATGGAAACCATTTTTCTTCAACCACTCATTCAGGAAGCGGATGTCTGAGAAATTTTTCAAAACATTAATGAATACTGTGAAGTGGTTCGGTCGGTAACCGAAAGCTGCTACCCATGCCGCATAATCAGATTCTTTCATCAGGGTCTGGTACTGAGTCGTTGTCACTTTCCATGGGCGGCCTTGCGAGCAGAAATCAAAGTCATTTTCCCGTCCCGCAGGAATCTGAGAAATATATTGATCAACCTGGGCACGAAGGGACTTAGAAAATTCTTCGAGCTTAAGTTCCGAGATAAAAATCTTAGGCAAGGTTTCATCGGAGTGCTCATAGTGTTTGGCGTAGAGCTTTTTTTCCGGGAACTGATAGTCGCCTTTATAGGCATAACCGGAGTCAATAAAGGGCCGCGCTAAAACATCCACGCAAACCCGCGGGTGATTGAATGTGCGAAGAGCTATGTGATCGTTCTGGATCATCTCCCCCTGGTTCATCAGGAGATCATAAACTTTCTTGGCGAGCGGATTAATCGCTACATAGTCAGTCCACATTTTATCCAACAAAGCCGGTAAAGTTTTCGCCATAAAATCTCCTTGTGGAAGACTTTAACAGAAAGGCGCTGAAAGAGGTAGATCCCACAAGAGTTAACTCTCCGTATTATAGTGGGATATCCACGTGAAAAGGGTTAAGATGAACCCATTCTTTCGCGAAGGATTTCCCATGACAAATATGCAATTGAAAGGTGATTACTTCAATGGCCGCTGGACGATGCCTGCCAAGGTAGATGAAACCATTTCCAAGCGCTGTCCCGCTGATCTCACGGTGACACTTTGGAATGCCACAGTTTCCTACGACCATATTGAACCCGTTATGACTTCGGCGATTTCTGGTTTTGAAACATGGAGAAAGACTTCTCTCGATGACAGAATTAAATGCCTGAAAAAATATCAGGAAATTGTACGCGCAAAAAAATCTCAGATCGCTGAAGCTCTTGCCCTGGAAGTGGGAAAACCTCTTTGGGAAGCGCTGACGGAAGCCGCTGCTCTTGATTCCAAGGTGACAGTGACAATCACAGATTCACTCGCGAGGATAAGTCAGAAAACAATTAAAGATGTCATGCCGAAAATTGATGGCCACGTTGTCTATAAGCCCTTGGGTCCTTCGTTTATTATTGGTCCGTTTAATTTCCCGTGCCACCTGGCGAACGGACAGATTCTCTCCGCACTCCTTTCCGGAAACTCGGTGATCTTCAAGCCTTCAGAGAAAACCATTTATTCAGCTCAGCTCATGATGGAATGTTTTCATGAAGCGGGTTTTCCAACTGGTGTTATTAATTTCATCAACGGCACTGGTATGACGGCCTCAAAAATTACCAGTGACAAGAGAGTGAAGGGAGTCTTCTTCACTGGCTCACGTCCGGTCGGACTCAAGATCCTTGAGAATACCTGGCGTGATCTCGATAAGATGGTTGCGCTCGAGCTTGGAGGAAAAAACTCCACCATCATTCATCACGATACAAATATCTCTCACGCTCTCCCGGAACTTCTGAGGGCGTGCTTTCTCACAACGGGACAGCGCTGCACTTCGACATCCATGATTTTGGTTCACCGAAAAATAGAACAACAGTTTATTGAAGAGTTCAGAAAAGTTACTGAAAGGATCAGAGTGGGCCATCCGACACTTTGTACACCTGAGCCCTTCATGGGCCCTCTCATCGACGAAGCTGCGGTCAAAATGTATTTTGATTTCTGCGAGGCCGGTAAAAAAGAAGGCGCTGAAGAGATCGTAAAACCCCGCTCTCTTGATGTGGGCTTTCAGGGACACTATGTCTCTCCCTCTATTCACTACGCGAAAAAGCCGGATCTCTCAGGGAAATTTATCCAGGAAGAAATCTTCGGGCCAAACTGCTTCTTTGTTCCTTACGACGATATTGAGGAAGCAATCAAGATTGTAAACTGCACACCTTACGGGCTCGCTGCATCGGTTTTCACACGTGAGCAAAGTATTTACGAGCGTTGTGTCCGCGATATTGAATCGGGACTTATTAATCTTAACCGTTCAACTGTCGGCGCCACCGCACGACTTCCATTCGGTGGGGTTAAGAATTCTGGGAACCATCGTCCCGCCGCAGTGTCGATGGTCGATTACTGCGTGCATGCGGTCGCTTCACTCGAAACACAGGATGATAACAGCTCAAAGATCACGGATGTGACCGGGCTTGAAGAATCAAGATGACCGACACTGCTGAAATCGATTTAAAAGCACTACTCAAAAAAGAAAGACTTTATGTCCTGATTCTTGCGGCCATCCAGGTCGCTCATATCATGGACTTTGTGATTATGATGCCTTTGGGTCCTCGCTTCATGCGGGTCTTCAATATATCGCCCGTCGAATTCTCAAGCCTCGTTTCAGCTTATACTTTCAGCGCTGGTATCGTCGGATTCTTCGGTGCTCTTTATTCCGATCACTTTGACCGGAAAAAGTTCCTTCTTTTTAACTTCACGGGATTCATCGCCGGCACATTCATGTGTGCCATCTCCACCAATTTTACAACGCTTCTCATCGCTAGGATTATTGCCGGGGCCTTCGGGGGCATCCTCAATGCCTGTGTGCTCTCCTTAGTCTCCGATCTCATTCCGTTCCAGAGGCGGGGGGCTGCCATGGGTGTCGTCATGTCGTCTTTCTCTGTATCCAGTGTTATCGGAATTCCCATCGGGCTTTGGATCGCCAATTCTTTTGACTGGCACTATACGTTTTATTTTATCTGTCTCGTTGGTGTCGTCTTCTGGATCATGTCGTTTATCATTCTTCCTTCAGTAAAAGTTGAGCGGCCAAAAAGTTTCATTGAAAATCTAAAAAAATTCCGAAAAGTCTTTAAGCGTGATTACATCCAAGCCTTCTGCCTGACGAGCTCCCTTGCTTTTGGAATTTTCCACGTGATTCCCTTCATCGCTCCCTACCTCGTGCGCAATGTTGGTTTCAAAGAGTCTCATTTACCATTCATGTACCTGATTGGTGGCATCGGAACGATCATTACGGCGAGAATCGTTGGAAAGCTCACAGACCGTCTGGGAAGCTTTACCGTCTTCCGATTCCTCGCTCTTATTTCCATGATCCCGATTCTGGCGCTCACGCATCTTCCGCCCGTACCGGTGGCGGTTGCCCTGACCGTAACGACACTCTTCACGATGTTTGGTTCTGCGCGATTCATTCCAGCGATGACGATGGTTTCAGGAGTTGTGAAACCTGAAGAACGTGGAACGTTCATGAGTCTTGAGAATGCCGGAAGACAATTCGCCTCGGGAGCAGCTTCCCAGACTGCGGGACTTATTATTGGCTCTACCGCCTCGGGTGCTCTCACAAACTACAATATCGTCGGCATTATCTGTGTTGGCTCAAGCCTCGTGGCAATCCTTATCGCAAACCAAATCCGTAAAAAGTATAACCTAAGATAAAATGAAACTTTCTCGTGCTCATCTTGCTGCGATGCTGGCCTTCACCATGTGGGGACTCTTTCCGATCTACTGGAAATATTTCAATGATGTCGGAGCCTGGGACCTTTTTGGCCATCGCCTTATCTGGTCGTTCGTCACTCTCTTTTGCATCATGCTTTTCCGTAAGAAATTATCTTTGGTTAAAGATGTCTGGAGAAATCCCAGAACGAGAATCATGCTGGTTATTTCTGCTCTTCTTATATCTTCTAACTGGCTTCTCTATATCTATGCCGTGAACACCGGGAAAATTCTTGAGGCCAGCATGGGTTATTTTTTAAATCCCCTGATTAACGTCTTCATGGGCTGGATTATTCTCAAGGAAAGAATCCGTCTCACTCAGTGGCCAGCGATTATTCTCGCTTTGATTGCGATCATTCTGCTCGCTATCCATACCGATTTATCGCATTTTCCGTGGCTCGCCCTTATCCTTTCATTGACCTTCGCTCTTTATGGACTTATCCGGAAACTCGTTCACGTCGGTTCCATGGAAGGTCTTCTCTTTGAGACCGGTGTTGTCATCATACCGGTTCTCCTTTACTGGTATACCCAACCCACAACTCCGATGAGCGTGTTTCACGATCTTCCCCTGAGTAGAAATTTAGTTCTGACCTTGTCCGGTGTGGTGACATCTGTCCCATTGATCTTATTTGCGTACGCCGCAAAAAGATTACCGCTTCAGACACTGGGAATGATCCAGTATCTGAGTCCAAGTTTTAAATTCATGTGCGGGCTTTTTATTTTTCACGAAGCATTGAGTGCAGAAAAGCTCCAGGCCTTCTGTCTCATTTGGGTGGCGCTGGCCTGGTACACGATTGAGTCTTACCGCTATTCCCGAAAAGGTCTCATCAAGGTCATGAATGAATAGAGATTACTTCTGACTTTGAATTTGTTTTCTTCAGTTCCTTAGGAATTTTTTCGAGAATGACTTTGATCAAAGCATCCTTGATGGAAGTCTTCATCGACATCGGACCCGAGACAAAGCTGATATCTCTTACCGGAACCAGGGATTTGAAATCTCTCAGGAGTTCAATATCTTTTTCGGACATGGTGAGAGTGGCGAGATACGGAAGGACAGTAAAACCTTTCGTCGATTTCACCATATTGATAAGTGTCTCTAAGCTTCCTGCTTCAAAATAAAGATTTTTTGCACTTCCCACTTTTTTAACCTGGCAAAGATGCAGTGCCTGAGTGCGCATGCAATGACCCTCTTTCAAGAGCCACGCTTCAGAAAGATCGAGTTCTTTTTCTTCCAGCGATTTCTTCTTCAGAAGATTATGTACGGGAGAAAGGAAAATCTTAAAAGGCTCATAGAAGAGATGTTCTTCCGAAATTTCTTTTACTTCAAGCGGCGTCGCGAGGATGGCGCCGTCAATTTTCCCTTCTTTCAAGAAACGGATAATATCATCGGTCTGATATTCGAAAATTTTGAGCTCGACCGTTGGATATTTCTGGGTGAATTCACTGACAAAAAGAGGAAGAAGGTAAGGTGCCACGGTCGGGATCACGCCAAGAATGTACTCGCCTGCTATTTCGCCGCGAAGTGAACGCGAAAGTTCTTCGAGGGCGTGGGAATGCTGCATGACCTTGCGGGCGTATTCCAGAACCTTCTTACCCATAGGGGTTGGTTCAACCGGTGTCTTATTGCGGTCAAAGACCTGGATCTGAAGATAATCTTCAAGCTTGTGAATCTGCATGCTGAGAGTGGGCTGAGTGACAAAACATTCGCGCGCGCCCTGGGCAAAATTCCGGCAGCGGTCTACCGCGAGGATATAATTCAGCTGGGTCAGAGTCATAAAATTCCTTGGAACGAAACCTCGATACGTGATAATTGAACCATACATGATTGCACTTGAAAATGTTCGTCTAAGATTTGATTCACGCGGCATAGCGGGACTCTCCGGCGTGTCTTTCTGTCTGAAAGAGGGCACTGTCACGGCACTCATGGGTCCCAATGGCAGCGGGAAGACAACCCTCTTGAAAATTCTCGCTGGTGAACTGAGGCCTGATGAAGGAAAAGTCTCGTCAGAAGAAGCCGCCCTTTTCATTAAAAATCTGGAAGTAAATCCAGATCTCAATGTTCAGAAATATCTTATCTCAAGAACAAATCCTGAGATCAGTGAAGAGAAGAAAATCCAGCTCGCGCGTGATCTAGCCGATATTTTCGAGTTCACCTTTCAGCTTCGACAAAGCGTGGGCCAGCTTTCCGCAGGTCAAAGGCAGAAGGTTTATCTCGCGGGAGAACTCATCGGAAATCCCCGGTTAATTCTTCTCGATGAGCCTTTTACGCATCTTGATCCTCACACCAGAAAAGATATCCTGAGTTCACTCTTCAGCTATATCCGGAGACAAAATCTCACTCTTCTCTGGGTCACTCACGATGTGAATGAGGCCGCACGTTTTTCTGATCACATGATTCTGCTTCAGCACGGAAAAGTTGAGCAGGAGGGAACTCCTGAAAACCTCATCAGCTCACCAAAAAATATTTTTGCCGCTCAGTTCCTGGGTTATCACAATTTTTTTCCCGTGAAGAAAGCAGGTGCTTTTTGGGAAACTCTTTGGGGAAAAGAAAAATTCTCTCCAGCACCTGAAAGTGAAGATGCTATTCTGGTCATTCCGGATACCGCCTGGGACATCAACCCCACTTCCCCCATAAAGGCGACGCTCGAAGAGCAATTTTTTATGGATACTCTCTGGACCATCCGGGCCCGAGTTGAGGAAAGAATCATTCATATTCAGAGTCTTAAGAAAAACGCTAACCTTCCGCAATCATTCGGCATCAATCCGCGGTTGAGTGACTGCTTTTTGATCACCCTGTAAAAAAATTTCTTCTCCTATCGGATTCAGGCCTGCCAAGTGGGATAATACGTTTCATGAAAACGATCATTTTTATTACGCTCTTGTTGGGTAGTTTTGTCGCCCTTGCCGACGAGCAGACTTGCGAAATCGCGGGTCTCCCCATGTACGATCTTCCTCAGGAACTTCAGGAAGTTCATGCTATTACGGCTGCCGAAAGACGTAACTTCCAAGCTCGTACAATGTATCCAGCCGGTGGTTGGACCATGGGTCTCCGAATTGAAACAAATTTCAAAGTGCCTTTTGTCGGAAATCAAAATTATTTCGGAAAAATCTTTTTCAAGAAAGGTGATACTTCCATCCGCTATAGAGACGAAATCCTTGCTCGGGATTTTTACCGTGAAGAAACGGCGAATCCGATGACCTACCATACGGCATCATTTGGCGTCGCCAACATGAATCGTCCAGGTGGGAGTGAAGTGGGAACTGGCGTGAAACTGATTGGTTCAAATTTCAATACGAACACCGGTGGAAGACTGACCATCTCAGTGAAGCCTCCCGGATCAAGTCGCATGAATGTGCCGTTCGACGTTCAGGTGGTGAATGGAAGAGCAGTCCCCTCACTCAATGTCGGCGGTCGCCGTATCGTTTTTGATACCCTGAAAATCAATTCCAACAGTGCCGGCATCCTCTCCGGAGTTGATAACGTCCAACTCTTCTCCAATGGTCGCGTAGTCTACACGATAGACAATTAATTTCAATACCTTATCACTTCGTTGTTCAACACTCATCACTAGTCGAAAAATCGCTCCCGTGATAGAAATCAATCATGGCCGTAACCTATTTTGATAAAGAAACTTACAAGCGTAAGCCTGAGTGGCTCAAGGTCAAGCTCCCTGAGGGGCAGGACTTTAAAGAAATCCGCGATAATCTTCGCGAGAAAGGTCTCGCCACTGTCTGCGAAGAAGCTAAATGCCCAAATATTTCTGAATGCTGGAGCGCTCGCACAGCGACCGTGATGATTCTCGGAGACACCTGCACCCGCGCCTGCAAGTTCTGTAACGTGAAGACCGGAAATCCGAAGGGGTTCATCAATCCCGAAGAAATTGAGAACACGTCGAAGATGGTGGCCCTGATGAATCTCCGTTACATCGTAATCACAAGTGTGGATCGCGATGATCTTCCGGATCACGGTGCCGGTCATTTTGCAGCTGTCGTTGAGAGAGTTCACCAGGATCATCCGGAAACGAAAGTCGAAGTCCTCATTCCGGACTTCGGAGTTGAGCAAGAACGCATGCATCTTCTCGCGAAATCAAATCCGTTTGTTGTGGCCCAAAATATTGAAACCGTGAGACGCCTCACTCATCCCGTACGTGATATCCGCGCAGGATACGACAAGACTCTCGACTGTCTTGAATTTTACAAAAAGAATTATCCTCATATTCAGACGAAGACTTCCATCATGGTGGGTCTGGGTGAAACTCTGGCAGAGATACAGGAAACACTCGAGGATCTTCGCGCACGCGGTGTGGATATCGTAACCTTCGGACAGTATCTGCAGCCAAGTAAGCGCCACCTAGCGGTTGAGCGCTTTTATACTCCTGATGAATTCATTGAATTAAAGCGCATGGCTCTTAAACTCGGATTTAAGTTTGTCGCAAGTGGCGCTCTTGTCCGCAGTTCTTATAAGGCCGCTGACTTTCTCGACTACGTGGAAAGTGAAGCTCAAGTCACACCATGAAAACTCCCCTTCACTCTCTCAATTTTGCCTCATTCGGATTATCTGTTGAAGACACGGCACTCATGGATGATCGCTCACTCGTAGTGGTCAAATGGAACTGGGAATATGAAAAGGCGCATGCGTTCCAGAAAGCATGTGTGGCCCTCCTTCAAGAGCACCCCCGTCTTCGCGTATTCATCGTCTGCAGTCACCCACGACTCTTTACGATGGGCCGCGGGCTTCAGAGACCTAAGAAAGGCCAGACTCTCTCTCTCACTGATTACACTGGTGACGGAAGTGATCTTCCCTATCCTTTTCACAAAATTGAAAGAGGCGGCGGACTTACCTTTCACCACCCTGGTCAGATGATTTTTTATCCGATCGTAAAATTGAATCCAAAAACTCTTTCGCTTTCACGCATGATTGATGATGTCTTTCAGTTTACGAGTGAAACGCTTTCACTCTGGGGTCTCAAGGGGACCAATTCAGAAAATGAGCTTCTGGGACTTTGGAAAGAGAACCGTAAGCTTGCAAGCATGGGTATCGCCATTGACCGCCTCACCACTTATCACGGGATGGCGCTGAATTTTCATACGGACCTCGGCATGAAAAAAGCGATGGAAATGTTAAGCCCTTGCGGAATCAATCCCTCGACCTATGCTTCTGTTGATGAATTCATTTTCCTGCCTGAAGCCTCACTCGAAAAATTTGCCGCTGATTTTCTGAAGAGGTTAAAAGATGGCTGGCAATAGTATCGGTGAAATTTTCCGTGTCTCGACTTTCGGTGAATCCCACGGGACGGCACTGGGTTGCCTGATCGATGGTCTTCCGGGAAATCTTTCCGTTAATCTTGATGACCTGAGAAAAGAGCTGAAGCGCCGGGCCCCAGGCCAGCATGAAGTTCACACAGCAAGAGTTGAAGACGATGAGCCGGAAATTCTTTCCGGCGTTTTTGAAGGAAAGACTCTCGGCACACCCGTGATGGTGATCGTTCGGAATAAAAATCAAAAAAGCGAAGACTACAAAGATTTCAAGGATAGCTATCGTCCGGGTCACGCCGATCGCACGACGATGGATAAGTACGGCATCAGAGATCACCGGGGCGGCGGACGCGCTTCGGGGAGAGAAACCGTAGCACGAGTGATTGGCGGTTATTTTGCCGGACTCATTCTTAAAGATGTCAGTGCCTACGCCTGGATTGAACAGGTAGGAAATTTTAAACTAGAACACGCTCCTTCACATGGCGCTGATCGGGGTGAAATAAATATCCCTGATAAGAAGATGTCCGATGAAGTCATCGCCTTCCTTAAAGAGTGTAAATCAAATGGTGAATCTGCCGGAGGTATCGTCGCCCTTTCCGTGAAAGGTGTTCCTGCAGGTTTGGGTGAGCCCGTCTTTGATAAAATGAAAGCTGATCTTGCGAAGGCCATGCTCTCTCTTCCTGCGTGCGTGGGAATGGATATTGGCGCAGGATTTTCCATGGCACAGATGAAGGGATCTGATATCTCAAAAGATCAGAAAAACTTTGGCGGGATGGAAGGTGGAATTACCAACGGTCAGGAAATATTTTCAAGAGCCGTTTTCAAAGCTCCATCAACTCTTGGTGAAAAAGCGAAAACTGGCAGGCACGATCCGTGTATTTTACCGAGAGTCGTTCCGGTGGTTGAGGCCATGGCAAAAATTATTATCGCGGATCACTTTCTGCGGCAGGCTTCATATTCGCCTTTTCTTCCTTGAGATAGGCATCCGTAATCGCAATCATCCCTTGAGCTCTTTTTTTCATCCTCACTAATTCTGGAGTCTCTGTCGTTTCTTCCAGGAGAAGAGACTTATCATCTTTCCATTTCCAGTACTTCTGGTGGAAGTACGCACCGATCGCACTAGAGTAAATTCCCGATGAATTCTGGGCAAGGCCACTTTTACCGATCATGTCCTCACCAAGCCCTACATAGGCCTGATTGGATAATGTCAGATGATAAAGAGTCGGAAAAATATCTTCATGAGAGCCGAAGTGCGTGAGATCCACTTTCTTTTTCATGCTCTCAGGAACCGAAAGAAAAAATGGAACTGCCCAGCGCTTGAACTCCTGAGAATTTCCTACACCCTTGTTGATCCAGAAACTATGATCACCCGTTAATCCCACCACCACATTTTCCTTAAGAGGCCCGGATCTGATTCGGGAAATGAATTCACCCATTTTCTGATTAGCATACTGAAGAGCAAGAAAACGCTTCATCGCGAGTTCTTCATCAAAAGTGATGCGCGCCATTCTCTCTTTCGTCAGCACAACCGGCTGCGGCTTGTACGATGTCGGGTACTCAAAGGGAGGATGATTAGAAGTCGTCATCACGAGGAAAAACTGAGGTTTCGTCGCGGTACGGATCTGTTCTTCGATAAAGGAGAAAAGATATTCGTCAAAAATACCCCACTCATTACCAAGTTCCCTCGCCTCAAAGTTGTTGAGCTCGGGCATCGCCTCTTTCATTTCATCTGCACCCCAGAGCTGATCGTACTTCTGGGCGGAGAGAAACTTACCAAGTTCACGCCATCCCAGTTTTCCACCGTAGATGAAATGAGTGTTGTAGCCCTTCTCTTTATACGCCAGATGACCAGAGCTTCGGATGAAAGTACTCACAAATTCTGATTCAGAAAGAAATCTCGCTCCCGGTCGGATCGGCTGAGAAGTGGCAACGGAAACAATACTTCCGATCGTGCCGTTCTCAGCGGGAAGGAAATTCCGGAAGAGATAGCCTTGATCAAAATGTTTTTTGAGATCCCCCAGGATCTGGAAGTCTTCTGCGTTCTCATCGTTCCAGTATGATCCAAAGCTCTCCATCACAACCATCACAACATGCTTTGGTGTCTTATCGAGATCAGGATTGACCGGAGTTCTTTTAAGGAGACTGTGATAAATGGTGGGTCCACTCGGAGCAGTTCCGAAAGCAGCTTCAAAGGCTTCCTGCCAGGAATTAAAACCCATCGCAGAAGTAAAATTGAATTCCCCTTTCCCATAGGTCTTCCGGATCTTAATCGCGCGATTAAGTGAGATGGGACCGTTGAGTGCGACCTCATTCATAAAATCATTATTACTAAATCGAGCGTCTTCAATGGAAAGAGGAAGACGGGTGAAAGTTCCTCGGGCAAAGAACGCGAGGACGACACAACCAAGAAGAAGAGTGACCGGCATTTTCCAGTCAAAGCGTCTTGGTTTCAGGTCAAACTCAAAGGGAGAGAACATGAGTTTCACGAAACGAAACCAGAGGTAATGAACTAAAAAAATGAGAACAAGGAGTATAGGGACATTATAATTCTTCCAGATCGACATCAGGACGGCGTACGTATCATCCTCGAAGAGTCCGAAGAACAGGATATTCATGTGATCCTGATAATACGAATAGAAAGCAAGATCACAGATATAAAGCCAGGCCAAGAGTATATAACCGAATACAAGGATGGTAATGTTGAGAGATCGCGCGAGCTTGATGATAAATTTCCCGGGAATCAGGTAGGAAATATTCAGGATAAGAAACGGAAGCATGTTGATGTAAGCAAGCGGCATGAGATCGTATCTGAGCCCGAGGAAAAGAGCTGTCCGGAAAAGATTGAGATCTCCCAGAACGACAGATGCTTCTCCAAAATAAAAGGCGAAGCCAATCCGCACGACTGTCATAACGATGGCAACCGCAGTAAAAAGCAAAATCAGATTTTTGGTCCAGCGCCAGTAGAAATGGCGGAACGAAAGGTTCATTTTATCCTTGAGGTATTGATTCTATTCTAAGGCGGAGAGAGGCGGTAAGCAAGTTCAGTCAGGCTATTCCTGATCTTCTCCGAACATGAGATTCCGCTCGAAATCTTCCGGCTTGGTGGCGTTGGAACGCGCTTCTTCCATGGTGATCAGATTTTGCTTATAAAGCTTGGTGATCGCCTGGTCAAAACTCTGGGCACCGGAGCCATTCTTACCTTTCGTGATGTAGGTATAAATTTCCGCGGTCCTTACGGGATCCAGAATGGATTCTTTGATTCCGGGATTGTTGATCATAATTTCCTGGGCCGCAACCCTTCCCTTCCCATCAGAAGTTTTCAATAGTCGCTGAGAAACAGTGGCGTGAAGATTGTCCGCAATCCGTGTGCGAACGACATGCTGCTCTGAGGGAGGAAACATGGAAATCAGACGACCGATCGTAGAGAGAGCGTCGGTAGTGTGAACAGTCCCAAAAACTAAGTGACCGGTTTCAGCAGCTTTCAGTGCGATAGAAATAGTCTCAGCATCCCGCATCTCTCCGATGAGAATGATGTCAGGATCCTGGCGGAGGGCGGAACGAAGGGCAGAGTTAAAATCCGAAGTGTCAGATCCAATTTCTCTCTGAGTGATTCGCGCCTTGATCGGTTGATGGATGTATTCGACCGGATCTTCCAGAGTGAGGATATGGCAGGCAGAAGTTTTGTTTACGTAGTTAATCATGGCCGCAAGTGTGGAAGACTTTCCTGAACCGGTGGCGCCGGTCACGAGAACTAATCCCGCGTTCGCACTGGCGATCTTATTGATGACAGCGGGAAGTTTCAGCTCTTCTGTTGTCGGAACTTTATCACTGATAAGTCGGAGAATAAGACCAAGTTTTCCCTGGTAGCGCATGAGATTGTAGCGAACCCGGCAAACATTCGGGACCGCAAACGATCCATCGTGCTCTTTAATCTTATCGAGCTTCGCGATCACTTCCGTATCTTTGATCATGAGCGAGCAGATAAGTTTAATGTCATCATTGGTGATGGGATCTACTTTCACAGGGACAAGATCACCGCGAAGACGAAAGCATGGTTTCTCATCTGTTCGCAGATGGATATCACTCACACCTGAGCCGTTGGCAGATTTCACCATGTTAAAAAAAGCTTCTTTCGTCAGCGCCATAGGTTTCAACTCTTATTAGTATTTCCCTAATTATCGTAAATAACATGAATAAGGTTGAGGACCAAATATATCCGACGTCACTCGTCCACTTTATTAAATGCTCGAAACTCCGAAGTGGAGACTAATGAGTTATTGGGAATCGGAAGAACTGATCTTTAACGGCGACGAGTACTTCGATCGCCTGATCAGAGACATTGAGGCAGCTCGTGAATCCATCACCGTGGAGGTCTATACCTTCAATGATGATCTCCTGGGGAAAAAGCTCGCTGCCCATCTGGTCGCGGCCCATATCCGCGGTGTTAAAGTTCAGGTCATTGTAGATGGAGTGGGTTCCTATAATTTCTATGAGCGCCTTTACGGAGTCTTTGAGAAAAAAGGGATACAGGTAAAAACATTCAATCCCCTGCCCTTTCTTCATCCTTTTTACGGCAACGTCACTTTCGTGAGAAAATTCCAGAAATTTTTCCTTAGGGCCATGCGCCTCAACAAAAGAAATCACAGAAAGATCGTCACGATTGATGAGAACATTATGTACTCCGGGAGTTTCAACTTCACCGCTGAACATACCAGCTTTTTTCATGCTAATGCCTGGAAAGATATTGGCATCAGAGTGACGGGCCAGATGGTAAAATATGCTGTTTTAAATTTTAAGAGAAACTGGCGCCTGAGAGATTATTACCGCTATAAAAAACAACTTAAAAAACTTCCCCGCTCGAACTGGCGTCACTCTCCCCTCAGGATGAACCACACTCTGATGATGAAGCGCTATTTTTACAAAAACTTCATGAATCATATTCACCGTGCGCAAAAACGCATCTGGTTTGTTACACCTTATTTCATTCCGAGAAGGCGCATCATTCGCCTGCTCGGTGCTGCTGCTGAACGGGGAGTTGATGTGAGACTTCTCACAACGTGGAAGACTGACATCAAGCTCTTCCGCACGCTCCAGTTCTTTTACTATCCTTATCTGCTTAGTAAGGGAGTAAAGGTTTTTCAATATTCTGATTCCGTCCTACATGCCAAAAATTATATAATTGATGACTGGATGACGGTGGGATCAACGAACCTGAATCACCGGAGCTTGATTCATGATCTCGAGGTTGACCTGGTCATACAGGAAGAAACCAACAAAAAAATGTTGGAAGAATATTTTCTCGAGATGACTGGTAAACTTGAATTAGTCAGTATTGAAAGTATGAAGGCCCGTACTTTCCTAGATCGTATAATGGGCCGTTTGTATTTCCTTTTCAGATATTGGTTGTGACATGAAAATACGCATTCTTTCTTATAATATTCACAAAGGTTTCACGATAACGAACAAGGATTTTATTCTTGCCGAAATCAGGGACGCCTTACGGGAACTGAATGCCGATATTCTTTTTCTCCAGGAAGTTCTGGGCGAACATTCAGAAGTCCCCATTCAGGGGTGGAATACAGCGGCCCAATTTGAATTCTTAGCTGATTCTGTCTGGCCTCACTTCTCCTACGGGAAAAATGCCATTTATCAGGAAGGACATCACGGAAACGCGATTCTCTCTAAATTCCCCATCGTGAGCTGGTCGAATCACGCCATCTCCACCAATCGACTTGAGCAGCGCGGACTTCTGAAATGTCATGTCACAATTCCCGGCATGGCAAAGGAACTTGTTCTTGCGAATACCCATCTGGATCTCACCCAGAGAGGACGGGACAAACAGGCCGATATGTTAATCCGTCATATGCTGGAAGAAGGCGACTCGCCCTGGGTTTTAGTAGGAGACTTTAACGACTGGAACAAAAAAATTTCACCCATGATAGAGTCACAGCTTTCTAGCAAAGAAGTCTTTCGCTATCTTCATGGGAGTTATCCAAAAACTTTTCCCTCATTTTTCCCGGCACTTTCACTCGACAGGATTTTTGTTCACAAAATCACGCCGATCTCAGCCACAACTCTCGACGAAAAAAGATGGAAAAAGCTCTCCGATCATCTGCCGCTTCTGGTGGAAATAGAATTGCCGGTTAATTGACCGTGAACTTTTGTCCGCCGGCAAAGCCATAACAAGGCCCCACGAACCGGATTTCATCGCCGTAAACCACGATTCCTGCGCCATCAGGACAAGCATAGATGAGCTTTTTCTTTGTGCGCGAATATTTCCGGAAGACGGCATCGTAGCGGGCAGAATTCTTGAAATGCGGAAAGAAAGAAAAGTTAACGAGATTGAGAGCAGTGAGATTTTTCAGATTCACGACATTTTCATCCCGGTCAAATTCGGGGTAGGCCGCCATATCGATATTTTCCGTCATGAGAATAGCACCGGCCGATAGACCTGTGAGAATCCCGCCTTTCTCGGCATATTTTCGGATCTCAGGCAGAAGCTTTGCTTTCCGCAGGGAGTTTAGGAAATAGAACGTGTTTCCCCCAGCAAGATGAATAACGTCGCTTCTCATCACTTCCTGGAAAATAATCCGATCAAAGGGAACATCCACGGGAAAGTGGATGAATCGTGAAATTTTAAAGCGGGAATAATGACGAACAAAGGCCTTAAATTCCTGCTCAGAAAGATAGGAAGAGGAAGGAATGAAAGTGACGACGGGATTCTTTTTGGGAAGAAGATCGATGAAGCTGCGGTCAAGGGATTGGTTATCTTTTTCTAAACCACCGCTGAAGAGAACAAGCTTCATATCCCCTCACGGCATTCACGGACAATCGAGGTAAACCCCTTCATGATGTTCCGGTGCCGTTCCGGTACCTCAGAAGGTTCTGCCTTCTGGTCCGGATCAAGGTTTTGATAAGAAGAAAATTCTTCTGCAAGAAGATAGAGTTCGTCCGCCGTAAGCTTCGGTCTCATCTTCAGGACTTTCTGAACAATATACGTAATAGAGTCACCGGTTACCCGGTCGTAACGATTAATAGTAGAAGAGCGCATGGTGAGTTCCAGAAGGAACTGACTGCGAGTAACTCCAGCGTGTTTTTCAAGTGAGCGAACCAGCGACATGTAGAGTGACTGAAAACGCTGGATTTGTTTAGCGCGCAGGAAAGTGAGACGAAGATCAGATTTCTTAGCGTAAGAAGACTTGATCACTTCAAGAAATTCCTGAGGATTGAGTTCAGAACCACGGGTGAGATAAATCTGCGGAAGCTCACGCAGGATATCGCGCATGCAGAAAATCGCGTCCCGGTTAATTCCGTCAGCAACTTTATAGATTCCACGCTTAGATTTCGAACGCTCAAAGTAACTGAAGACCTTGCGGAACTTCGTCACCAACTGGAGGTTCTCTTTAAGAAGATAGTCCTGGTGATTTTTCTTGATGCCGATCCGCTTAAGAAGATTTCTATTCTTGCTATGAATGAAGTGCTTGTCGAAATAATCAACATTCACATCCTTCCGGAACTGCGAAAGACTTTTTTTCTTTTTGGTCGTGAGGAAGTCAGCAATCTGGGCAAAGCACTGAACGATGTAGCGTGCTTTCTGGCGCTGTTCTAAGATCGAAGTCGAATATCTTTGAACATCATCGTATCTGTATTCAGCATGAAACAGACCGAACTGGCGAATCGAACCGTAATCAATGATTCCGCCATCCATGAGAATGTTATCCCCATCCCAGTCGAGCCAGCAAAAGATATACTCGTCTTCAAACTTCGCAGCGGTTTCTGCAAAGGACTTCGCTACTTGCTTCGCAAGATACTGGTATTTTTCTTTGTCAGACTTGAAGGTGGTCTGTTCCCACGCCTTGTTATCACACTGGCGCTTGATGAAATAATCTGCGACCTGTTTCAGTGCCTCGAGATTTCCCTGCTTCAGATGACCAAAGAAATGCGACGGACGGATAAGATTAGGATTGGCGCGGACGTTGATCGAGATGCCTTTATCAAATTCCACGATGGCGAGAACGCGCTCGGTACGGAATCCGTTCTTCCGGAGAACTTCCGAAAAAAATAATGTTTCTAAACCTTCACCGACTTCGGAAAGACCACATCCATAGGAGATCGATGGGTCGCCGGTCTGGTAGAATTTTTTATTGATGTTGCACGCTGGAGAAAGTTTTGTTCCGCCAGTTCCGCAACTTGAAACATCCCAGCTCATTCCATTGTGACGAATCGTTCCGTTCCAGATGGTTCTTCCGTCACCGGAAGTGCGGCCGGACTTATCCGGATGCTGAAGCTGAAGATAGCGCGTGGCCATGAATGTATTCGGATAAATTTCATCTTCAGGAAATTTTATTTCGTTGATCAGATCGTATTCATTAATGATCACGATACTGAATGAGCGGAGAATTTCTTTTTCGAGTTCAGGATTTAAAGTTTCAGGATGATTTTTTGGAAGAAGACCCATTTCTTTGGCGAGATCAAAATTGAAGAAAGCAATCTTCCCGCCCTTCTTATAACGTGCCTTATATTCGACGCGTCCATTCGGAACACTGTCTTTAAAAGGATGCTGCCCGTTAATCCTTGAAAAGGCTCCGTAGGACCGGTCAGCAGGTTCGGCGTTTGGTTTCTTGACTTGATTCATTACGCTTCATTCTTCCTTGAAGAGGCCTAAACAAATAGCTTAGCTTTAGTATAGGACTAAAACTCTTCGACTAGTACATTTTTATTGTAGGCAATTCTCGCCTAAAGCCGAGCGATTTTATCAAGTAGATCCAAAAACTCTTTTCTCCAGCGTCCACCCTCTACGTGAAACGAAGATATGTGAGGAGCGTCCTTCACATGCCAGAGCCATTTTTGTTTTGCGGCAATGCCTTTGTAGATTTTTTTTCCGAATTTGGCCGGCATGACATTATCTTTTCCACCGGTGATCACCAGAGTGGGCCAGGTAATTTTATCAAACACATCTTCGGACGCGTATTTGTCTGAGATTAAAACGTAGCCGAGTGGTGAGAAAGGCCAAAGTAACCAGACGGAACTCAATTTATCCACGGCGATGTCTTCATAAGATGAAAAGGTGGAATCCTGAACAACGAGAGTAATAGCATCCCTATTTTTGAAATCAGGAACTGCACGAAGGGAAATGGCACCACCAAGACTCTGCCCGAAAACGACAAAATGTTTTCCGCCTGCCGCTTGATGGAGCTCAAAAGATTTCTCGAGAGCTGCGAGAGAATCTTCGTAAACGCCTTTGGGATTGGACTCACCTTCTGAAAGCCAGTAGCCCCGGTAATCCCAGACAAAAAGGTTGTAACCTTCGCTCACCAGCCAGGCGAGATTCAGGAAGTGACTCGACATATTTTCGGCATTGCCGTGAAACTGGACAATCGTTCCTTTGGGATTGCCTTTCCCGCGGAAAAACCAACCATGGAGCTTCGTTCCGTCCTGGCTTTGAAAATAGAGGTCTTCATAAGAGAGCTTGAAGGCCTCAGGCTTGAAGAATTGCCGGTTTGAAGGCTGGTAAAAGAGATTGGTGCAGGAAGCGAGGAGAAGTAAAAGGATGATCTTCATAGTTTCTTAACCTCTCTTAACAATCGGACGTGGCATATTCAAAGCAGGAGGTACCCATGAAGATCATTATCAAACTCAGTCTTATCGTCCTAAGCCCGGTCATGGTTATGATGTATCTGCGGAATTCTTTCCGGTCCATTGATAATCTTCACGCTAATTTTGAGCTTAACTACGCCGAGTAATTATTCGACATCGAAGTCGAAGTAAGTGTCCGGGAATGGCTCGGGTTTAAACGAGTAGTGCCACCATTCCTGCGAAAAATTCTTAAAGCCCTTCCCTTCCATTAATCCCTTCAATAGATAACGGTTCTTTCTCTGGGCAGCACTCACAGAAAGATTATCTGTGTGAGACAGTTCGCCAAAAAAATCAAAACCTGTTCCCATATCAAGATCTCTTCCGGTGGTGAGATCAAAGAGTGTGAGATCGATCGCACTTCCCTTCGAGTGACTGGACTTCAGAGCGATGTATCCGCGGTCGAAAAGTTCCGCGCGGGTATAGTCTGGGTAATAGAATTTTTTAAGCTCAGGATTGGTTTCCGGTTTCTTCGCCCACTCCTGAAAGTATGCGACAGCTTTCGCGGGACGATAGCAATCAAAGATCTTGATCCCAAGATTCATTTTTTTAGCTTCATCAATGACTTTGCAAAGGGCCTCAGCGGGAGCTTTCGCCATGAAAGCTTTTCTGGCCTTATAACCAGCAACGATACCGCCGGTGAAATTCTCCGCAGTCGCGTAGCTCATATGAGGCTTGACCTCCGGACAGAGGTCACTGATGGAAACAAAACCGGTTTGTGCGAGTGTCATAGAAGACATCACCAAAATTGCTAGAGTGATAAGAACTTTCATAGTCTCCCCTATTAGTAAAAATACTGCAATCCCAACTCTCCGCGCACGGTCCAGATGTCACGGACCGCCTGACCACGTCCTCGTAATGAGAGCGAAAGATTATTCCTGAAATGATACCGCGACTCCCACTCAGGAAGAAAGGCCTGATTCACTCCAATGTCCCGCGCAGAATAACTAAACCAATGATACGGAAGGCTTAGGCCCGTTAAAAAGGCGTCCGTGAATTTTGCCCGCATGTAAATTTTTGGGCCGGTTCCCAATCGATAATTCTCCTGAAACGAACTTTGCACATTGAGTTCTGCGTTCATGAGAAATGAGATGAGGTATTTTCCCTGATCAAGCTGAACAGTGTTTCCGACTGAGCCATCGATGTATCCACCGGGACAATCAAAGCAAGTTAAAAGAATGCGCTTGGCACCTGCTGCGAGTTCCCAGGAAAGTGGTGAGGCCCAAAAATTTTGTCCGGATAAATTTTTAATAGAGAACACAGAAAGTTGCTCAAAGCGGAATCGTCCGCCGGCCTGATAATCACGTTCCATATGCTCGAACGTAAACCGTCCCATCTCAAGCTCGCCGTCCTTCAGAGATCCCGCCACCGGATCGAGCATGTCATGGAAAGATGTTCTGAATTCAAATCTCGTCACCTGACCCGCACGGTGCTCATATCCCTGATACAAACCAAGTCTCACTGGCGAGTGAGTGTTGGCCGGAGAATCTTTCTGCACATTCTCCGGCTTAAGGTCCGTTGAGATGATTGGATTGGCCGCTCTCGCTGCCAGAATTGGCTCTTTCTTCTTTTTCGTTGCGGGGTCTTCTTTCAAAATTTTCTGTGCATTGAAATAATCAAAAGCTTCAAGCGATACATCCAGAACATTCGCTGCTTCCTGATCCGGAAGTGCCTTAACTTCAGAGACTTTTTCCGGCTTCATCGCCAGGTATTTTGCGAGGACGAGATCTTTTGCCGGAAGACCCGAGGAAAGCCGCATAAGCCTGGTGTAAGTAGATTCGCGTTTTACACCTTCGGCAATCAAACCTTCGATCCGGAGTTTTCTGATGGTGTCAGCAGGAATGGCAAAAAAACGGAAGCGCGAGGTGAGATCTTTGTCCGGAAAAACGACTTCAAGAAGTGCCATCAGATGATAGGAACAGTTTTCATCGAAGTAATAATAATCAAAGTATGTTTCCCCAAGCTCCCAGATGTGATCGACGAGCTCGAACACCTGAGGAGTTGTGAGATTCAGTTCATAAGACCAGAGATCTCGGAATTCGCCATTACTGTATTCGCGAATCTTATAATAGTAAGGAATGGCATTGAAGCGACCGGGATATCCACCAAGAAGTCCCTTTACCATATAGACCAGAGGATTCACCGCACGCGCTTCGGCCGCAAAATTGATTCCGTAATCCAAAAGTTCGGTTTCACCGGAATCTTCAAATCTCGAAAGTCGAAGGAGCGTGTGACCGAAAGCGGAGTTGGGGTTACTCAGATAATAAGAGGAAAAAATAATACTCGCGCGC
This sequence comes from Bacteriovoracaceae bacterium, assembly GCA_046593575.1. Lineage (GTDB taxonomy): Bacteria > Bdellovibrionota > Bacteriovoracia > Bacteriovoracales > Bacteriovoracaceae > Peredibacter. The sequence goes on from JBKJNQ010000109.1 coordinate 27,887, forward strand.
TTGGCCGCAAGTTTCTGGAAAAAAGAGATGTAGGTCGTACAACCGGAGATATCCGTCTTCCAGGGATTACCCAGTTTCTGGTTTAACCAGCGAAAACGAAGGGGAAAGCGACAAATGGCATGATCATTCGTGGGAGTACCAGCGCCCGAGAAAAGTTCGTAACTCTTCCGAAGTTCACCCTCTGGATCGTATTTTCCGTTTTCCGAGAGAAAGAATTTTTTTCCATCCACTTCACTCTTATAACCGGGGATATATCTCTTCTTGTAATGAAGAAGGCGATGCCATTTAACATCCTGAGAGAGTTTTTCAAAATCAGGGGTTTCTGCGTAAGCAGGTAAGAGAAGACTCAGGAGGAAGAGAGGAAGAAAAAACATGGGACCTGCTTTAATTTACAGGTCCCATGATAGAACTTAGATCTGAGTGTTACAAGTTGTTGAAGCAACAGTATTGATCGAGTGAGTGATCTCTTTGGAGTTCGCTGTCGTGTTGGGGAAAATCATTGTGTAGTTTGATTTAAGAGCGCGACCGAATTCAGTTGTGTTAGCACAACCGTAAACTTTTGAAAGACCAACAATAGTTTCGCCGTTACCACGAGCGATGTCGTTAGCGAGAGCAACTTTGTTAGCTTCAACATAAGCTTCAGCCTGACCAACTTTGAATGGAGCAGGTGAATCACAGTTTGAAGTTCCGAGAGAGATACCGATCGTCTGAATACCAGTACCGTTTGTCGTAGCAGCAAGAACCTGCTTCCACCAAGTCTGGTCACCTTCAAAAATCATAGAACCAAGACCGCAACCAGCTGAACCGTATTTAGCGGCGAAAGCAGATGACGTCATAGCAAAGACAGCAACTACCAATAATAATTTTCTCATTTCCTACACTCCATTGTTAAAGGTCACTTGAGATTAAGTAACTCCATTATCTATGGGGCGGGATTTAGTACAACCGGGAACTTTAGGGTTTGGCCAAAATTTGTCTGATGCGCCGCTTGCCAGCGCTTAGCGTTAGTTCTCGCCAGTGAAGTGATTGATCGTGAGGTAAGTAAGGCGAAGTCTTTTTTCCACAGTCTCATCGAGCATCAGAAGAAGTTCTTCCAGCTCAAAGGTCAGACCGAGATCACAGACAAACTTATCAGCTTCAATCTCTGCCATGAGTGGTTCAACATGGTCAGACTCAAGTTCATAGATCACGAAAGCAAGCTCGTGAGCAAGCCAGGCGACAGCGGAAATTTTATTGGATGTGAGAAGTTTCTGAAACTCAGGAAACACAACGACCGTGTTTCTGACAGCAGTTCCGGCGTTGTATTTGTACACGTCACGCATGTCTTCGCTCTTCACGAAGATCACCGGATATTTCTGCATGAGATTTTCCAGGAGCTTCGCTGGCATGCGAGCAAAGAGATTTTCAAAATGTTTTTTCGAACCCGAGGCTTCGATCCACTGATGCTCTGGAAGTGAGAAAAAATAATGATCAAAGTTCTTTCTGATTTGGGATTTGTCGGAGCGATCTTTAGAAAGAAACTTGTGCAGGAGATTCATCATGGCGGGACCCTCTTTCCTTACTCATCGAAGAAAGAGGTGCCCAGCTTGAATGATATTTACTGGAAAGGCTGGTCGTCGGATTCCACTGTCATGTTTACCTGACCCTGATACTTTTCTCCAATGATAGAAAGAAGTTCATCAGGTATTTTGGAAGCGCGATATTTTTTTCCATTCGTGGTTCTGATCCAGAAACCATTCAACAGCATATCCGGACGCGAAATGCGGATGGGCTTAATAGAAATGATATGATCAAGATTAAACAGGACTTCGACTTCATTCTCCTGGGCACCTTTGGTATCCAAGATATTGAACTTGTGAAACTTCATAGAGACTCCTTGAGATTCTGCGGCTACTTTATATCCAATTTATCCCTTCTGTGGGGACGAGCGGAGAAGAGTGAAAACTTTACAGGATTACGAGGAAAAGCGGTACGAATTGAAGGCCATGGCGGTCTTTGATGGAGTCGAGCGCACTCCCGACAATCCTGATCAGGTCATTCTCCTTCTTCACGGCCTCCATGAAAGGTGTCTTCGGATCTACCGGAAGCTCGCCCGCTTCCTTCCCCCATCCGCCCTGATTATTGCTCCCAACGCACCTTTTCCCCTCCCCCGCGAAAAAGACGGAAGAACTGAGTATGGCTACTGCTGGTATTTCTATGATCGCCAGACGAAAAGTTATTATCTGAATCAGACTCTGGCCGTTTCTTGGCTGAAGGAACTTCTCGCATCCAAAAATGTTTCACATCTGCCGCTCACGATCATCGGTTTTTCTCAGGGAGGTTATCTCGCTCCCCTTCTCGGACATGAGCTCCCACAGACTAAACTCGTGATGGGTCTGGGTTGCGAATTCAGGGAAAACCTCGTGAGCGTTGATATCAAATTTCCCCTGATTGGTTTACATGGGGCGATTGATCACGTGGTGAATGTCGAACATTCCCGAAGAGACGCCGACATCCTGAAAGCAAAAAATCTCCCGGTATCCTGGGAAACCATTCCGGATACGGGCCATGAGATCAATGAGGCGATGGGATTAAAAGTTCAAACCATTCTGGAGCTATATGGAAAAAGAAGTTTATAAGGGCAACATCCTCCGGGTGACGGAAGAAGTGATCGGCGGAATTACCTGGGAAAAAGTTCATCTCCCCTCCGGCGTAATTATTTTTCCCATCACCGATGAAGGAAAGATCATCCTGATCCGCGAACGACGTCCGCATGAAAATCCTCCGGTCAGAATCAAACCTGTTTCAGGAATACTCGAAGAGAAACTCGGCTCTCCCGAAGACAATGCCCAACGGGAAATGCAGGAAGAAATCGGGTTTCGCGCCAGAGAAATGAAACTTCTCATGACCCTTGTGAGCACCGGCACCGTCACTCACACCCAGCATTTTTTCGTGGCCCGCGGTCTCGAGCAGGCGAAACTTCCCAATCCGGATGGAGAAGAAGTGATTGAGGCCCTGATTGAATTCACTCCCGACGAACTTCGAGGGGCCCTGAAAAACGACCAGATTCGGTGGTCTATGTCGACCTTGGGCATGTTCCGACTTCTTGACTCGATGGGCTAAATACTTGTATTTCCGTTACCGTGGTCAAACTTTCCTGATAGAGCTAAAACATTTGTTGGTTAAGCCGAACAGATGTATACTCAACCCTAGAAAGGGCAACAAAAATGTACGTCTGCATCTGCAAAGGCATCACCGAGAAACAAATCCAGGAAGCAATCACTTCCCGGAGTTCTCATAATCCAAAAGAAATTTTGAAGGCCTTAGGCGTTGGAACAGACTGCGGAACATGCGTTGAAGACGCCATCAAAACCCTCCTCGAACAAAACTCACGCACACCCTTCGAAATGAAAGACAGCTCAAACAAATCTTAGGTCAATTGAACTCTCTGGCTTAATCACTCCCCTTTCCCCTAAAATGTCCTCAATACTGACTCTCACGAGGATCATCTAATGAAAGGTTCTAAAGCTATTATCGAAGCACTCAATTCCGTTCTCACAAAAGAACTCACGGCCATCAACCAGTACTTTCTCCATTCAAGAATGTTGCAGAACTGGGGTCTCGAAAAAATCGGGAAGCTCGAGTACGAAGCTTCGATCGATGAAATGAAACATGCTGATATGGTCATCAAGAGAATTCTTTTTCTTGAAGGACTTCCGAATCTTCAGAAGCTCGATAAACTCAAGATCGGTCAGGATGTAGTGGAAGTGATTAATGCGGATCTCGAAGTTGAGTACGCAGCAGTTCCTAATCTCAAAAAATGCATTCAAATTTCAGAAAAAGAAGCGGATTACGCTTCACGCGATCTGTTCCTCTCCATCCTGAAATCTGAAGAGCATCACATCGATTGGCTTGAGACTCAGAGAGATCTCATCAAGAAAATCGGCATTCAGAATTTCATGCAGTCTCAGATTGATCCCGATAAAGGCGCTGAATAAGCACAAAACGAAAAAGCCCCGAAAGGGGCTTTTTTTAAATCCATCTATGATTCAGCAAAAAGATATTACCCTTCCGGCCATGGATAAAGGCTCGCATCTCATCACCGATAAGATTTTAAAGGCATTGGGCGAGCTGCCTGAATCAGGACTTCTGCACATTTTCATCAAGCATACTTCGGCTGCATTATCGATTAACGAGAATGCAGACCCAACTGTACGACATGATATGGACCTGGCCTTTGATCATCTGGTTCCGGAAAATCAGCCTTTTTACCAGCACACGGTAGAGGGTTCCGACGATATGCCTGCCCATATAAAATCAGTTCTCGCAGGTTCTTCTATTTCACTTCCCATAAGTGCTAAAAAACTCAATCTCGGCACCTGGCAAGGAATCTATCTTATGGAATTCCGGAAAGAGGCGTCTTCCCGGTCTCTTGTTTTGACTCTCATTTCCTGATACCTCTTCGTCATGAACATGCGCCGGCTTCTTTACTCATCACTTCTGATACTCCTATCCGTATGGCTGGGCTGGACGGTGCTGGTGGATTTTATTGTGGTTCCCGGAGTGTTCCGAAATATCCATAATTTCTTCGAGGCAGGCGATCTGGGAATTTATCTTTTTCAAAGACTCAATTCACTTGAAGTGGTTGTTGCAACATTTGTCCTTGCTGTGATCATTTTTATCTTCCGCAAGAATCGCCGTACGCTTCCGTTGCTTATCGCAGCCGTCATGGTTTTTCTTATTTCGCTTGTCTACTTCAGCTGGCTCATACCGAAGATTCAGCATTTGTCTGAGCTTTGGAAATTGAGTGAAGCCGGAAAGGAAATTGCTATTGCTGATATCCAGCAGGAGCATCAGTTCTTTCATCGGATTTATGTTGTCATGGACACGATAAAAATCCTCATCCTTCTTTTCATGCTCGTGAGTGCAGTTGGAAAGGAAGAGTGGACCGCATGAAACTCTCCCCTGTTCCTTACGGATCGCTATTTTTTGCGCCGATGGAAGGCATCACCGAAGAGTCTTTCCGGAAAATCATCTTAAAGCTCTATCCGGAGTGGGATTATATCGCGACAGATTTCCTGCGAGTTCCCTCGGCCGGAAGATATCCCGTGAAACATCTTCTTCAGCATATCGGACTTTCTCATTATGAAATTCCGTGGGTCATGCAGAAAACCATGTATCAGATTCTCACTTCTCACACCGCCTTCACCACTCAAATGGTTCAGGACGTTCAAGATCTCGGTATCCCCTGGATTGATATTAATCTGGGTTGTCCCTCGACTCAGGTTTGTAAGAACAAGGGCGGATCTTTTCTTCTTCAGGACATACCCCGTCTCCAGGGACTTATTCGGGACATCCGGAAAACTTATCGCGGAAGATTCACTGCGAAGATGCGGATTGGTTACTCTGATACATCTACTTTTCTTGATGTCGTGAAAATGCTCAATGATGAAGGTGTCGAGATGATCACTGTTCATGGTCGCACCAAAGATATGATGTACAAAGAACCCGCCCGTTGGGAATTTATCGCACAGGCAGTGAAAGTTTCTCAGGTGCCGATCATTGGTAACGGTGATGTCTGGGAAACGAGTGACATCGATCGCATGCTGAAAGAGACAGGTTGTCATGGAGTGATGGTGGCACGGGGGGCGCTGAAACTTCCGTGGATGGCCCAGGATTATCGTCAGGGTTTTATCCAGAATGATGATCAAAGAAGAATTCAGAAGATGAAAATATTTTTCAGTGAGTACCGGGCCGAGCTCGAGAAAGGAAATATCTCCATGCGTGGATTACTTAAACAAAGCAAGTCTGTTTCACGCAACATGCTGGATGGGATTGAGAATGGTGAGCCCATAAGAAGAAAACTTCTCCTCTCTCAGACAGTTCCGGAGTTTTACGACCATCTTGAAAGTATCTGAATTCAGAAGTTAGCGATCGAGAACTCTACTCTATCTTTGGCGAGTAAATTTCTAGGAGCATCGTTTCTGATTTTCTCCAGGCGAGGAACAAGCCCATCGAGATTGGCGATCTGGATCGCAAGCCCCGGTCGGGCATTAAGCTCAAGAAGTATCGGTCCCTGATCTGGAGTCAGTACAATATCTGCTCCGAGATATCCCAATCCCACCATATCGTAACAGCGGGCCGCCAGTTCCAGGATCTCTTTCCAGAAGGGAAGCTTGAGGCCTGTGAGATGATGGGAAGTATCCGGGTGAATATCCACCACCTGATTTTTTATCACAGCATTGGTCGCCCAACCATTTTTCATATCAAGGCCCGCGCCAATAGCACCCTGATGGAGATTAGCTCTTCCGTCAGATGATTTGGTTGGAAGTCTCACCATGCTCATCACGGGAAAACCTTGAAAGACGATGACTCGGATATCGGGAATTCCGCCGAAAGAATAGTTTTCAAAGATGGGATGCTTATCAATTTTCGCCTGAATAATCGCCGTATCACTTTGACCGGAAAGTGAGTAAAGGCCTGAGAGGATTCCCGAAATGTGATGTTTCACTTCTTCGATATCCATCAGCTTATCATTGGAGCGCCGGTAAAAAATCTGGTCACCTTCACGAACAATCTCTTTAATGACGATGATGCCGTTTCCCTGAGAGCCCTTAGCTGGCTTGATCACAAAAGAAGAGTACTGCGGAAGCTTGGTATCGAGTCTTTTCAGGAAGCCGTAATTCTCAACGACGAGATAATTTTCCGGCATGGCAATTCCCCACGCCTCGGCCCGCTGAGCGGTAAGAACTTTATTATCAACGAGCGGATAATCTTTACGGTTATTATGCTGGAGAATGTAGCGGCCTACGCGGTTATTGATACCAAGAATCCCCAGATCATGTAGTTCACGGAAAATCATACGGAAGGAATCTCCGCTTTTTCAGCATCCTTTTTTTTCTTCTGTTTCACGAGATCGCGGAATCGAAGGAGCTCGGAGATGCGGTACCCTTTGTACTTACCGATCAGAATCAGAAGACCAATAACAGTGAAGAGACATTCAGGATTTGTGAACATGAAAATCTCAAGAGCAGGGATCATGTAAAGCATGTATCCGAGAATAGAGATGACCAATGTTCCGGCGAGAGTTTTAAGAGTATTCACGAGCCCTTCTTCCGCCATCATGATGGAAAGGCGCTCGATGTTTGTCGTCACGATAACGATCGGGAAGAAGGAAAGATGATTGGTCGTTGCCGTCAGATCATTACTCATGAACGAGTAAAAGATCATCATCATGATCACCATGGTCAGGATGATAGAAAGCCTCGGCACCGCGAGAAGATAGAACTTATCCAGAAGGTAGCGCTGCCCGATACCAACGGCGATTACAACGAGGAAGAACACGAGACCGAAACCAAACGAAGTTTCCTTGAAGAACAAAGTCAGAAGGATCGGTGTAAAAATCCCGAAGGTCGGAATCCCGATGATATTTCTGGCGACACTTAAGACCAATGTTCCGATCGGAATAAGAAGGATCGTAGAGAACATCGTCTGTAGTGGAATGGGCAGACGATAAAGGGAAAGTTTCCCGAAGATCGAATCCGAACGGACTACTTCCTTCTTAAACTCGGCCTTGTTGTAACGGTTAATCCGCGCGCGTTCAGCGTGAATGGAATATGTCACGTTTTTCTTTGAGATGTAGCGATCAACATCTTCATAGTTTCTATGAACCACCATGAAAGTATCCGGCCGGTCACCGAAGTGCCCGCGGTTGGTATCAATCGGTATCCATTTATTGGCCAGAAAAACTTCATTGGCAAAAGTGAAGCGAAGCTTCGTTTCTTCTTTCTGCTTAAGTTCCGGCATACGGATCATGACGACGATCCGTGAAGGGATGCCCTTTCTCCTCACCATAATATTAAAGAGCTTCGCCTTGATGAGGGGAGAGCCTTTTCCGGAGTTGAGAGTTTCATGAATGGTCTTGATCGAAGTATTACGCTGAATTTCTTCTTCGACGTAATAATAAATTTTCCGAACTATGCCCGTTTTGTCTTCCGATCCCTCGAGGATAGCACCTTCAAGAACCTTAATCGCGTCTTCATCTTCGGGAATAAGTTTCGGGAGTTTTAAAAACTTCTGAAGTCCTTTGGGATAGGACTCTGAGAAATCTTTCGGAATATTTTTATAAATCACAGGCTTCAGGTCAATCCGTGCAGAATACGTAACCCGCTCAGAGAGTGGATCACGCGAAGTCCATGTCGCCACCGAGGAATCAGAAGTCGTATCAACGAAGACTTCAATTCCCTTCGCGCGGATACGTTCCTCTCCAACTTTCATTCCAGGTCCGGCCTTAGGAATAGGGAAAGAAAAAGAACGAGCCCCACCTTTGGGCTTCACAGAAATATGAAAGTTCCAGACGTGATCAATCATTTGCGGAAGAAGCGAAAGTTGAAGGACCTGAGTTTTATAAAAAAGAATCCCCAGCGGGAAGATGATCAGAAAGGCAGTGATCAGGATAATATTTTTTCTCATGGTTAATCTCCCAACACATGGGAGCGGGCGACATCGACAATAAAGCGCCCAAGAAGAAGGTTCCGACCGACGAGAAATTTATATTCCATTCCAGAACGGTCATTCAGGTTAATGAGGATTTCGCGTTCAATACTTCCAATTCTCACTTTCTCTTTAATCACGTAACGCTTAGTGACTGCACCCGCGGTGTTCGAAACTTTTTGGGTCGTATCCACTTTCCGGAGAAGATCAATTTTCTTTCCATCAGCATCGACGGTTTCAAATTTTACAAACAAGTCTCCACGCTGCTCAACTTCTTCGATCTTCACGGCGTGAAGAGAAGTTGTCTTGGCACCGGTATCAATGCGCGCGCGATGACGAAGTTTTAAATCCGGAAGGTCCACCCACTCCACGCGACCAATGAGAACTTTTTCCTTGAGAAGCTGGGCCTCTGAAGGGGGAGCGAGAAAAACCATCATGAAGAGAAATAAAAGCTTCACCGCTAGTCCTGAAAGAGTGTTTGAATAATGATCCATGATAAAACAGAGACCCTAAGCCCGGCAATAGGGATAAGTTAGCTAAAGCATCAGAATTAATGAAAAAAAAGGTCTTAATGATTGGGGTGATTTTGTCCGATAAGGAATCAAGACAAAGGAGTCTCTATGACATGGAACTTTTCTACTTTCTGCACTCATTTCTTCTGCTGGTCAGTGTCTGCTTTCTTCGTAGTTCACTTTGCGTGGGTACAAAAGCCTGCTCAAAACCGTGAAATCGCAAGCTGGAAGCCAGTCATTGTTAAGCCGATGTACGACGCCAGCTTTAAGCAATAATCGAATTCTCATAGTCCGGGGCTTTCGTCCCGGACCATTCATTCTTCAATTTTCAGATATTTTACGTAGTTTCGGATAAGCGATGATTTCCGGAAATTGCGCAACTTCGGAGACTGAAGCACAAACGAGCTCTCATACATGAGAGGAATCCACGGCAGATCCTCAAAGACCAACTCTTCCATCGCCTGAAGAATGCGTTCACGTGACTCCACATTAGTCGTTTCTTTCAACTGATAATAAAGCTTATCCACTTCCGGATTTCCATATCCCGACTTATTGATCCCGGGAAAATTGGAAGATACAAGAAGCTGCATGATGTTCTCACCATCCGGATAATCAAAGATCCAGGCATCAGTAAAAAATTGCAGTTCACCAGCGCGACCGCGCTTCAAAAAATCCGTAAATGGTATTTTATCAATCTTAACCCGGAGACCTATCGCCTCAAGGTACTCCTTCACAAAATTTGCTTCAAGTATGGCTATCCCCTCATTCCCGCGGGTGGAGTAGGTAATCACGGGGATCTTTGAAGGATCCGGGTAGCCAGCTTCGGCCAGATATTTTTTAGCGAGAGTGGGATCATACTGAAAGCGGAAATCCCGCGCAGGCCGGTAACCCGCGATCCCCGGCACAAGAATGGAATTGGCACGGAGATTCGTATTCTGAGAAATGAGTTGCAAGTAGCGGGTGTAATCAATCGCATGAGCTATCGCGAGTCTTAGATTCTTATTTTTCCCCAAGACCGGATCCCGCATATTAAAACCAAACCAGCGAGAGGTCAGCATCGGGAAGTGACCTAACTTAAATCCGTTTTTTCTAAGTTCTGCTGTGAGCTCCCCTTTTTCATCATAGAGGCGGGGAATGAAGGCCTTGGGAACCGTCAGAAGATCAATTTCCTGATTAAGAAACTTCTCCCATCTTTCCTCTTCCTTATTGATATAGAAGCGAACCGTTTCAATGAAAGGAATTCTCTCCTTCGATGAATCGAGGAGATTCTGAACGTTGGCGTAACGGTCCCCCACTGTCGGATAGTAGTCCTCGCGGAAATCTCGGTTCTTCTGCATTTCAATGTAGCGTTTGTTATCTCCGCTATAAATATAAGGGCCCGTTCCGATCAGAACTGTATCGAGTTTATTTTCGTAATACGAAACAATTTCCCAGGGCATTGGCACAACAAAATTCATCGCCAGATAATAAATGATGTTGGGTTCACTTTTTGTAAGCCGGATGATCAGGGTGTAGTCATCCATCGCCTCAAAACCTTCGATCTTTTCGTCGGGAAGTTTTTTCCAGTTTTCATTGATGCGTTTTCCGTAATCGCCGAATCCCTTTACGAGATCAGCAAAAAGTCCGCGGCCCGGGCTCTTAAGTGTTTCCATTCCGAGACGACGAAACTGGAGAACAAAATCATGGGCCGTGACTTCACGTTTTTTCCCCTTGAAGGCGGGATGAGGGTGATAGTAAATCCCCTTCTTGATGGGAATGATGAGAACAGTACCTTTCTCTTCGAGCCTGGGAAGAGTCTCAGCGAGGAGCGGCTGAACTTCATAGGGACGCTTCAAATAATGATACTGATAGAGAGGCTCCATCACCTGAGCTGCAATCAGAAGCGAGTCATCGGAATAAGATTTCGCCGGATCAAGACTCTCCACTTCGTTATCGAGTGAGAGACGAATGGTAGTTGGTTTTAACGGGCCCAGATCAAGCTGCTTCCACATCCAGTAAGTGCCACAGATGAGTGCGGCCACAAGAATAGCGAAAATGGCCGTACGATTTTTCATAGAGTGATCTTGGGGTTTTTAAAGCCCTGGAAAAAGGATTGAGTTTTCTCTCCGGAAACAAGTTCACTCATTTCCTTAGCGGCGTGGAAACCAAGTCCCATTCCGTGTCCGGAGAATCCTCCCACAAACCAAGTGGGAAGTGGCGCCTCGATCTTTTGAAGAATAGGCAGCTCATGCTCAGTGAATCCCATGATTCCAGACCAGCGATGAATCACTTTATAATTCAATTTCAAAACCGAGCGAATATAATCTTCAAGTCCTTCCTGAATTTTCGGTGAGACTTTCTCAAAGTTTCCCGTCTCGCCTTTCTCATCCAGAAGCCTTTTGCCACCAATGAGTATCGCCTTCTCTCCCGCCTTCCTCCAGTACACCCGTTCAGCAGGATCATAGTAAAGCGAAGCGGCTTCAAACTCGTCATCAGTTTCAATCGCAAGCATCTGAGCGCGATTGGGAGTGATGAGGGGAATAAACGAAGGATGAAATTCCGGAGCATAGCCGTTCAGAGCAAGAACCACTTTTTTACAGCGAACGGTATTCATGACCGTTCGGGCTCCATCCGGAAATAATTCAAAGGCGCCGGAGGCTTCGATGATCTGAACTTTCCTTGCCTCGAGACTTTTGCGAAGTGAATTAAGAAGCTCCATCGGATTGATCTTGTACTCAGGTTCCTTCTTGAAGGCTCCTTCATACGTCGAAGTGAGTTTTTCCGGAATGGCGTTCGTCCATTCAAAGCCAAAGCCCGCGTGAAGTTTTTCGAGATCAGATTTCTTTCTCGTTAGAGTCAGCGCATTTGTTTTTTCAGATTTGATTTCGGGACTGGATTTTAGAATGTTCTGATTGACCAGTTCGAGCGAGGTCTCAGCAAAACGGCAGATCGAGAGTGCTTTCTCCTCGCCCCATTTCTCAGACAAGTGATGATAAAAATAAGCACTTCCATGCGTGAGAAAACCAGCATTCCTCCCGGATGCGCCTGCACCCGGGCGTGATCTTTCAATGACAGTGACTTTTACGTCAGGAGAATTTTCTGTGATCCACCAGGCAGTCGCGAGTCCCAGGTAGCCGGCCCCCACAATCAGGACATCCGTCTGGATGTCCGGAACTGTGAAAGAGTGTGAGCGCTGCCAATGGGAGATCGTCATTTATTTCCTCAGGAGTCTGAACCTAAGATGATACTCCCAATCGTCAAAATTCGATTCTTTTTTGTGAACTTTCTTGAACTCCACATAGGTATTCTCTCTCAGGATTTCCGACAACTCGGCCGTGGTATATCCGAAGGATCCATTGGCGAGACGGTCATCATTGTTCATGGAAAGAAGGAGATCAGCGAGTGCTTTGACTTCTTTCCGCAGATTCACAATAACCTGAGCATTCTGAGGATCGATGGTGGAATAAACAGAAATCGCGATATCAATGATGATGGCAGACAGCTTCTGGAGGTCTTTGATGTCATCTCCATCAGATTCAACAATTCCGTAATCGATAATCAGGTGATTATCCGGTGCCTTGGCAGGAACTCCGAGAAGTGGGTAGATAGCGCGATCAACTTCATTGAAGAAGAAAGTCTCACCCTCATCAAGACCTTTATAAATCGAAGTAATTTTTCCGGTAGGGATCACACCGTCAGTCACGAAGAAGTAACAAAAAATATCATCATTGAAAAAGTCGTCACTCTCTTCCACTACGTCAAAGCCAAAGGCATGAAGGGCCAGCTCAGGAACGTTTGAAACGTCCGTTTTGCGGTTTTTGATCCATCCATCATACTTGTCATCAACCGGCAGAGAGAAATCTGTTTTCCCCTCGAGAACAGCGAGATAGGGTTCAAGCATCTCGGGTGTAATTTTCTTTTTTTCGAAAATCTCAATGAGAGCGCGGGTTTTAGGATTCAATACCAGTGTGTGGGAAAGATCGGGACTTTCTACGTAGACTTTCACAGCGTCTCTGAAAGCAGGAAGTACTATTGAGTTTTGTGCCCAGACAGGACCGACCAGCATAATCGCCAGTATGAGATATTTCATGATTGTTCCTTTGACAGGAAAATCATAGCACCTGAAAAATCAGGGTGACGACAGGTTTGTGACTAGAAGGCTTTCTTGTAAGTTTTTATTTCAGTGTAGAAATCTTCTTCGTACTCGCTCTTGTACTTAAGGAAGAGCTTATAGTTGCCAAACTCGATTTCGGACATCATGCCGATCTGCTCATCGAGCGACTTTTTGAAACACATATCGATGAAGTTCAAATGGAAAGGATCCAGATTCGAATAGAAATCCTCAGTGAGAGGGACAATTTTTAAAAGATCTTTGAGACTTTTGGCGTGGTACATAACCTCTCCTTCCTGATTACTTATCGTCATTTGCTGTCGCGGGTTAATCCTTTTAAAATTTTTTCTTTGCAGCGGAAAACTGAAGACTTATACTCCTTATCCAACCATGAAGCTCAACTAAGGCGCCGAATGGATTTCAATTACCAGTTCGTTTTTGTCGTGAATTTCCTTTTCTGCTTTCTTTTCATGAAGGCCCTGAGCTGGATCATGACTCCTCCGCTTAAGCGTCCACCGTTTTTTTCTTTTCTCTTCACCTCACCATATCTCTCTGTCAGAAGCTTGCGCGTGTCTCCTCCCCCTCCAACAGCTTCTCCCTGGATGGGCCTTCTTTTATTTACCGTTCTGACCGGCATTATCTTCGTCGGTGTGTTCGAATTTCTCTCTCCGATTGAGTATGGAGACCGGATTGTTCTCGGTGTGGGGATTTACTTTTTTACGGAATCCCTGGGTGCGCTCGGGCAATCGCTTTTCTCCTGGAGGAAAGAAAATATTTTTCCCATTCACCACCATCCCCTATCTTCGCCATCACTGAGTGAATTCTGGGGCCGGCGCTGGAACTTATGGGTGCAGGACTGGATCGCCGATGTCGGCCGCCCGTTCCGCGGCTCTCACAAGACGAAGATCGTTGCTAGTTTTCTTTTTTCAGGTTTATTTCATGAGGCGATGGTGAATCTTCCTCACTGGATTATTTCAGGAGAAAGTTATTTCGGAACCATGCTTGCATACTTTTTCATCCAGGGTGCAGGACTCTACCTCGACAAAAAAATCTTCCGCCACCAATCCCCCATCCTCCGAAGAATCTTCTGCTGGTTGGTGGTTGTTTTGCCAGCTCCGCTCTTCATCAATGTCCCGGTACTCCGCTTTTTTGGGATGACGGAATAGCCCACGCAAGAGAAGATATCATCTATGGAAAACCTCCTCTACGAACTGGCCCTCTTCTCCCTTCTGGGCGTGCTTTATTATTTTTATCAGAAGAAAAAAATCCTCTCGTATGAAGAAAATAAAGGTCCCCTGATCATGGGATATATTCTTCAGGCCTGCCTGTCAGTTCGCGGTGATAATCCTGACAAGGATCTGGATCCCGTCATTGAAAGCCTAGATGATTTCTTACAAAATAAAACCCCAACTCCTCCGACCGCTCTTCTTTCTGTCTATGCGAAATCTCCTTCCTGCACGACCGAGTTGAAGGAAGTTATCCTTCAGGGAATTGAAGACCTGAATGATAGTAAAAAATAATTACATTACTCCCAAGGGTAATAAAAAACTCCAGGATGAGCTCGAGCAGCTCCTGAGAGTTGAAAGACCGGAAGTCACAAAGCTCGTTCAATGGGCCGCGAGTAACGGTGATCGTTCCGAAAACGCCGACTATCTTTACGGAAAAAAACGTTTGCGCGAGATTGACCGTAGGGTTCGATTCTTGTCTCAGCGCCTCGATGCTGCGGTTGTGGTTGACCCTCTTAGTATCAAATCAACCAAGGCGCAATTTGGCGCGACCCTTCAGGTGTCAGATGAAGAAGGAAAGATTAAAACCTATAGTATCGTGGGGGTGGATGAAGTTAACACGGCGAAAGGCCACATCAGCTGGCAGTCCCCCATTGGTAAGGCCCTCATCGGAAAAGAAGAAGGCGACGAGATACTTGTTAAAATACCTGCGGGCGAAGTAACGTTAGAGATAGTGAAGATTATTTATCAATCAATCGAATGAGGTTTCTATGAAAATTTTTCTGATTCTCGCTCTAGCGATCATGAGTCTTTCGGCTTCTGCCGCTTTCCTGGAAGTGGAGTGCACAGGTCAGGTAAATGGTGACACCTTGAATGTTGGGGTGGATGAGGGTTTCGGCCCCAATTCTTTCCGACGTGCTCAGGTTTACCGCACGAACGCAGAAAATCGCCAGTATTCGGTGATCGCTCGTGGATCTTTCGGTAATCGTGTTCGTTATGAAGGTGCTGGTTTTGATCTCGAAGTGGATTTCTGGCCGGATGTCAGACCACAATGGGCGAGAACTTATCGCGGTAATTTCACTTCTACCGACATGAATGTTCCCTTCACTATGCTCTGGTGCCGCTTCCCGAACATTCGTCCGTAAAAAATTCCTTAATAGTCGGGCCTCCTCTCGGGAGGCCCTTTTTTCCCAGCATCCCTGAAGACCATTCCACGATAATATTTTGTTACGAGACCCGCGCTCCAAAGGAATGGCATGCTATTAATTCGTACGATCATGATTTTCACTATCCTTATCTCTTTCGACATTTCAGCGAAAGTTAAATTCGATCGGAAAGAAAGACAGAAAGATGTGAACTTAGCATCCGGCAAAGACAATGGTGTGCGCAGTTATCAGGCCTCGACGATCAAAGTTTTGAATTTTTCGGTAGCGGTCGTGAAAGACAGCATTCTGAACTTCTCTGATAAGTGCAACAATGCTTTCAGAAAAAAACGTGAATACACACCAACTGAATTCGATTGCCGTTATCATAATGAAAATCTTATCGAATCTTTTGTTGTGAAAGAAATCCGTCAGGGAACCTGGCAGAAAGAAGATCATGAAACAGATCGCTTCGTGGTTGGACGGAAAGTCTACAACCGCGGCGAGAGCGGTTACTATGAGCTCGTGAAGATCAAAGAAACAATGAATCCGCTCAAACAGAAAACCATCGTGATCGAAGAAGAAATGCTCAGTAACGATGAAGCAAGAAACTTTGTTTCCGTGAAATTCAAGAAAGAATCTCCTTTCGAAACTTCAAAAATCCGTTACACCCTGACTGAGATCTCTCCCGGAAAAACGGAACTCCGTTACATTTACAAGGGCACCACCACTCACTGGATCCTCAATAAGGAACTTTCAGTTCCCCAGGTATTTGCAGGCATCAGCAAGAGTATCAATAATTTAGTGTCCTCAATCGGAACGGAATCAGAAGTTCAGACAAGAAAGATCGCCTCCGAGCAAAATTAGTCCTCTCCCGGGTCATCCTGTGATAAGTATGACCCATGCGTTTTCTCCGAACCTATATTGAGATCTCAAACATCTGCAATCTTCAGTGCACTTTCTGTCCTGAAGTTGGCCGCGAAAAAAAAATACTCTCTCCCGAAAACTTCAGAAAAATCCTGAAGCAGGTTCTCCCTTACACAGAACAAGTTTGTCTTCACCTCATGGGTGAGCCACTTTCTCATCCTGAGTTTAAAAAGATCCTGGAGATCTGTGATGAAGAAGGGGCAGTCGTTCAACTCGTGACCAACGGCACACTTCTCTCACAGTACGGCTTTGATACATTTTTCAACGCAAAATGTTTGCGGCAGATAAATTTCTCACTTCATAGTTTTAAAGATAATTTCCCAGGTAAAGACTTAAGACCATATCTCTTCGACATCCTCACCTTTTCCCGCGAGGCACTGACCAGAAGACCAGAGCTCTATATCAATTATCGTCTGTGGAATCTCGCCGTGGCCAATGAGGCCAACAGCGAGAATGATGAAATCATCAATCACGTCTGCGAATTTTTCCAGATGCCGATCAATGAGAAAATCGATACGCGTTTTGGGAAAAGTAAAAATCTCACGGGCCGGATTTATTTTCATTTTGATACGCGCTTTCGCTGGCCCGACTATGGGGATCCTGATCAGGGCGAGAAAGGTTTTTGTCACGCTCTCTCCCAGCAGATCGGCATTCACGCAGACGGCACAGTGGTTCCCTGCTGCTTTGATAAAGAAGCCGGCATTCCTTTAGGAAATGTGCTCGAAGATGGATTCGAAAATGTGCTGAATGAGCCTCGACTTTTAAAGATGCGAGACGGGTTTCAGAAGAAAATTCTCACGGAAGAACTATGCCGCAAGTGCACCTATATCCGTCGTTTCGATAAGCTGGCCGCCCCTTCTGTGCCCCTATAAAAATTCTCAATTAATTTCAATTTTCCGTTGATCTACGGAAAGTTTACGGTTATCCTGATTCCAGGTACGGAAATTTTACGGAGACCCCATGGCACTGACAAAAAAGCAAAAAGAAGTTCTCGATTTCATCACTGAATACGTTCGTGAGAACGGTTTCTCGCCGACTCAGAAAGAAATTCAAGGAAACTTCGGATTTAAGTCATTGGGCTCAGTCCAGGATTACATCAAGTACCTCACTGATGGCGGATATCTCATGAACAGCTCACACTCTGTTCGTGGCCTCATGCCTTCAACTTCTCAACAGAACTCTGAGGAAATTCCCCTTCTCGGAAATATCGCTGCCGGTATTCCGATTGAGGCCATTGAGAATACCGATATGATCTCAGTTCCCGTTCACATGCTTGGTCGCGGAACTCATTACGCGCTCAAGGTAAAAGGTGAATCCATGATCGAGGAAGGAATTCTTTCCGGTGATATCGCCATCATCAAGCATGTGAGTGATGCTCAAAATGGACAGATCGTCGTCGCAGTCGTGGATAATGAAACGACTCTCAAGAGATATTTTAAGAAGGCGAAACAGATCGAGCTTCATCCTGCCAATAAAACGATGAAACCCATTATCGTCAAAGACAAGGAATGCGAGATCCGCGGGCTCTTAGTCGGACTCATCAGAACTTACTGATACCCTAAAAAAATTCAGACACACATGACCCCACATAGACTCGTCAAGGAGGACGTTATATGCACGCACGCGCTTTTATGCACACATCTTTTGCTGAAATCAATGAAACGGAAATATTTGCGAGGATCCAGCTGGAACTCGTGAACAGATACGGTGTTGATGAAAAACTTGCCTCTGAGATGGCCTGGGATTTTATCGAAATCCTGACTGCCGTCGACGGCAACATCGACATTTTTGACAAGTATTTCCTGCAATAAAAAAACACACAGCTTAGTTCTCTGTTTCGAATGAAACGAGTCACAAAAGCACTTTTGATACACACACACCGGGAGGGTATATGGTTACGGAAAATGAACTTTGGATTTGCAGATCTTTTATGATGCTCTTTGGATCGTTTCTGATCTTTACGTTGATCGGCGCGATCTAGTCTCTACATTCACATTCAGACCTTAATAAATTCCATCAAAGCATTCTTTGTCGGGTCGCCCTTCTGATAGAGGGACGACCCACTTTTTTTAAGGCCACGCTGATCCAGGTAACTAATCCACTGATCAAGAGAACGGAAATAGCGCAACTCCTGATGATTGATGTCCCATTTTTCCATGAGGCCTGCATTAAAAACGTCATGAGCGAGAGCTACGATCGCATTCATCTCAGGCGACACCACATCATGATCACGAAGGATAAGACTTCCACCTTTCTTTAATGAATGGGAAACAGAATTCACAAAGGCATCGAGCTTTGGCAGCGGGCAATGATGAAAGCCGATGTAGTTAGTCACGACTTCCATGGAAGCTGGTTTCACCTCAATCGGCTGGTAATCAGCAAGGGGCAGATAATCTGCAATGGGAAAGAGCTGTCCACGTTCGGCAATATCCAGAGGGCCCAAGGAAGGTTTTGTCGCATTCACCAGATAAAGTGGTTCGTTGATCGTCATGCGATCTTCAAGTTCCCCGATGTAGCGTCCGGGAGTTCCGATCTCAAGATAACCGGTGATCGACTTTCTTTTTCCCAGGAAAACCATCGTCTGGTCGGCGATCTCTTTTTTCTGGGTCGCGAGTGCAGGTAAAGCGTACGTCAGCTCAGAAAGAAACGGCTTTATGTCGGTGATGTGTTCCTGGAGATGAAGGTAGATCTCCCGATCCGAGCTGAATTTTTTCGCTGCAGCTGAGATCAGATCATGAAACTTATTTTCCGGATATAGGTGATAGACATTGGTGAGAAAAAGCAGAAACTCTGCTTTCAAAGCCGGGTCATTATAAATTTTGTGAAAATTCCCCGGATTACTCTGAGCATTTTCCAGAACGAAAGAGGAAAGATCCTGAGTGTGAGCTGACCTTGACGCAAAAGTCATGAGCCCAAGTATACCCAGCTGAAAAAGCTCTCTTCTCTTCATGCAATTCTCCAATTGATTAGACAAAGATTAATACATCCTATTCAATTTACCTATGAACAAATTATTCCTTATCATCCTTCTCCTCTATTCAGCTTTCTCCTTTTCCAAAGAGATTGTGAACGATGTAACCCAGATAAATCCGATCATGATGGAACATGTGTTCGCTCCCACCAGTATTGCCGAAATCCAGCAGATTATTAAGACATCAAAAGGACCCATCTCTATCGGTGGCGGTCGCTACAGCATGGGCGGACAGACAGCGATCGATCTCGGAGTTCAGATCGATATGCGAAAGATGAACCATGTGGTGAAGCTCGATAAAGAGAACAAAAAGATAACGGTTGAGGCCGGTATTCGCTGGCGTGACATTCAAGATGCCATCGATCCGCATAACCTATCCATCAAGATCATGCAGACGTATTCCAATTTCACGGTCGGCGGATCACTGAGTGTGAATGTTCATGGCCGTTACATCGGACAAGGTCCCCTTATCCGTTCAGTCGAAATGATCAAAGTCGTTTTGCCGGATGGAACACTGTTGGAAGCATCACCGGCCCAGAATCAGGAAATTTTTTATAGCACCATCGGTGGCTACGGCGGCATTGGTGTAATCGTTGAAGCGACCCTTCAACTGGCAGATAACATCAAGCTCATGAGACAGGTTGAAGTCGTGAGTGAAGCTGAGTACACCGACTACTTTAAGAAAAACATCCGGGACAATACGAATGTCGTTCTTCACAATGGCGATCTCTATCCACCAGACTTCAATAAAGTGAGCGCGGTGAACTGGCTTAAAACGGACGAACCTCTTACGATTACCGATCGCATGATACCGCGCAATCAGAAATACTGGCTGCAACCGAAAGCATTATCCGTCATCTCGTCTATTCCATTCGGCAGAGATCTTCGCTCATCTATCCTTGATCCCCTCGTCTATAAAACGAAAACAGTGGTCTGGAGAAATTACGAGGCCAGTTACGATGTGGCCGAACTCGAGCCCTCAAGCAGAAGTAAATACACCTACGTTCTTCAGGAATATTTTATCCCCGTCGGAAAGTTTCATGAGTTTGTCCCGAAGATGCGGACTGTTTTCAATAAGCATGATGTGAATGTCATTAACGTCTCCATCCGCCACGCGCTCCCCGACACAGGATCTTATCTCGCTTGGGCAACCGAAGAAGTTTTTTGCTTCGTGATTTATATCAAACAGGCCGTTACTCCCAAGGCAAAATCTGAAACGGCCATCTGGACCCGCGAGATGCAGGATGAAATCCTCTCGCTTGGCGGACGGTGGTACCTTCCTTACCAGATTCATGCCACAGACGATCAGTTCCAGAAGGCCTATTCAGGTTTCGCAAAGTTCGCTGAGCTTAAACAAAAAGTGGATCCTGATTTCCGTCTCAAGAATAAACTCTGGGAGAGATACTATATGTCTGAACCAAGACTGATCGCTGAAGCCGCGAGGAAAATCCCAGATTACAAAAGAGGTGAAGAGCAGAGTTATCTCGCCCTTCCAGAATGGTACATTGTCTTTAATTCCGAAGAGTATGCCGACGTGCTCACGAAAAAGACTCCAAGTGCTTTCCCCTACTGGCAAAGTGTAAAGGAGTACTGGAATCTTTACTCACAGGTGGATGAACTGACTGAAAGATATCCCTCAAACTTTGGTTACAAGGCGATGCTGTGGGTGATTGGTTCAAGCTACTCACTGGAGCTTCTCGTGAAAGGTGCCTATGAAAACACCTTTGGGAGAATGACCGAAGCGTTGACTTCCGATGCCGGCACAGAAGAAGACCGCTTGATCGCAAAATACAATCAAGAGTATGGGAAGTTCATTCACCTGCGTCCCTTCGTGGAATTTTCTTACTGGTCATGTCTCAAAGATTTCTGGGCGAAGTCGGGTTTTTTCGGCGAAAACTTCATACGTAAGTCGGAAAGGAAAATGTGGTTCTCGACTGAATTTCTGGTGAAGACAGTCTATGCCTGGGTTTTAGGATTAGGATCACAGGCAGCTTACGGTGCAGAAGCTGAGAGAATCTATGCCGTGGTGCAAGGCCCGGACATGATCAAATCTCCTCACGTGAAAGTTCTCACAACTGATCACGATACCCATCTCATTTCTGTCACTCGATACGATGTCTTCCGGGATCTTTTGATGAATCTAGGTGCTGACCAGGACAGGTTGATTGAAGTTTCCGGAAATCGTCACATCATGTTCACTGTCACTGGAATGAAAAACAAAGTCCCAGACAGTATGAAAGAAAATATCGCCGGGACATCAAGAGTGGTCACTGATCCTGAAAAGGAAAGACTTCTGGTCGCGGGACCAGTTTCGACACTTATCTCAAACATCCGGACGATGCAGGAGTCGGGTTACACCATTGAACATGTTTTTGATTACTAGATAAAATAATAGGACTCAATAATATCTTTATTGAGTCCCTGATTCTGAAAATGCGGAAGAAGAAAAACGTGCTTCACGACAATATGATTTTTGAGCATCACTCCACAGACGACGTCCTTAATGACTAAGAACTGAACATTGGCAGGCATGAAGGGTTTGATGTCGACTGCAGCGGTTCCTGATTCAACTATAATTCTTTCGGCTTCCGCTTCTTCACCGGGAACTGCTTCCCGGAATTTCAATCCAAGTTTTTTTAGTGTGTACCCAAATGGGCAGTGCAGGCACGCAGACTTACAGCACGTGCCGCGATTCTTTAAAAACTGACTGGTAAAAACGGTGTAACCTTCCGGCGTCACATAGGAGAGCTCTTTCTGCATAATTGAATTATAATGAGACATGCTGTTTTTGCCCATCTTAATCATTGCCAGTGCCATGGCCCAGAGTGAACTCGCCCTGGAGACGTATTGTTTCCCCTCAAAAGAGGCCAGAGTCCGGGTGGAAAGAAAACTAACCAGTATGATCGTCCCCTCGGATAAGCTGGAAAGTGAAAACAACTGCCTTACCATCCAAATGCGCCCGCACCGAAGGGAGCTTCTTCAGAACTACACAAGAAATCTCGACTCAGGGATGGTGGTTCAGTTTTCGAGTGCTGAAGTGAAAAGTGCTCCGTGTAAATTAAGAGTGGAAAAAATTCGCGCGGGAAATAAAAATTCGACCAGTGCAGAAGCTTCAACGCTTCCAAACTTAGAAACGACCACTTTGGTTGAAAACTCAAAAGACGTCATGGATGTCGTGACTCAGAATGAATTCAGCTTGCTCGTGAACCAGGATGCCATTGAAGGAAGGTGCCGCTTCATCACCGACAAGCTCTATGAAATCTCCTTGAGCGCCAGGCGAGACCCAAAGCCAGTGATCCCCGCAAATATTCCTCCCGGAACCATAGTGATCAATCAAACACCGC
>JBKJNQ010000272.1:0-10343 GCA_046593575.1 Bacteriovoracaceae bacterium
CTTGCCCTTCAGAAGAGGGGAATTGAAACGTACATATTCTTTGAAAAAGATTTCGCGATTCAAAATGAGGGAACTCTGAAACTCACCGTGCATTCCTTCAAGGGATCTTTGAAAGAAGATCAGATCTATCTCGCTTCATTTGAAACGACCGGTTCCAAAATAATTGAGCTCGGAAAAGCTGATCTCATTCATATGCGGCTCGATCCTCCCTTTGATTCACGTTACCTGAGAATTTTATGGATGCTCGATCACCTGGTTTCTCAGGGAATCAGAGTCATGAATGATCCGCGCGGGATCATGCTCTTTAATGAAAAGCTCTACGCTTACCGGAAAGAAGGGTCAGTTGCTAGTTACGTGGGATCCAACCTCCAGCTGGCACGCCAGTTCGTGCACGGATTGAAAGTAAAACCATCCGCGCTCATTTTAAAGCCGATGGATCTCTATTCCGGCATCGGTGTTGAAAAACTTCCGCTCGATAATTGGGAGAAGCGCTTTGAAGAAAAAGTTATCGAGCTCCAGGGCCCGGTGATCGTTCAACCTTTTGTGGATGCTGTGACGAAAGGGGAGATTCGTTCTCTTTATTTTAAGCAGCAGGAAATCGGAACCATTCTCAAGACTCCGAAGGACGGCGAATTCCTCTCGAATATCGCTCAGGGTGCAACTTTCCATGCTGAGCCCTTGTCGGCAATTGCTCGTGCCCGTTGTGAAGCAATAGTGAAAGAGCTGGCAGGTTTTGGAGTGGATTGGGTGGCGTTTGATATTCTCTCTGACTCGATCTCCGAGGTGAATATCACGTGTCCGGGATTACTGGTGGAAGTGAGTTATGCCTTGAAAAAAAATCTGGCGGATGTGGTGATTGATCTGATTGGCTAAGGCTTCAGAGTTTTCTTCATCGCCCTTGCAGTTTCTTTTGCCTGATCGGAACCGATTTCTTCGAGTCTTCTTATGACATTCAGTCTTTCAGCTTCTGGTTTACTCTGGGCCAGTTTGAATTTTCCGCAAATTTCTTTGATCTCAATATCAAGACCTACGATGCTGATTAAAAGTTTTTGGTTTTCAGTAATGTTCTTTTCCATGTCAAAACCGGGATCTTCTTTATTGCCCAGAATGAGAAGTGCCCTTTTCAAGAACGCTTCATCTTCCCGGATACGAACTATGCCCCGGACATGTACTGAAATATAGTTCCACGTTGGGACATTGTTCTCCGTTCCGTAATAATTGGGAGAGATGAAGTGGTGTGGGCCATGAAAGATGAAAAGGGCCGAGGTCCCGTCCAGGGCCTTCCAGGTCTCATTCGCTCTCGCCATATGACCTATGAGTTTATTGTTTTCTAGAACCAGAGGAAGGTGAAAACAATCCGTCTCGTGGATAACAGTCGCAAAGGGATAGGAACGAATAATGGTCTCATTCTCATGAGGGTCGTTCTGAATAGCGTATTTTGGGGAGTACATTAGCAGGCCAGAGTGCCGAGGGTCGCCATCGCTTCTTCTCTGGGAAGAATTTCGAGCTTGAAGGTTCTGTCTTCGCCGTTAATCCGCAAGAAATTCATGTAATCGGGTTGCTCGGCATCGGGAGCAAGTTTGCAATTCGGAGTTTTTGAGTAAACCGAATCCAGAAAAAATCCGTTCTTGGTCGCAATCGTTACATCGTTATGGGAATAGCCATTGGCGGTTTTCAGATAGAAGGTGAGGATGCGTTTGTCACCGGCGTGAGCAATAATCAAAATGCCTTCACCGAGAGTTTTTGCGTCTGCTGTCTTTGTGACTTTGAAATATTTTACGAGGTCATTCTTATCGGCACCGACATTCTGGAGCTCAGGATTACACGAGACCAGAAGTATGAGTGCCGAGAGAAGAAAGAATTTCATTAAATGCACTGAGTTCCGTCAACCGCAACTTCGAGATCCATCTGCCAGCAAGCAGCTGAGCGGACGGTACGATAGGCGGTACAGCCTTGCTGATAAGTACAACCCTGGTCAGATTGCACATCGTGAACCACAACCACTAATCCGTTGGGAGCCGACTGAGCGTAACCGCTGAAGTCGATCGCCGGAGAACAGCTGTTCACTCCTGTTGTCTGGGAAGTTGTTCCCATGAATGGTCCGAGGGAACCGTCTGAGTTCACAGCGCGAACACTCACTGAGTATTTGAGTTTCATGTATCCATAGGTGTCTGCTGACTGACCTGTCACGCGACCAAAGCACCAGGTTTTTCCAACCGGAGCTTTTGGTTCCGGACGTGGTTTCACGCGGACCTTGAGAAGGGCATCAGTATCAATGAAACCTTTGGCATCATTCACTGTCGTGAGGAAGTAACTAATGTTGTGCGAATACCCTGCACCACTGTATTCATCACCTGTTGAATAAAACGGGTTTGCTGGTGAATACATCTGGCCACCGGCGAGAGTGACCGTTCCCTTACGGAGAGGAAATCCTGTACCGGTCGGTGAAGAACAAGATCCAGTTGGCTCGCCACTCGGGTAGAGGGCCTGCCAGTTATTGTCTTTAGGAATTGTTGTATAAGAAGTTCCGCCAGAAGTTCCACCAGTCGTTGTTCCCGTGGTCGAGCCACCAGTTGTTGCACCACCTGTGGTGTAACCAGGACAAGCTGGATTGGTGTAGTAGTCATACTGACAAGAAGTTAGACCGTTGTTGTTAGTGCTCGAACTCTTCTTTGTGCTGGAAGATTCAGAGCAACTCCAAAGCACTAAGCTTGAAAGAACAATGGTAAAAGCTGTGTGTTTCATAGGCATACCTTTAGAGGGGAACATCCCCTTACTCATCTAACTCCTACGTCTCATCGGAATTCAGGGAGAAAACTTGATAAGCTGGAGTGATTCAGGCCCAAACCCTTGAAATAACGTGAGTCAGCATTTATCAGATTTGAACCGTTTGCCGGAACCCTTCCGCAAATCCTAAAATGAACTTATATGAAAAGATTCGATTTCTTTCAGTTGGTCCAACCCCTCACTGAAAAACTGTACAGCATGGCCTATGCCCTTGTTCCGGATGATCTTCAGGCAGAGCAGCTGGTGATTGATTCGATGAACGCTTTCCTTTTAAAGGAAAAGAAATCTCTTCTTCATAAAGACGTTGATCTCACCAATAAAAAAAATGTCCAGCTCCTGCGTCGTACGTATTTCAAATCTCTTCTCCGTTATATGGGTGAGATCGGTGTGCGCAGAAGTTCTCAGTTGGGTGAAGCGAGCATCGCAGTTGATCCGGAAGGCTTCCGCGCTTTCTTTGGTCTTGATCCAAAAGTACGCTTCGTGATGAAGCTGCGTTTTGAAGCGCAATTCAATGTAGAAGAAATCGAAGAAATTACCCTGCTTCCAAAATATGAAGTGATCGAGAAACTCCACAACGGAAGATTTCTCCTGCTGAATGACCTGAACCGCGGGGTAACTGTATGATGGAAAAAACGGTCTATCAGAAAAAAATCATTCCTTATCTCGATGGCTCCTTATCTCAATCAGATAAAGCTGAGTTCGAGGCCTACGTTCATACTCATCCCGAATTTGAATCTCAGATCCGTTCCAAGGAAGACGAGCTCACTCTCATGCGCTCGATGATTCCTACTCCCGTGATTGCACGTGATTCTCTTGATTCTCTCGAAAATGAGCTCCGTGAATCGGTGCTGAACCTTCTGCGTGAAGAGCCGAGAAATTTCTGGGGAAGAATGAAAGATGCCTGGGAAGAATGGCTTAGCCGTTAACGACAAGACTGAAAAAGATCGAGAACTCACCCGTTTTTTCCCAGAGGGCCTGGGGCGGGTTATGAAGCGTATCCATATCCTTTAAGACTTCTACAAAAAAATCCTGCAAGCGCTCAACGTTCGTCCAGCGGATCATCTTGATCTGAACGATGTTGCCTTTTTCATCATAGGTAAGTCTTCCCGTCATGACCTGCTTACTATCCGTCATGGGGAATTGCATGTGCGGATTTTCGCGCTGAAATTTATCGAGATGCTTGTAGAAACTGTTGATGTATCCGATGGCGGTCCGGCGCTGGAATCCGTAGAACATGAGTTCGTACTTATTGAGTTCATCGGGGTTTACACCTTCCGGCACTTCAAGATTTACGAGGATGTCTGAGTTATTGAGAGACGCAGCTCTTGGGTCACCTGAAAGCGTCGCCGCACTTTCGGCCTGAGCAAATTTCTGAATCTGAGAACCCTTGAGGCTGATCGCTGAAAGAGTTTTTACTTTTTCGGCGGCCGCCTTCGCGACTTCCGGACGTGTTCCGGGACGAATCATTTTTTTCGCGTTCACCGGACGGTTGTCCTGAAGATCGGCGAGACTCAAAGACTTTTTCGGCTGCATTTCCACATTGGGTTTTGTTGGGCGCGAGCTTGGACTGTAGGGAACAGGATTAATTTCCGGAGAGTTCACCGGAGACTTAGAAACGTAAACGCTGTCTTTGTTCTTACTTTTTTTAGCACCCACGGTGCGGATGTCGCGGATACGAAGGGGATTTCTATTTCGAGGCTCTTCGGAGCGCGCCGTTCTGTTGATAAACTGATCCAGATTTTTTACGCCGAGAAGCAGGGCATGAATCATGACCACGATGAATAAAATCACCGGAAAATTAATGCGTAATCTGAACTCGATAGATCGCTCTGACAACGAACTACTCCTTGGTCCACTTGAGTGTATCTGTGTGAAAACTAAGACGCAATTCTTCTACCGCGCCCACGTCAATCCGTCAGGTTGAGAGATGCAGTCGGATAATTTTTCCCAACTTGACTCGCTTCTCGGAAAAAAGAGACAATAGCTCTGATTTAAGGGCTTTTTAAGCCATGGATAAAACAATAAGGACGTTGTTGATCATGAAAAAATTACTTAGTTTGAGACCCGCGAATATTTTCATTTTCTGCGGCCTGGGTCTGGCCATGATCCTCGGATCCTTCTGGCATTACCAAACCAATCTCACGCAACTCGGTCGGCTTTCTGTTTTAAATCAGGGACTGAGTACCTGTTTTGGTCGCGTTTCTCAAACTTTCACAGCGATGATGATCTCTGATCTTCAATCTCCTTATGTGAAGTCTGAATTCATGAATCTCACCAATGAGTGCCTGAATGAAACTGCCACGAACTCACGCGCGCTCAAAACGTCGATGGGCAAGGCCTACGAAAATCTCAATCAGCTCGTTTCTGAGACCCACTGGTTTCACGAAAAAACTGGTCGCTCGATTGATCCGAAGAATGCGGCCGCTGCTCTTGCTCCGCTGTCTGATCGCTACGGACGGATGGAAACTTATAAACAAACTCTTTCAGATGAAATCGATTCAACATCTATGCTGATCAGAAATGTTCAGGCGAACGACGAGACTCTCATGGGTCTGGGTCTGATTATGTTCGTGATTGCCCTCTCACTTCTTTCTCTCCAGGAGTACCAGCGTCTTGAAGCGAAAAAAGAAATCGAGCGCGAGGCCCTGAACTATCTCACGGCCGGCCAGAGTAATGTCGGTGCTATTGTTGATCGTTTAGTCGAGCGTGCCCTGACCACTCAGAATATGCCCGTTACCGCCCAGATATTCCGCGACTATCACGGGGATCTTCTTGAGCGTCAGGCGACCCGTTTCTCAACTGATGAGCGCACAGAAGAAGTCGTGGAAGCAGAAGCTGAAGTTGAGCAGGAAGCCTTCGCTATTCCGGTGAAGACGCAGGAAACGATCCTCGATCTGCGTGAGAGAACCTCTTTGAAAGAAGCACTCGTTACGCTTCAGAATCTTCACGCTAAAGATAATGTCCATATCGCGGAACTCCGCGATGTTCAGCTTCTTGCTAATACTGAAGGTGTTGAGCACATGCTGAATGCTGCTGTTAATGCCCTTCTTTCTCACCGTCAGGGCGAAAAGAAGATCATGATCGGAACACAGGTTCATTCTGACAGAGTGATTCTGAATTTCTTCCTGGGCGGAGCAATTTTCTCAGCACCTGAACTGGAATATTCTTCGAATCCGCACGTGATCGTTGAAGGCCTCGACATGAATCTTCAAATCTTAAAAGAGATGGTGTCAATCGCCAGTGCTCAGTGGTTCATCGAAAACAAAGTCGATCGCCACGGGAAAATTTCGGGCATGAATATCCGTCTCGTCATGGACAGGGCGCTGAAAGAAAACCGTCCGAAGAATTTAGTGTCTGTGATGAAGGGTAAGAAGCGCGATCTCGCAAAAGTCATGTCTCACTAGAATTTCGACATCAGAAATTCAAAATGAACGTCACCGGACCATCATTTACTAATTGAACTTTCATGAAGGCACCAAAAGTGCCTTCTTTTACAATGGCGCCATGGGCGCGCAGATCCCGGTTAAAGAGGGCGTACTTGAGACGAGCTTCCTGGGGAATCATCGAGCGCTCAAAAGATGGTCGGTGTCCACCTGAGCCGTCCCAGCTAAGAGTAAACTGAGAGACAGAAAGAATTTCACCCTTAATCTGTTCGATATTGAGATTCATCTTTCCCGATTCATCATCAAAGATCCGGAGCTTCATGATTTTTTCGACAGCTCGCCCGATGCAGGAATCATCATCATCCATTTCAAAACACACGAGAAGCAGAAGTCCGGCACCAATGGAGCCTATGACTTCGTTATCTACCGTGACAGTTGCTTCCTGGACTCTCTGGACGACGAGTTTCATATTGGTCTCTTTGGAGTGACCTGAAGTCTCATGGCATCTTTAATCGAATTCTGGACGCAATTAAGAAGCTCTTCGTACTGAGACTTCATGCTGCGAGAATTCTCAATGACCTCTGCCAGATCGCGTGCCAGAGGAACGTGAACGGCGAAGAGAAGTTTTGATATGGGCACATCGGTCGCGTGTGAAAGCAGATAATGAATAAAGAGAATGAGGGCCTCATCAGCATGCATGCGCACGATCACGCGATTGTGAGAGAAGAGTTCGATGAAATGAAGCTTTACTTCACCGTCGTGAGTGACGCGTGTTTCGGCATGAGTCAAAGGAAGATGAAGATCGGCAGGTGCTGTCCCATCAACGAACTCAATATAAACGTCTTCGTTCTCCGGCATGATCGCCCGGGTAGGTTTCTGAAGAAGAGCGGCCTGAATGACGGGATTGGCCCAACTGATCTTAGGTCCCATGCGGCCATCATCCATCTTCCATACGAGATTCTGGAGGCGGCTTTCGAATGTTGAAAGCCGCGAAAGAATTTCGCACGCATAGCGTGGGAACATATCGCGTGTGATCTGATCAATGTGCTTATAAGAGCGAAGAAGATTGGCGGGAGTACTTTCAAGAAGTTTTTCTTCTGTGAGATCGAGAACGGCAAATCCTGTTGCAAGATGCTGGGGAAGAGATTCTGTCTGGGTCAAAAACTTCGGCACGAAGAATTTTGAGAGAGAACCTTTCACAAGCGATGGTCCACCAGAGAAGGTGAGATGAGTCACTTGCTGGCCAACTGTCGTTGAGAAGTAGTTTCTCAGAATATTTGGGTTAAGACCCGGGATCTTGGGAGAGAGATGGAAGTAAGAGCAAAGCGTGTGGCCGTACTCAGAAATAATCGAGCGGAGAGTTCCTACCGGGTGAAGCTCAAGATTCACGGCACTCTTTCTGAAGTCGACGACGAGGAAGTACCCCTGGTCTTTTTCCGGGCCGAGATTCAGTCCCTGCTCACGGGTCGCCTTATCGTGAACATCCAGGACGCGGATATCAAAGAGTGTGTCGAGTGGAACACAATTATCTAAGAGACCTTTAAAGTATGCCGGATGCGTGATCTGGCTGGAGTCTTCAGTTGTAGAATGAATGAGCATGCCATTAACGATCGCTTCCTGGAAATACTCAACCCGGAAAGTGTCCGGGCAATCGAGTTGCGCCATGGGAGGAACGTTAGAGAGATGCGAAAGATAAAAAGAGCGAAGATGTTCAGTGAGCGGAGCGAGATCTTTCATGCTCTCAAGATCGGCCGAAATCCGGAAGTAAGAACAGATCTGTCTTTCATTAATCTTCTCGCGGGATCTCCGGAAGACGTAAATGTATCCACCAAGTTCGCCCTTACCTTTGACGTTTTCCAGATCAAAGATCGCCTCGGTCTTGAGTTCTCTCATGATTGGTTCAAGTCTTTCGCGCAGAGAGGGCACAAAGAGTTTCTTTGATGAAAGAACGAACATATAGCCATTGGGCTTCAGGAATTCCACTTGCTCCTGGATTTTGGCCATGAGGAAGTGTTGAGGATTGTTTTTCGGGAACTGACAAAGGTTCAGCACGACGCGGTCATAAGTTGATGTGTAGAACGGATTACTTTCATCGAGGAAGAAATTATCTTTTTGTGAGCCTTTTCTGTTCCGGTAATGGCCTCCCATAATCCGGCAAATGTACTCAATCGGACCCTCGCCCTGATTCTGGGCCTTGTTCACTAAGAAAGTGAGGAACTGAAGTTCGTTACAAATTTTGGTGAATGTTCCAGAGACATACTCTCGCCCCTTGAAGTCAGGGCAAAGCATTTCGTCCCAACGGAAGTGAGCGTTGTTCTCCTGAGCGAGCCAGTGAGAGAGTGCAAGTGACTCGAGGTAATCCCCGTAGTATTTGCAGCTGATGATGTGCTCCTGCTCGAGAGCGCCGCCGGGAATCGCTCTTCCTTCTACCGTTTCAACCCAGTAAGGGAAATTGATCTGAAGAGAATTCATGAAGAGACCAAACGACAGATGCGAGAGAGCGTGAGAGTAAACTTTATTCTGGTCCTGAGAAACCTGAGTCTTCCGGGAAACATTCTTGATAATTTCTGTGATGGAGAGTTCACGGGCCAGCTGAAGAAGTTCTTTCATCACTTCTTTCATATTCTCATTCGGGCGATACCAGCTATAGAGATTGCTTTCCAGGGCGCGGGACTTGAGTTCAGTCTGAGATCCCTTCTTGAAAATCTGCGAAAGGAAACCTGTAGGATAGAGCAGAGCTTTATCTGTGAGCTCAATTCCACACTGATCGAGAAGAGATGAGATGAAGCGGAGTTTTAAAAAAGTAATCGTCGCAATACGACCGGTGTACGTCGAAAGAAACTGCACGAGTTCTGGTTCTTCCTGAAGCTTATCCGGATGAAGACAGGCCCAGAAGGAAGTCAGATCATCCATCTTGTTAAAATGAAGGCCCAGGCTTTCAGCATACGAGAGAAACTCGTTATAGAGCGCCATCTTGATCGTGCGTGGGAAATCTTTGTTTTTTAAAAGTTCGCTCATGATGTCGGACTGAACGACATTCAGAAGCTGTTCAAATTTCAGAACTTGTTTTGAAGAAAGAGAATCGCCCTTCCAGCCGGGAGTAAAACAATTGAGTGGTGAAAAGCGATCACTGATTTCGACTCCGAAGGCACGCGGCTTCGGAATACTTTGAACGAAAGTAGGAAAGCGACTCTTCACCGGGCAGGGAAGTTCTTTCGACTTTGCGGAACCGGCTTCGCCGGACCTTTCGTGGTCCTTCTGGAACCAGTTAAATGCTTCAAAAGTCTTTTTCGTCAAAGAAGCTATCTCCTACACCGGCGGTAAAGCAAAAGTATTGAAATGATTCATGAATTGGGTTTCGTATTCTGACTGATTCAGGCAATTTTGTCATGGGAAAACTCACCAGCGAGACTTAATTTCTAAAGGTCTTTCTTATTGTTCCGAAACGTTGAATTGAGCCCTCACTAAATAATATGCGTTTGAACGGGAGAGATTTTATGGACAAGAGCTTCAATGATCAGGAACTTTCCGACATCATGAAAGAAATTGAAGCGTTAGAGGAAGATTTCCATGAGGAAGATTCAAAGGTTAAGGCGTCGCCTGTCCTTCATGAACTCTCGGAGCTTCCGGAAGCTAAAGCGGTTCCTTTAAAGGCCGTGAAAGCTGAAACATTTGTTGCAAAAGCACCTGCAGCTATGAGTTTTAAAGTTCAGGGTGACCTGAATCTTGAGCTTGAGTTTGAAGTTGGTGGAAAATTTGTTTCACTCTCAGTTTCTGAAGACGGGCTTACAATTGTTCTCGACGGTGGCATGACCTTCAAGGTGCCGGTTGCTGACAAGAAAGCTGCTTAATTTCCCATGACAGTAAAAATTCTCGGGGGAGTTGCCAGAGGTTTTCCTCTTTCTCTTCCCCGTTCTGATTCCACCCGTCCCACATCTGTTCTCATCAAGCGAAAACTTTTTGATTGGCGCCAGAATCTTGGCGGACATGTTTTCATCGACCTTTGCGCCGGCTCCGGAGCGATGGGTTTTGAAGCTCTCTCAAGGGGTGCTGAAAAAGTCGTCATGGTAGATGCTGAGAAAGGCCCCTTTCTCACCATGAAAAAAAATCGTGATGATCTGGTGAAGGCCTTTAAGTTTGATGAAAAGTTAATCCAGGTCAGTCAGTCTGACG
>JBKJNQ010000076.1:0-10723 GCA_046593575.1 Bacteriovoracaceae bacterium
GTAACAATACCGGCCCGAGTTGTACGCAACACCGGATATTATGCATAGTGAGTCCAACTGAAATTGGGCCACACTTTAGCTCACTCTACAATTAACGTTGATAACTCCGGGCAGTAACATACATTCCCGCCGGCAGGATGCGATCATCATGCTGATGTCTCACTCCAAGTTCACCCGGCTCCAGACGCTTCCACCAGTTTTGATGAACAATATTCCGGAGGGCCTCAGGCTGAACACCGTGAGTGTGGCTTGAGAGAAAGAGAAATGAGTTTTCGTGATTGAGGGTTGAATTAAGTAATTCCACCAGAAGATGAATTTGTTTTTCGAAATCCCAGACTTCTTTTTTTACTCCGTGGCCCCAGCTTGGTGGATCTGCGAGAATTCCGTCGTAGGTAAATTTCTTTTTGAAAGAGTGGCGAAGAAATTCTTGCGCGTCTTCCTGAACCCAACGGACACTGTCCTTGGGAAGTTTTGAAAGAAGCAGACTCTCTTTCCCCCAGTCGAGAACTCCCTTGGAACTATCGACATGAAAAACTTCTGCACCAGCGGCCGCCATCACAAGCGATGCACAGCCGGTGTAGCCGAAAAGGTTCACGACTTTCGGAGCGCGACCCAGTTTTTCTTTGAGATATTTTGTTTCATTGTAGAGCCATTCCCACACAGGCATCTGCTCGAAGAAAACTCCGCAGTGACCAAATGAGGTGAACTTCAGGCGAAACTGAAGTTTACGTCCATCAATATCAAAGGGGAGAGTGAGATTGGGATTCGGTTCTTTTTTATGATCCCACTTGCCTCCGCCATCTTTGGTGCGGATACAGTTGGAGTTCGCGAGACTCCATTCTTTATCGGAAAGGCGCGGCTTCCAGATAGCTTGAGGCGAGGGGCGAATAACTTTAACGCCGGAAATGATCTCGAGCTTTCGCCCGAGACCAGAATCCAGAAGTTCGTAATTGGGTAATTTTTCTGTGATCAATTTCTATTCAATGCCGAAAGGACGAAGAGCTTCAGGAGTTACGATTTCATCCGTGTCGTCGATTTCTACGATGTAGAGGATACCTTTAATCTTCGGCTCATTCTCAAACGCCGGCGCGTAATCAAGTGCCGTCATGATGGAATCAAGAAGCTGGCGCTGATCGGTGTAAGTGGTGTCTCCGTAAGTGTTTTCTCTCTGAGAGATGCAACCCGAAGTTCGCATGAAAGGGAAGTACGGAACTGTCGGATCAGGATTAATTTTTCCTGTTCCGTGGATGCGGAGAAGATTTCTGCCGATATCACGAGCCGTCACTCCCGCGCGCCACCAGTCTTCAGTCTTACTTGAATCCGGAAGAAGTGAGCGGAGAAGTCCTTCGTCTCTGGATTTCGGAATGAAGTTAAGAACCATACGACGATTTTTTCCGAAAGAAATTTGCTGGTCAGCTGTCGGCATGACGGAATCAATCGTCATCACACCAGTCGGAGTGTTTCCGTTTCTTGTGTAAGAAGGAAGACCTGTTTTTGCAGAAGCGAGAGCTTTGTGTGTCCAGAGAGTGCCATCAGCATTTCTGACGGGCTCGCCGTGCACGTTTCTCATCGTCATGAGACATGGGTAGATGCGGTTAGAGCGGCAGAACATGAAGATTTTTACGGCCTTTACATACTCGCCATTCATATAGGCAGAAACATCCGGAGAGTTGTGGAAAATATCTGCGATGAGGTCTGTCGAGAGTTCTTTTCTTCTTTCTGCATCATCAGCAACAGAAAAATATTCCTGATGAGTGCGAGCGATTTTTACGAGCTCGTCGTGACCTGCGGCCAGAATCTCAGCTTCGTAGGCAGCAATATTATAAACAATCCGAAGATCAGCGTTTGGTTCGCGGAGGGCGTTTTCCAGCTCAGTCACGAGGTCCTGTGGAAGCGCGGGAGCACTTCTGTACTTCAGGCGAAGAATGCCGATGCGTAATCTTTCAAAAAGCGAGTAAGCAAACGTCTGAACCTCATCGAGAGTCTTCAGCGCCTCAGGAGATTTCTCCTCGGCCAGATCCCAGAGAGCATCAACGAAAAGTCCCTGCTCAAAAGAAGTAAAACCAGTCATGCCTTTTTGCAGGGCAGATTTATCAAGGATAGATTTTTGGAAATCAAAGTAGAGCGACTCTTCAAGTACTGCTTGAGAAGTTCCCCAACTGTTGAACGAAAGAGTGAGAAGAAGAGTTAAAAACATCCATTGCTGTTTCATGCAAAAATTCCTTTTATGCTTTGGATTCAAAGCGTAACAATCGAAAAAATAACCGACAATCTAATGTAAGATAATGACAGGCATCTTTTTCGACTCAACGCAGTTTCCTGGGACTTTTTAGCAGTATTTTCACCTGAGAATCAAGGTGAGGAGCATCGCTACTCTTGACGTGGGCCAAAAAGGTATTAACTTGTCCTAAAGGCCTTAAATATTTTACGGAGTTAGAACAATGTTCAAACGCATTTTTCTTTTTATGCTGACTAATATCCTGGTGGTTGTGACGGTTTCCATCGTTCTCAATTTTCTGGGACTCAATCACTACATAACCGCACAGGGAATTGATTACGGATCGCTGATGGGCTTTTGCCTTATCTGGGGATTTGTTGGTTCCGGGATTTCCCTCCTTCTCTCGAAGTTCATGGCCAAGAAGATGATGGGTGTTGTGATTGTCGACGAGCGCGGGCCCCACGCAGATCTCGTACTGAAAGTTCACCAGCTCTCGAGAACTGCGGGACTCACGAAGATGCCGGAAGTCGGCGTTTATCAGTCTCCGGAAGTAAATGCTTTTGCCACCGGGCCATCAAAAAATAATGCTCTCGTCGCTGTCTCTCAGGGACTTCTCACTCAGATGAACTCGGATGAAGTCGAAGGAGTTCTGGCACACGAAGTTTCTCACATCGCCAATGGCGACATGGTCACGATGGCACTCGTTCAGGGTGTAGTGAATGCCTTTGTGATGTTCTTTGCGCGAATCGCTTCGTTTGCTCTGGCGCAGGCAATGCGCGGAGACCGTGATGATGACCGTCCGGTTATTCCTAATTTTCTTGTCACGATGGTTTTTGAAATGCTCTTTGGATTCCTGGGTATGTTTGTCGTGACGTATTTTTCGAGACTGCGTGAATTCCGCGCAGATGCCGGCGCCGCAAAAGTGGCGGGGAAACAGAAAATGATTGCGGCCCTCAGACGGCTCCAGCAGAAGTTTGATAACACCGGCGATTCACAGGCCGCTTTTCAGACGCTCAAGATTTCTTCCAAAGGTGGAATGATGAAATATCTTTCCACTCACCCGAGTCTGGAAGACAGGATTGCAGCACTTGAGCGTTCCTTTTAGTGGAGCT
The DNA here is from genome assembly GCA_046593575.1 of Bacteriovoracaceae bacterium. Taxonomy (GTDB): domain Bacteria; phylum Bdellovibrionota; class Bacteriovoracia; order Bacteriovoracales; family Bacteriovoracaceae; genus Peredibacter. The sequence continues at coordinate 3,331 of JBKJNQ010000076.1, forward strand.
TCGGGAAGAAATTAACCGGGAATTACGCCGGACCAATCTGTCCCGAAACAGGTTTGCTTATCTTATTCAGCTGAGCTTCTTGATTTTCTCCGTCTGGTATCAGTCGGGTTTTTCAGATCCTTTTAGTGGTTTTATTCTCGCCCTGGGTGTCAGTGGATGCCTGCTGCGGTTTTTTGCAACAGAAATTATCCTCGATGACCATAAGGCTTCAGATACTTTTCTGTGGCTGGGATTTTTTCTTCTTTCCATTGCCTGGACGATTCACATTGATCAGGCACTCAGACTTCATGGCCCTCACGGGGACACCATTCCACTTTTGCGGGTGATCCTTGGTGGGCTGATCCTTTCCAATAATGCCTTACTCGTTGCGGATATTGTTTCTTACTATGTTTTTCTGACACCCGTAGCGATTGGGATTTTTCTTGAAGTTTTTTATCTAAAAAATCTTAGTGGACCACTTGCCCTGATGAGTTTTTTAGCTGTTTCAGTTCTTTCTTCATTCAGCCTTCACTATCAGCATAAGCAGCTCAGTGCTTATATCCGGGCGAGAATCGAGGCGATCCGGGAAAAGACGAGACTGAGAAAAATTATTGATGGTGTACCGGGATTTGTGGCGATGATAAATCAGTCGGGTGTGTATTTTGATGCCAATCAGACGGTTCTCAACGTTTTCCCAAATCTTCTTGGGACCAAAGTTGGTGAGATGACTCTCAGTTCGGAGTTCTCAAAGAAACTTCTTGAGTTTCTTCAATCAGACAAAGACACACTGACGATTGAAACCCAGGTGACGATCAGTGGTGAACTGAACCATCTCATGACGACCATGGGAAGACTTCCTGAGGGAGGGATGATTGTTTGCTCCATTCCCATTAATGAACTTGTGAAAACCAGAAAAGATCTTCGTGAGCAGGAAGCCGTCGCACTTTATTCTTCCAAGCTAGCAAGTATTGGTCAGATGGCGGCTGGTGTCGCGCATGAAGTGAATAATCCACTGGCGATCATTCAGGGCTCAGCGAGTATTATTTCGTCCATCATTGAACAAGAGCCTTTGGATAAAAAGAATCTCAAATTGTTCAGTGATAAAATCGTTAATACCAGTGATCGAATTGCCCAGATCGTGCGGAGTCTGCGGAGCTTGTCGCGCGGTGGAGAGAAGGATCCTTTTGCTCCTTTGTCCGTCCGGGGAGTCATCAATTCTTGTCTGGATATTTCCCGACAGAGTCTGAAAAATAACGACATCAGACTTCTCTTTGCAGACGATAAAAAAGATCTGACTGTGATGGGAAGGGAAGTTCAGCTGGGACAGGTGTTACTGAATCTTCTGATGAATGCTATTGATGCTTCAAAAAAACTGGAACAAAAGTGGATCCAGATTGATTATGGCCATACTGATGGCCAAGTCTGGATTGAAGTGATGGATTCTGGCACGGGAATTCCACAGGAGATTGCTGGGAAAATCATGGAACCTTTTTTTACGACGAAAGAAAAAGACGAAGGCACTGGACTGGGTCTTTCGATTTCAACCCGGATTATTGAAGAACATGCCGGGAAGCTTTCTTACGAAAGTGACAGAAAAAATACGACCTTCAGAATTTGTTTCCCCACTCCGAAGCTTTAACCAGCGATTCAAGTGCTTCATCATATTCACGTAAAATTTTCGGAACGAGAACTTTAACTTCCGGAAGATCTGAGATCATTGCTGCAATTTGACCGGCCTCCAGTTCTCCTTCCTGAAGATTACCCTCGAGCATTCCCAGACGGGCACGCCCTTTTCCAAGAAGTGTGACAAATTCTTCCTTGTCCGCATTTCTTTCTTCGAGTTTTTTTACTACCTCGTAAAAAGCATTCTTAAGAAGTCTCACAGGGACAATTTTTTTCATCATCAGCATGGTGGAATCAGATTTTGATTCGATTACTAATTTCTTAAAATTATCGTGGGCAGATGATTCTTTCGTCGCGAGAAATCTCGTTCCCATTTGAACGCCTGAAGCTCCGAGCGCCATCGCTGCGGCCATACTTTTTCCATCAGCAATTCCGCCCGCTGCGATCACGGGAATCTTTACTGCTCTTACCACCTGAGGAATGAGAACCATCGTGGTGATTTCGTCTCTTCCGTTGTGGCCACCGGCCTCGAAGCCTTCTGCAATCACAGCGTCGCAGCCTGCGTCCTCGCATTTTTTTGCGAGTTCCGGAGTGGAGGTCACATGGATCACGGTGCAACCTTTCTTTTTTAATTCCGCCGTGTAGGTTTTGGGACTTCCGGCCGAGGTGATAAAAATTTTTATTCCGCAGCGGAGAGCGACTTCAATTTGTTCGGAGGTTTTCTCATAGAGTAGGGGGACATTCACCGCCAGCCGTTCAGGATGAGTCGTAAGGGAAATTGCTTTTTCTAAATGATATTTCAGAAGTTCTGGATTCATGGATCCCGCACCAACAACACCTAGTATGCCTGCTTCCGCACTGGCGGCCGCGAGTTTTCCACCGGAAACATAAACCATCCCGGCCTGAATAATGGGGTATTTTATCGGCACAATTTTAAGAAACGGGTTCATTTCAGATCCTCATCTGTGATCGCTTTAACTGGTGAACGGGCAAGGTTCAGAAGTATATCTTGATCGGATTCACCCGTAAGTTTAGCACGAGTGGAAGTTCTTTTCGCGCCGAATTTTTCACCGGGATAGAGTTTCCAGCCGGCCTCAACGAGAGATTTTCTGATGGATGAACTCGCCGAGTAGGTTGAGAGGATCACGTCTTCAGAGGAATGCGACTTCACGAGTTCAAACCACTGGCGCGTCCAGAGAGCAGGATTTCTTTTGGGAGAAAACGCGTCCTGATAAATGGCGTCCCAGATTATATTTTGATCAGCGACGTAGTGGGGAAGCTCCACTCTCGCGTCACCAATAAGAATCGTGAAAGAAAAATGAGCGAGCCGCCCTTCAATTGTTTTTTCTTTCACTTCTATATTTTGAAAGAGGGGGTGAGTTTTATTTTCTTCGAAAAACCACTGGACCAGATCGCGATCTATCTCGAGACTCAAGAAGTGAACTTGCGCTGGATGAGGTCGGACATGCTCCCAGGTGGTGATGAGTCCGATGCCGAGGCCAAATCCCACTTCAAGAATCGAAAGCTTCTCTAGTGACTTTGACTTTTCCTCGATGGCACAACCTTTCAGATAGTGAAGAATCGTTTCACTCCTGGCACCCGTTGTAGAATGGCAGGCCTCGCCGAAATGTTCGGAAAAAAGTGTCTGGGAACCGTCTTCAGTTTGGACCCAAGTGTGATGGGGGGGAAGCTTCATCAGGATGAGTTCATCACAAGGGATGTGATTTGCCCAGATTCAGAGGGGTCAACTCGTGTGATAACCACTTGAAAAACCGAAAAACTACCTGATATCCGCCGGATTCCCTCAGTATATAAAGAAATTCACATTTCTAGACGATGAGTATCCGAGGTTTACCCATGAAACATGTCAGCAGGTTTCTCGTATTAATATTTCTTAGCAGTTCGCTTTATGCGGATGATGGGGCCTTAGCTCCGGTAGCTTCTGATGCCTCTTCAATGTTGCCTTCTTCTCAAGCTGAACCTTCAGTTAATTTCAATTTTAATTATCAGCCGAGCTCGGGAAGCATAGGACGATTGAATAACTTTACCGGTTTTACTTTCAGTGCCAATCCCGCTGATGCCCTGACCGGAGCATCGAGTTTATATTTAAGAAGTCTGCCCCTCGACGGGAGTAATCTTTCTTTAAATCCCAGCCCATCATTCGATTATCAGAGTATATATAATAATTCCCCTTACAGAATAACAAATTTAAACGCCAATGTTGAAGGGTTGAATCCGCTGACTTTCAGAGGAAATGATCCTGTGGTTCTGGTTACAGGATCTTCTCTAAGTGGGCCATCTCCTTCTCTTCAGATTCCAAATTGTCGTTACACTATCCCAATTTTAGAAAATACAAATTTTGAAGATCTCAATAATGGTTGGAATACCGGAAATGAATGCTTTGAAGGACTTCAGAGTAACAGTTCCAATGCTGGAGCAACTGTTCAGAATCAGATGGCAGTTTGTAATTGCCTCAGTCAGAGAAACATTCTCGTTCGTTATTCCATGAACCAGGGCGAATTAAAAGCGGCAAACGGTATTAACCCGGACATTTCTGAGGGCGGATTACAAACGAACGTTAACTTTCTCAATCGCCGAATGTTTAACCTTCAGGGAAGTCTTTTGTTGCAGACATCAATTCTGAGTAACAGTAGTGCGGAAGCGAGAGAGCTTGGTACTATTTTCAATAATAATAATACTGAGATTGCCAGCAGCGTTCGTAGCTATATCGATCGTGGTCAATCTTTCATGCGTGGATTGCCGGGATCGGCTAATCTTCCAACTATTGCGAGTACTCTCACTCCACCTAATACAGATAGACTTAGTCAGATCCTGACGGATGGCCCTCCTTTAAGAAGTCATGAATGTGTTTCAGTTAAGGAGTATCTAGCTTTCAAGCAAGTTCCCAGTGATGAAAACTTCTATCGTTCACTAGCTTCCGAATCTTTCAATGCTGATGACTGGGATATTGATAAGCTTCAGGAAAGCATCAACAGTGCCCTTCGTTCCCCTGGTTTGAATAGTCCGGAATATAAAAAGATCCGATCGCGAATTACTTTTCTTAACAGTAATGGTCTTTGGCGGGCGGTTTTTTCATCAAATGATCAAAGCAAGAAAGAAGATCTTCATAAACTTCTTAAAGAGACTATGGGGAGTTCCACTTGTCACGGGAATGACTGCCGTCTGCAGTTCCTGAAGAATTTTGATACTTACAGGAGAAGGTCCAGAGAGTTTCTACCCAGCGTCAGTGCTCTGATTAATACATCAGAAACGGCGAGAGCAAGAAGAGAATTCAATCCAGAAAGAGCGGACGCAGACCTCCGGCGTATTGGAGCTCAGCCATCAACAAATCTTGGTTTTAATAACTTCATGTATGCTTTCAATCCTGAAATTCTTGCATGTGCCAGCCCAAATTCAAACCGTGATGTCTGTCGCTTTTCATTTGCGGCCTACTGTCCTCAGGCTCAAACGATCCAGCAAAATCTTACGAACCCAACTGCGACTCCCTTTACACCCAATGATTTCGAATATGAGTCTCTTTATAATTGCGAAATGAATCCTGATCAGAATCCCGAGTACCAGGCATTCAACGCCTCTGTTTGTGGCGCTCGTAGTTCCAGGCTAAGGGGACGCGAAGCAAGTTTTGGACAGTTCGAAAGAAGGTTTTGTCGTAGCAGATCTCATGACCGTCAATGTAATGAACCCGATCCAATAAAACGCAGAAGACAGCTTGTCTCTGAGTTTATTCAAGAATTTCCACGTCAGGGTACTGACTCTTCAGTTGATATCAGTGACGAAGACAAAGCACTGAGAGAGTTTCTCGGATTTGTGCCTGAAGGAGCAACTGCAGCCGATGCCAGTTCTGCGGCCTCTACCTCCAGACCTTTGGCACAGACGCAGGCAAGTATGCCCAATGCTTTCCAAGAGCTTGGTGGAGATTTTAACCGAAATTCCGAAGTCTCAAATAGTAATCAATCTGTGGTTACGAATAAGGTTCCAACTTCACCAGCATCCGCTCAAGCCAGTTTGAACAGAGATTCTTCAAATTCGAATGTTAATGGAAATAATAACTCTGCTGGTTTTGTACCCTTAACTCTACCGGATAGCTCTGGAGCAACTTCGCAACCAATTACCCGTGCAGAAGTAGAGAGTACACGTGCTAAAGTCCGGGAGAGTGATTCTGAGATTTCAAAAATCACAGATCAAATTTCAACACTTCGTGATGACATCCGTGGAAATTCTCAAACTCAAGGTTTCGATCAGAATTCACCACAATATAGAGATCTCATGGACCGCATGACCTTGCTTGAACGTTCAAATACTGAAGAGCGCGCAAGGAACACTGATCTTAAAAGACAGCTCGCTCAGGCCGAAGCAAGAGTTGCGACTCCAGCCCCGGCTTCTTCGGACGATGACCAAACTCCGCGATCTCAATCTTCCCGAGCTCCGGCTTCCGTTGCTATTCCAGGTAATAGCACTGGTGTGTCTTCAGGTGCTCAGTCTGGTAACCAGGTTTCAGCTCAGGCCCAGCTCTCATCACCTAGTGTCGCCAATGCTGCTTTCTCTCCGGTTACAAGCTCAGCTCAGGCCACACGTATTTCTGGTGGTCAGCTGAACACAGCACTTCTTTCGAAATACAATGTTCAATCAATAACCTCGCAAGGTGCGATCATCGTCGCGGACCCGAATCCATCGATCGATCTTCAGCAGCTCCGTTCTGATTCAAGTTCAGAAGTCCTTCGCCTCACGTTCTCAGAAGCTGACGTAAGTCGCTTCTCGCAGGACGAAGGTCGCGCCCTTTCTGCCTACATGGATCAGGTAAGTAGTGCTCCGGGTGAAGTGGTGCGGGTTCTCATTACTCTTCCTGGATCGAGCGAGCCGGTTGAGCGATTCGTCCTGAAAAGTCAGGGCCGACTCTCCATTGTTCCACCACCAGCACCGGTAGCGCGCGCCCCGGCCTCCGGTTCACGCTATCGTCTGAGTGATCTTGTTAACGAGCTTCAGGTCAGTCGTTGATTTAATTCTGGAAAGTCATAAAATAGACTTATGACTCTCCAGGGTTACTACGAAGACTCGTATCGTGAAGAGAAAACACGCTCTCCTCATGATCTTCTTCAGGAAGAAATTTCACTCTCAAAAGTGCTCACCAATTTTGTGATCGAGCAGAAGAATCGCTTCCTTCCGGATGTTGACTGGATTGGTCTGCGCGTTCTCGAACTCGGATCCGGCAGGGGAGGCGCGGGCCTTCATCTCGCTCGCCTGGGTGCTAAGGTCACGCTGGTGGATTTCTCACCCACTGCCCTCGCTCAAGCAGAACGCGTCTATTCTCTCGAGGGATTTGAAGTGGAGACAATCGTGGGTGACGTCACTCATCCCGATGTGACCTTTGGAAAAAAATTCGATGTCATCGTAGACTCACATCTTCTTCACTGTCTGACGGAAGATCCGGATCGTTCTTCGTATTACGGACTCGTGAGTGATCACCTTGAAGAGCGGGGAATTTTTGTTTCGGAAACCATGGTTCACCGGAAAAAACTTTTTATCCCGGACGGCTTCATGTTTGATGAACGAAATGTCCTCTGGCAGATGTTCGGGAAGTGGACTCCTGTGCGCCGGATACTTGACTCTCTTGATCTTGAAGCCGAAATCCGCAATACTGAATTGAAGATTGTATCGTTCTTCTACTACGCTCAATACAGTTTTGTTCCTCATCGTAGATTCATGGAAATACCCGGTGAAGTCTTACCTGCTTCAGTCAGAATGGTCCTTCAGAAAAACAACTTTACTCAGG
>JBKJNQ010000132.1:0-10825 GCA_046593575.1 Bacteriovoracaceae bacterium
ATTTTCACGTTCTTCATTTTGAGTCGTCATCTTTGAACAGAACTCTTCTTTTCCCTCAAAATCTTTTTCACAGGCCTCTGAGATATTACCGAGATTGCCTTTTTCGCGGTTCAGGAAATCCACAGCTACCGAAGCTGTGAGGGGAAGCTTATTGATAGCGGAGGTAATGACTTCTGCGTCTCCCAAGGCGATCCATTGGGCCCCACCGCAGGTAATGCCGGCAAAAGTTGAAGTAGAAGCCAAGAGTGACGCGAGAATAAGAAATTTCATTTGAACCCCATTTTTTTCCTTCTATCCCAATTAGGGAGAGGAAGGAGGGGCCCCCTGTAATCATTTCTCATTTACAAGAGCTTACGAACGTATTAGTTTCGCTAATACATAACTTAAGGCATCAATATGATTGAAACCTCATCCCTCCAGGTCCTGATTGCTTTGTCTCATAACGAGAACATCTCGAAGGCCGCTGAGGAATTGAATGTTACCCAGAGTGCGGTTTCCCAGGCGCTGAAAAACCTCGAAGCGAAAGTCGGCTTTCCCCTCGTGGCCCGCCAGGGAAAATCTGTATCGCTCACTGAGCAGGGAATGAGACTTGCGAAAGTCGCCAAACAGTATTTCAAGCGCATCGAAGAGACCATTGAACAGATTCATCTTGAAAATCACGAGATCAAAGGAAAGATCCACGTGGGCTCTCTCTATGGTCTCGGAAAAACCTGGCTCTCTTCACGCATGCTGGATTTTCTCAATGCTTACCCGGAACTGGAAGTAAGACTTTCCATGGATTTCCCGGAGAACATCATCAAAAAATTTGAGCAGCATGAAATTGATTGTCTCATTATGCCTGAGCATCTTGTCCCTGCTTTTGCTGAGAAGAAAGATCTTCACGATGAACATACGACTCTCGTGTTCAACTCTAAGTTTGAGATTACGTCGAAGACTGACCTGAAAGAAATTCTTCTGAAGCCAATTATCTTTTACGAGAACAATGATCCGAATTTTTATCGCTGGTGCCGCGAAAAATTTGGTGTCGTTCCGAGAAATGTGAAGCCACGTCTGGTGGTGAATTCATTCGGACAGATGCTCCAGGCAGTGAATGAAGGGTTGGGGATCGCCGTTGTTCCCACTCACGTTCTCAAGCGCTCTCACCTGAGAGACAAAGTGAAGACTGCGGGGAAAGAGTTTGAGGTCTACAGTAACAAAGTCTCATTTGCCTTTCATCCGGATGAGGCCCAGAGTTACAAGATCAAAGAGCTCTATAAGTTTCTTTTAGAAGTCACGAAAGACCTCTAAAAAAGAATTGCCCAGATATTGATGATGTTGTCTCTCATCGGGAAGAATATTTTAGTCACGATCTGACGTTCTTCCCGTTTCCAGAAATATGTCTCCGCCGCTGGATAGACGTATCCAAACTGATAGCTCGTGGGATTTGAGTGCTTCCTGAAAATAGGAAGTGTTGGATAATTTGTCGGAAGCTTCATCAGATTTTCAATGATGGTCTTGGCCGCGCGTCGGGCGTCTTTGGCGGTATCTATGTCTTCTTTTTTTTCTCTTAGTAAATATTTCCGGATATTGAGAGCATGGACGTGACGGAGTTTCGTCACTTCCAGAAGCTTTTTCAGTTCATGGTTCCTGATGCCGTCAATGGATGGCCAGCGAAGAAGACCTTCTCCGAGAAGCTCAATTTCTTTTTTCAGTGCACGCCGGGAATCAAAGAGTTCTTTCATCGTCTTCCGGTCATGAATCCGGTGCGTTCGATTGAGCTCATCCTGAAGATTCGCAGACGTGAGCATGGAGATAAGACCTTTCTTCTTAAACCACTCATTCTGAAAATCCATATGCTCCTGCCACAGAGTCACAGGCTCATCGAGAAGTTTCAGAGCAATCAGGGGATCAAAGGCATAATCGAGATCAGTCACAAGAGCATTGTTCCAGTCATAGAGCCAGTAACCGAGAGCGTGTCCGGTTGAGAAGTTGAGATTGCCCTCGATACCATTATCGTGAAGAAAGGAAATGTCTTCGGCGCGTGTCTTCAAATAGTCGGTGAGAAGAAGGGGAATATCCACATCCATCGCGACCCAGTAACTCGTCTCCGGATAATACCAGGAGGGTCTTTTATTTTTTTCTTTGAGGAGGAAATTTTTGATCGAGGAGAAATCTTTATTTCCGTACATGGGGGCTGACTTGTCGAGAAGTCCGTAGAACATCACCGTATGAGGAAGAACTCCAACTCCAGAGTCTGCATGCTGAGGCAGGAAATTATAATTTCCCCATTTCTCAGAATGCTGATTGCTTGATACATGGACCTTGGTGAAGACGGCGATCTTTTTCTCGGTAAGAATTTTTGCCGAGAGATTCAGCCATTCTAAAGTCTTCTCGTAATTGGTCGGGGTAAACTCACTGGTCCCGCCTTCAAGAACAACATAGGAAAGGGGGAGAGCGCGCGTGAGATCTTCGAGACCTTTCTTGATACTGTCTTCTGCTCCCCAGCCAAGGATGGACTGCCAGATCGAAAGAAGCTTGTAACTTTTTTGCTGCTGAAGTGCGATCCCGAGAGAAACACCAGTATAGATGCCGAGAGTGCGCGCGAAAGAAAAAGCGGGACCGATGTTTTTTCTGATTCTGGAAAGCGGAACTCTTAAAAGACTCACGTCCATAAGGTTCTGCTGGTTTCGGGCCAGCCATCTCACGGTCTTCATCGCGACATCCGGATTTCCTTTCTTGGTGAAGAAAGCTTCCATCCATTCACTCGGGTGAAGAGTGTGAAGGTGCGAGCCGCGATATTTTAAAGCAGGACGCCATTGATAGGTTTTTCCGCACGTCTGTTTCATGCGGGAAAGTGTCGGAGTGATTTGAACTTCCGGATGAGGAAAGAGGAACCCCATTTCACGCAGGCCCTTCATCACTAGCGAGAGCCTTTCATGCTGGGCCTTAATGACGAGGGTGAATTTATCTCTTTTACACAGAACCCTGACGGTATCGCCTTCAGGATAATCAATCTGGAGATCGATCAGATCTTTCGAAAGTTTTCCATCAATCAGAACCTGCTGAAGTTCCTGTGTCATCGTTTCGGTGGAAACCGAGAGCTCAGGCATCTGTGAGGACACCTGTGACCAGGCGATACTCGTCATCAGGAGAAATAGTGCGATGCTTTGCATAAGTTTTGTCATGTTCAAGTGACATTAACTATAGGCAAAGAAACGCTCCTCTTGAATAATAATCGGGTGAGCAATCTTAAGAATTTTGAAAAAAATCTTCCCGCTAGCCTGATCGCAATAAACGAACTGTTGGGAAAACACGGTTACGTTGTCACGATCGTGGGTGGGATTGTCCGTGATTATTTTCTCGAGGGAAAAATCGGTAAGGACTGGGACATGGAAGTCACTCATGCCTCACTTGCATGGGAACTAAAAAACTGGAAAGACCTCGGGAAGGAACTCGGGCAAATTGGCAGAGTGACTTTCCTTCCTTACGACGTTCTGCGGGTTGAAGCTCACAACATGGAGTTTGAGCTCTCTCCTCCAAGGAAAGAAACTTTTACCGATGAAGATCATCATAAAAACTTCTCGGTGAGTTTTGATTTCCGGACTCCCTTTGAAGAGTCGGTGAAACGCCGGGACTTCACGATCAATGCCATGGGCGTCAGACTGACGGTGAATGGAAAATCGGAAATGATGGATCCCCTGAACGGTCTCCTTCATCTGCGCGAGAAGATGCTTCATCCCTGCAGCGAGGATTTCGCCAAAGATCCCGTGCGTTTTTTGAGAGCGCTCAGGTTTTCCACTAAACTCGGATTCTCTTTCAGTGAAGAACTTAAAAAAGATCTCGCAGGCATGAAGTTAAGCGGAATCTCTGCCGCCTACTTCTGGACAGAGATGCAGAAGTCCGGAAATCCACTTCTCTTCTATCGAAAATGCCTTGAGGAAAAAGAAATTCATCCGGAATTTTCTCTTCCTGTTGAAGACATGAAAGCGAAGATTCCGAATCTTGAGAAAGTTCTCGCCATGCCGTCGAAGCATGAGTCCTGGATCATTGCTCTTGAGTGGGAAGAGATTGATAGTAGCAGCTGGCAGAAATTTTTTAATCTCTCTTCGGAAACCGGAAAAAGACTCCAGCGTTGGGCCAAGGTGACGAAGGCCTTCACGAAAAAAATGCCGGAAGATTTTCATGGTGAGTTTGAAACATTGCGGGACACTGCGGATTTTGAATCACTCTTCGACTGGTATTTTACGACCAAGCAGATTCTACAGAAAAATCCCGAGCTGCCACTTTTACAGATGATTGAAACATTCCTTCCTCACTGGATTTATCTCTATAAATTTGAAGCACCCAAGGATGTGAAACACATCGATCCTCCGTATCGCGCGAAATACCAGGTCTGGAATTTATGCCAGCGATCGTAAAACTCACGAATCCCACCGCCAAAGATCTTGCAGAGCTTCGGGAAATCTATTTCGAGACATCGGCCAAAAAAGATTTCCGTAATGAGCAGGAGCGGGAAGCATTCTTCCGAAAATATCTTGGGCATTACCTTGAGCACTACGCCGAGTATTTCTGGATTGCTAAAAGCGACCGGATTCTGGGTTATATGGCGGGCTCACCGGTAACCAGAAACGAGGCCTTTTACGAGCTTCAGCCGCACCTCAGAACCTTTGAGAGTTTTTATGAGACCTATCCGGCGCACCTCCACGTGAACTTTCATTCGGACGCCCGTGGTATGGGGCTCGGAAGTAAGCTTTTCTTAGAACTTGAAAAGCAGTTTCAAAGAATGAATATCACTGGAGTCCATATCATGACGGGCCCTGACTCACGGAATAAAAGTTTCTACCAGAGACTTGGCTTTAACTTTGAGGTCACTCTAGACTTCCAGGGGACGGACATTTTACTCATGGGCAAAAGCCTTTGACAGACGACGTCATGAAAACTTAACCTAGAATGAATACATAGATCAGGGGTTGGCGTGAAGATAATCAGTTTCTTAATGTTATGCATGAGCTTAAGCACTTTTGCTCAGGAGATCACTCCCACTTCCCGCGTCCTCCAATCAGTGGAGTTCATGGATGATCTTAATTTTGAAAATCTCTCAATCGCCATTGATCGCCAGCTCACTTCATATGAAGTTCAGAGTCTCGGAGGCACGATTAAGTTCGGGTCGACGACTTATCCAAAAACCATTCTTAAAACCTCTCTTCAGCTTTTAAAAGATATCACTTCACGGGTGCATGCCTGCATGGAGACTGAACCCCGCGAGACTTGTCACACGAAACTCAATCAGGAAATGAATGATAAGTTTGTGATCTATAGTCCGAATCCTAAGAGAAATGAAATGGGATCGAGAGAAGGGCGAAACACGACTCACTTCACGTCTTACTATTCTCCGGATTTAACGGGATCTCGCGTTCGCACAGAAAGATTCAAGCATCCTATATTCAAAAAACCGACTGATCCTGCTCATCAGAATCACACCCGGGTAGAAATTGATTATAAGGGTGCTCTCGAAGGCATGGGGCTTGAGCTCTTTTACGTGGAAGATTCTTTCTATGATCTTTATCTGCTTCACGTTCAGGGCGGCGGTCGCATCAAAATCTTTAACGACAATGGAAGCTACTCTTACAGCTACCTTTCTTACGATGGAAAAAATGAGCGTCCTTTCCAGATGGTTTATAGGTATATGGTTCAACAGGGCTACCTGAACGGGGACGCTTCTGTTCCTGCGCAGAGACGTTTTCTCGCTGATCATCCTGAAAAAGAAGAAGAGATCTTCGCCACCAATCCTTCGTATGTTTATTTCAAGGAAAGTGCGGAAGAGCCGGTAGGTCTGGATAATATCCCACTTACTGAAAACCGTTCACTTGCTCTCGATGCAAAAATTTATAAAACTACCGGTCTGATTAATTTCGTGAAGGCCGTGAAGCCCACGCATGTTGATGAGAACGGAAGAATTATTAAGGCCCCTTTCTCTCGCTTCTTTATTGCTCAGGATACTGGTGGAGCGATCAAAGGGAATGCCCGTTGTGATCTCTATTCTGGCTATGGACCGCTGGCGGAGCTTGCTGCTTACAACACCAATGATATGGGTGAGCAGTACTTCCTCGTGAAAAAGGCCAGACGTTAATTTATTTAACGGCTTCGAGATTTTTTAACTTCACATTTCTATCTACCACCACAAAATAATGGGTCATCCATGTGGGATGAGCATCGATTTCATAACGGAGACCCGTTCCTTCGCATTTCGCGGGCGAGAGTCTTCCGATCAGAAACACAAAACGAACACTTTTTTTCTTCATTTGAGAGAGCGATTCTTTTTTCTCTATTTCAAGCCGCTGACATTTCGGAAATTCCCACTCAAAAATTGTCCTGAGGCCAGGAACTGTTTCACCTGATGTGAAATTGGTTTCGCTAACAGGCGCAGCTGCAGCGATTGCGGAGAATACGAAGAATAATGAGATCAGGATTTTCACAGGATCACCTTGAAGTAAAAAAGACTTAAAAGAAGAATGGTACCGATGGAAACGATGTTGAGGCAGAGGCCTTTCTTCAGCATGACTTTCAGGGGAATCATACCGGTTCCGAAGGCAATGGCATTGGGAGGAGTTCCTACCGGCATCATGAACGCCAGTGAACTACCGAGAGCGACCGCGAGGACCGGAATGATGGGACTCTCACTAAAGGGCGGAGTTGCTACCGTCAGTGGGATGAGAAGGTTAGCAATCGCCGTATTGCTCACCATCTCTGAACCGAAAACGGTGAGAGAAATAAGAAGAAGGAGCCCGCCGATAATCGGAAGAGTCGCAAAAGGAAGATGACTTCCCAGAACCGCCGCGAGTTTAGTCTGGAATACAAGTTCTCCGAGCGAAATACCTGCTCCGAAAAGTATCAAGGTGCCCCAGTCAATTTTGTGGGCATCATCCCAGGAGAGAAGCTGTTTTCCTTTCCCGTCCGGAATAAAAAATAAAAGTGTTCCCATGAAGAGTCCCACCATACCTTCCGGAAGGCGCGAGGTAAGAAGTTTCGAGATTTCCTTCTCTGCTCCCAGACTCAGGGTCGCCAGACTCGGAAGAATCCAAAGAACCATTGTCATGACCATCACCATGACCACTTTCTTCTGTGAAGAATTGAGTGGAGGGGGAGATTTCATGAGACCCGTTTTTTTCGGAAGGTGACTCAGCTCTTTTCGGAACATGAAAATAAGTGCTGTCATCACAAGGAATGTTGCCGGGAGCATGAGAATCATCCACTGAAGAAATCCGATTTTCACACCCACGAGATTTTCAAGGAGCGAAATCGCCAAAACGTTGGGTGGAGTCCCGATAGGTGTCGCAATTCCGCCAATGGTCGCTGCATAGGCAATCATGAGAAGAAGGCCCGCACTGGGATGTCCTTTATCAATTTTCAGGTGGTGGAGAAGAGAGATCGCTATCGGCATGAACATGGCGGCCGTGGCGGTATTCGAAAGGAAAGCCGAGAATATTGCGGTAAGAATGGTCACCATGATCATGACCCGCTTGGGGCTGCCGTTCACGAGCTTTGAAGAGAGGCATCGTTCCGCTATCCAGATATCTACTTTCTGCGCGTGAATGGCGAGCGCCATGAAGAAGCCTCCCATGAAGAGGAAGATCACGGGATTTGAGAAGCCCTTCAGACAATCCTGAAAGCTTGCCACTCCCAGAAGGGCGCACAGACAAAGAGCGATGAGACCTGTTACAGGAAGTGCAATCTTCGGGGCGAGCCACCAGGAAATCGTGAGTGCCATGACAGCAGCGAGATTTTTCTGAGAACTTTCCAACGGGAGCGGAAGAGCGAGAACGAGGATGAAAAGAATCGGGCCCGCCAGAAAGAGAAGTCTATCAAGGATTTTCATGCCGGATTGGGAGAATCGAAAAATTCACAAACAAGCTTCAGTTCTTTTTCCACTCTTTCTTTTAAAGCGATGATGCCGAATCTTTCCGTCGCGTGATGTCCGCCCGCAAAGTAATGAATGCCGGCCTCCTTAGCATCATGCCAGTTATATTCGGAAATTTCCCCGGTGAGATAGGCATCGAGATTTTCTTTCATCGCCTCAACCCATTCATTGTTCGCTCCACCGGTAATGATCCCGAGCGAAGCGATGGGATGGTTTTCATCTGGAGTCGCGAGTATCACGGGATGCTGAAGAGTTTTTTCCAGATTTTTTTTTAGTTCGGAAGCCTTGAGTGGAGAAGGGAATTTTCCCTTGGCCCCCATGGGTTGTTTTTTATGAAGTGCAAACGGCTGCATGTCGATAAGACCCAGTGCTTTTCCTAAGCTCACAGCGTTCCCGATTTCTGCATGACCGTCGAGCGGGAGGTGATAAGCAAAAAGATTGGTATCAGATTTTACGAGCACTTTGACTCTCTCGCCCCAAGCACCTGTGACTGTTCTTGCACCCTGATGCTTCCAGAAAATTCCGTGATGCACTACGAGAGCATCTGCACCCCAATTCTGTGCCTTCTGGATCGAATCCTGAGTGGCAGAGACTGCAAAGGCCACACGACTGATCTGTGATTTTCCCTCTACCTGAAGGCCATTAGGTGCATAGTCTTCGAAGTTTTCGGGCGTCAATAGCTTCCGAAAATAGTCCTGTAACTCACTCGTGTTAATACTCATCGTGAATCCTTTTCAATTACCCCTCATTCTCATACAATTTTTCGAGTTAAACAAAGGGGAATCGCCATGAAATTTAAACCAGGTTTAGTCTTTGGATCCGCTCTCCAGGATCTTTATCAACACGCGAAAGAAAATAAATTTGCGATCCCTGCTGTGAACGTTGTGGGTACCAGTTCGGTGAATGGAGTTCTTGAGACTGCCAAAGCCGTCAATTCCCCGGTCATCATTCAGTTCTCCAATGGCGGAGGACAGTTCTACGCCGGCAAAACTCTTAAGCTTGAAAACGATAAGGCAGCTGCACTCGGGGCGATCTCAGGCGCCATGCATATTCAGTTGCTCGCTGAGCACTACGGAGTTCCGGTCATCGTCCATACCGATCATGCCGCAAAAAAACTTCTCCCATGGATTGATCATCTGCTCGATGCGGGTGAAGCAAACTTCAAGACTCATAAGAAACCATTGTTCTCTTCTCACATGCTGGATCTTTCCGAAGAGTCTCTTGAAGAGAATATTGAAATTTCTACAAAATACTTTAAGCGCATGAATGCTATGCAGACAGGGATTGAAATCGAGCTCGGTGTAACCGGTGGGGAAGAAGATGGCGTTGATAACAGTCACGTCGACAATTCAAAACTCTACACTCAGCCGGAAGACGTGGCATTTGCTTACTCACACCTCCGTGAAGTGGGAGCTAACTTTACGATCGCGGCTTCTTTCGGAAACGTTCACGGAGTTTATAAACCGGGAAATGTAAAACTTTCTCCCATTATCCTGAAAAATTCTCAGGACTATGTTCAGAAGAAATATGGAACCGGTATGAAGCCAGTTTCTTTCGTCTTCCACGGCGGGTCGGGCTCTCTCCAGTCAGAAATCCGCGAGGCGATTGATTACGGCGTGATCAAGATGAACATCGACACCGATATGCAGTGGGCGTTTTGGGAAGGCATCAAGAACTTCTACAAAGAGAAAGAGGCGTATCTTCAGACTCAGCTGGGAAATCCGGAAGGATCTGAATCACCGAATAAAAAATACTACGATCCGCGGGTCTTCCTCAGAAAAGGGGAAGAGAACTTCGTGAAGCGCCTGAAGTCTGCTTTCGAAGATCTGAACAACATCAACCGGAACGCTTAAAATCTTGGCAAATCTTTTGATCATTCTCCTTTCACTCGTCGTCGGGATTTTCCTGAGACGGGTGAAGTCTGTTCCGGAAAATGCCCCGCAAACAATTAATCAGATCATTCTCTACGTCGCTCTTCCTGCTTTAATTTTTAAAAGTATTCCGGGTCTCTCCTGGAACCCGGGCCTCATCGCCCTCTGTCTGGTGCCGTGGTTTTTATTTTTTCTGGCGTGGGGAGTTTTTCAAAAAACGACATGGTCTAATGAAGTGAAGGGGGCGTTGATCCTGACAGCAGGTTTGGGGAATACAGCGTTCGTCGGATTTCCTGTGATCGAAGCCTTGTACGGGACGGAAGGGTTACGTTACGCCATTTTTTTTGATCAACCGGGAACCTTTCTCATCGTTTCGAGTCTTGGATTAGTCGTTGCCAATAAATATTCAGCGGGTGTCTTACGGAAGCGGGATCTCGCTCTCAGAATCCTGATTTTTCCGCCGTTCCTTTCTTTTGCGCTGGCACTTATTCTCACAAGCTTTGGCTGGAGGGCGAGTGGATCGGGAGAGATTATTCTTGATCGCCTCGCAGGCATGCTCACGCCATTGGCGCTGATCTCTGTTGGTCTTCAGCTCCGTTTAAGTGACATCCGGACGGAAAAAAAATACCTCGCTGCGGGATTAGTTTTTAAGCTCATTATATCTCCGCTCATTATCCTGGGACTTATGAAGGCCCTGAATCTCACTGGTACATTTGGAAGAGTCGCTGTGATGGAAGCTGCGATGGCGCCGATGGTGACGTCAACGATCGTTGCTCAGGCGCATAATCTTCGTCCGAAACTCGCGGCCCTAATGCTGGGTCTCGGAGTTCCGCTGTCATTCCTGACCTTGCTATTCTGGAAATCCATCCTGTAGCATCGGAGGATGAAAACATTTCTTCTCACTCTTCTCATTTCGCTTCCTCTGGTCGCGTGCCCTTATGGATACGATCTCGCATCTCCCATGAATATCCCGGTAGGTGTTTCGGAAGGTGGGATCTCTGAAAATGATTTCATGAAAATTGCCGGGGAGCTCGAAGAGCTTTACACGTCTGACGTG
>JBKJNQ010000201.1:0-9350 GCA_046593575.1 Bacteriovoracaceae bacterium
TTCACGATCTCTTTTCCAACATTGCCCTGGCTCTTCTCCAGACCTTTCAGGATTTCGCGCGAGCGCTTCAGGACTTCGCGTGGAAGGCCCGCGAGTTCGGCCACGTGAATACCGAAACTCTGGGTCGCACCCTGTTCAATCAGCTCGTACATGAACTGAACTTTTCCATTCTTCTGCTCAGTCCGGACAGTGAAGTTTCTTGCTCCCGGAAGGCTTTCCGCGAGTTCAATCAGCTCATGATAGTGAGTGGCAAATAGCGTGAGAGATTTCATTTTCACGAAATGCTCAACCAGTGCCCACGCAATTGAGAGACCATCGTAGGTGGAAGTCCCACGACCGATCTCATCGAGAATGATGAGGGATTTATCAGAAGCATGACGGAGAATTTCAGCAGTTTCTGCCATCTCCACCATGAACGTAGACTGGCCTTTGATGATGTCATCAGAAGCTCCGAGGCGTGAAAAGAGATAATCACACACGCCAAGTTCAGCTGATGCTGCCGGAACAAAACACCCCAATTGTGCCAGATACTGGATGATCGCCACTTCCCGCATGACAGTGGTTTTACCCGCCATGTTCGGACCCGTGATCAAACCAAAATGAGAATTCTCATCGAGAGTAATTGAGTGAGTAACGAAACTTTCGCGGATATTGGCCTTAATAAGGGGGTGCCATGCTCCCTTAATGTCGACTTTTGTTTTTTCACTGAAAGTCGGACGTACGAAGTTTTCCTGAACACTGGTCCAGGCGAGTGCCTGAAAGACATCGATCTGGGCAAAACGTTTGGCGACATCCAGAAGTAAATGCGAGTGATCAGCAATCGTAAGACAAATGCCGTCGAATATTTCTTTCTCGAGCTTCATGAGTTTCGAAAGTGCTGTCGTCACATCTTTTTCAAAGGTCTCAAGCTCGTCTGTGATGTAGCGCTCGTTATTCACAAGTGTTTGCCGGCGCTGGAATGACTTCGGTACTTTCGAAAGATGAGAGTTTGAAATCTCGATGAAGTAGCCCGAAATATTATTGTGCTTGATCTTGAGATTCCCAATTCCTGTGGTGGTCCTGTATTTTGTTTCGAGCTTCAGGATTTCATCAGCAGCAGAGTTGGAAAGCTTCGCCAGACGGTCTCGCTCTTTCGAGGCACCAGGCTTAATGAGATTTCCCTTGTCCGGGTGAGCACCAAGTTCATCACTGATAGTTGCTCTGATTTCAGACGCCAGGGTTACGAGAAACTCAGTATCTTTTTTCGGAAGCTTCTGGAAAAAAGTCAGGTCATTTTTATTCATGACCACTTCGATGTTGGCAAAAATCTCAAGGGCTCCGGCGAGATTCAGAATATCGCCAGCGACGGTTTTTCTGGTCGAGATCTTCGCCATGATCCGGTCAATGTCACGGACTTCAGTCAGTTCCTGACGGAGAACCTTGATCACATCCTGAGATTTCGTGAGTTTCTCCACGAGATCCAGGCGTTTTTCAATCATTGCAAGATCACAAAGGGGAGACTGGAAATATTGACGGAGATAGCGCGAGCCCATCGACGTTTTTGTTTTATCCATAAATCCCAGAACCGAATTCATCGCCGTTTCTCTTGAGCGTGGGAAGATTTCCAGTCCCGCGAGAGTCGAGAAAGTCACTTTCATCGTTTCATCATTGTTCACCAGACGAAACGGTCGAAGATGGCTGATGCGCTCAATCGTCTGCGTGGAAGAGACATAATACGACAGTGCTCCCAGCGGGCAGAGCACATCAGGATGAGAGAGAATGATCCCGTCACGCTGATAAGTAGGAATGAGTTTTTGAATGTAGAAACCTGAATGCTTCTCTTCGAAGTATTCCTGGGAAAGATGAGTTTTGAGCACATCCATGCTGTGGAGATATTCTTCGACCATCGGGAATTTTTCCCACTGTCCGAGGTAAGCGATGAACTCCTTGGGCCGGATCATAAGAAGTCGTTCGCAGAACTCTTCGATCGTCTTGAACGTCACACCATAAAAATCACCTGTCGTGAAATCCAGCAGAACTAGAGTGAAAATTTTGTTGTTATAAAAACCAGAGGCGATGAATTTATTTTCTGAAGTCGTTCCCTTGTCGAGATCGAAAGGCATACCCGGGCTCACGATCTGCGTGACACCACGTTTAACAATACCCTTGGCATCTTTGGGATTTTCCAGCTGCTCGCAGATCACAACTTTTTTTCCGAGGTTAGAAATGCGGTCAACGTAAACAGCAGCTGCATGATGAGGAATGCCCGCCATCGGAATCGGAAAATCGCCGAGCTTTCCGCGAACAGTGAGAGAGATATTCAAAAGGCGCGCGGCTTCGCGAGCATCTTCAAAAAACATCTCGTAGAAATCCCCCATGCGGAACATCAGAAGAATATCCGGATAGAGCTTTTTCACTGCGTAGTACTGCTCCATCATGGGAGTCAGCTTTACGCCCTGAGCGACGAGTTCCGCCAGTGTGGAAGATTCGGGAAGTGTTTGATTTTGCATATTCAAAAAGTATCAAAATCTGACCAAAAACGTCACCTCTTTTCCTCTGTCAGAAAAGCTGGAAAGTTTTGGTAACTATCTGGAATTGTTTCCCGGGAGTAGAATGAAGAGATGATCATGCGAAACCCACGTTCAACAATAATTATTGCCTGCTATCTCGCTCTCAATGCGTTCATTGTAACTCTCGCTTTCACCATCAAAAGTTCATCGGAAAAAAGCGGTGGAATGGCGGGAGAAATGGCGCCCGAGTACACGCTGGTGGAAAACCTTGATTACTTCCATTTAAAAAATGGTCTACCTCTTATGAGTTTATCTGCCCTCAAGATGCGCTCGCAGGGAGAGGATGTGGCTGAGTTCGATCAGCCAGTAGGAATTTATAATCAACAGCAAAAAAATGTTCCTCTCAAATACCAGGCACGAGAAGGCGTTTATCGAAAGGCCAAAGACAGTTTGCTTCTCGAAGGTGAAGTGAAAGTAAATTCTGATGAAGCCCTTTATGAAGCGGACAAGGTGAAATATTTTTTCAAGAAAGATCTCATCCAGGCAAAAGGGAATGTCCACTTTACCGGTCACGATTTTAAAACAGGAGATGAACTGAAGATTAATTCGGAAAGGATGAAGGCCCGACCAAAACAAAAAAACAGTGCCTTTAGTGGATCGGTTAACGGCGTCCTGCAAAGGAAGCGCCGTTATGAAGGGACGATGATTTTCACCTCCCAAGAACTCGTTCTCGATGGAATTGAGTCTCTTGCCCATCTGGAAGGGAACGTCTTTCTGAAGCGTGATAACTACCGGCTAACTGCTGGAAAAGCTGATATCTATCTCGAGAACTTCAACAAATCACTCAAGTATTTCGTTATGAATGACGATGTGAAAATGACGGAAACTCTGAATAATCCTCAAACTGGGGTGACGGAACGTAAGGCGTTTGCAGAACGACTCGAGGGCTTTGGCCGCGAGGATAAAATGATTCTGTCCGGTGCTCCGCGAGTGGAGCAGGGGACCGATGTGATTAAAGGTTATCGCATCACCGTACGTGAGAACACGGATTTGATTGAGGTGGACGATGCGATGTCGGATGTACAGATGAAGAAGAAGAAATGAAAGGAAAAGTCTGATGAACACCGCAGCCGGCCCCGCCAGCTTCCACGCTCGAGATCTTAAGAAAACATATAATGGCCGGCAGGTTGTAAAGAACGTGAGTATTGATGTGGAAAGAGGCGAAGTCGTTGGACTCCTGGGCCCAAACGGTGCCGGAAAAACCACTTCGTTTTATATGATGGTGGGACTAGTGAAAGCTGATGAAGGACAAATTAATCTGATGAACGAGAACGTGACGAGAGATCCTCTTCACGTCCGCGCGAAGAAAGGGATTGGTTATTTGCCTCAGGAAGCCTCTGTTTTCAGGGAACTTACGGTAGAAGAAAATATTTTTTCGGTCCTGGAAATCCGGGATCTGTCCGATAAGGAAAAGCAGAATAACCTCGATAATCTTATTCGTGATTTTGGTCTGGATCATATCCGGAAATCCAAAGGAAGAGAGTTGTCGGGTGGTGAGCGGAGAAGGGTTGAGATTGCGAGAGCACTTGCCCTTGATCCGAAATTTGTTTTGTTAGATGAACCGTTTGCAGGAGTTGATCCGCTGGCCGTCCATGACATCCAGGCGATCATCAAGCGGCTCAAGGCGAAGAATATCGGTGTCCTCATCACGGATCACAACGTGAGAGAAACGCTGGGGATTGTTGATCGCGCTTACATCATGAGCGCTGGTGAACTCCTGGTGAGTGGAACGCCGGAAGAGATTATTAATAATGAAGTCGCACGTAAGTTTTACTTAGGTGAAGAATTTAAGATGTAGGGAGCTTTCCTATGGCAATTAAGATGAGTCAAGGGCTGAAGCAGACACAAAGTCTGATGATCACGCCACAACTCCAGCAAGCGATTAAGCTACTGACTCTCACTCACCTCGAGATGACCACCCTCATTTCGCAGGAGATGGTAGAGAATCCCATGCTCGAGGAAATCGATGGCGAATCTGCTTCCGAAGTGGATTCATCCCGCGAGGAAATGGACGCTCAGGAAGCTAAGGCCGATGACTTTTCCGGACCAGAGCTGATTGAAGGCGCCAAAGATACTTTCGATTGGGAATCGTATAGCGAGTCGTTTAATTCATCCTCATCGTCTTCTCCGAATATGAAGGAGAACGTTTCTCCGGATGATCTTCCGAGCTATGAAAACATGGTCTCAAAAGGTCAATCACTCCAGGAGCATCTCGAGTGGCAGATCCGTATGGAAAGCTTATCAACTGATGAACTTAACCTTTGCTTAGATCTCATCGGGAACATTGATGACGACGGATTCCTCGAAATTCCTTTCGAAGAAATCGTTGACCGCTCAAAAATTACAGACCGTGACCAGGCCCTTGGTATGCTCGGAATGGTTCAGCACCTTGATCCCGTTGGTTGTGGTGCCCAGAACCTGGAAGAGTGTCTCGGGATTCAGGCCCGTATGCTTCCGGAAAGATCACCCCTGGTTGAGCTCATCATTGAGAGAAACCTGAAGGAACTTGAGAAAAAGGATTACACAAAAATCTCAAAGGATTTTGGTGTTTCAAAAGACAAAGTAAAAGAAGCAGAATTCATCATCATGGGTCTCAATCCGAAACCGGGACGTCTGGTTTCTGCTGAGGAAACTCAGTATGTGGTTCCAGATATCTTCGTCGCAGAAGTGGGCGGAGAATTTGTGGTCCAGGTGAATGACGAAGGTGTCCCTCGTCTCAGAGTATCGAATCTCTATAAGTCACTCATTAAATCGGGTGAGAGTAATGCTGAAGCGAAAGAATTCGTGCAGGACAAACTGCGCGCGGCGATGTGGCTCATTAAATCTATCGAGAACCGTCAGAAGACGATTTATAAAGTCGCTAACTCCATCGTAAAAACTCAACAAGAGTTCTTTAAGAAAGGTCCGGCGTTCCTTAAGCCGATGATCCTGAAAGACATCGCTGGCGAGATTGGCATGCACGAGTCCACGGTTTCGCGTGTGACGACAAATAAGTACATGCACACACCGATCGGAACATTTGAATTAAAGTATTTCTTCAACGCCGGTATCGGTGGGAAGAATGGTGGTATTGATATCGCGGGCGAATCACTGAAACTGAAAATCAAAGAGATGATCGGGAATGAAGATCCCAAAAGGCCGCTCTCCGATCAGAAAATCTCCGAGCTTTTGAGTACGAAAGACATCGTGGTGGCACGCCGTACAGTCGCGAAATACCGTGAGATGATGGGAATTGCTCCATCATCAAAAAGAAAAAAATAAAAGGAGGTCAGGAAAAAACAGAATAATGACGAAAAGAATATTGTTCAGTAATAGAAACATATTTTTATAGAGGCACGTTTAGCATGAAATTAAAAATTTCTTTTAAGCATCTCGATCACACTCCTGCGCTTGATCAACGTATTACTGAGAAATCAGAACATTTTGAGAAGTATTTCCACGGAAACATCAGTGTTCACTGGCTTTGCTGGGTTCACAATGATGAACACTGGGCCGAGGTGAAAATCCACGGACCAAAATTTGATTTCTTTGCCAAGGCCTCTGCCGACAACATGTACAAGTCACTCGATCTTGTCGTGGAGAAAGCAGAACGTCAGTTTGAAAAACAAAAAGACATGTCACGAAATAAGATTCACAAAGAACCTTACGGTTCGCCTAAACACAAGGCAATCCGTGACAAGATATACGAGGAAGAAAAAGTATTTTTTGAAGAGTGGGAAGAAAAGACTGCTTGATAAAAAAAGGCTCCGTAAGGAGCCTTTTTTTATTTAATCAATGCTTTTTAAAAATTCAATGCCGACTTTGTAATCTACATATTTATCTTCAATCTCAACATTCACTTTCACATATCTCACAACGGCGATGATCTTCTGTTTTAGCTTTTTGTTTTTAAAATCCAGAACTATAAAATGATCACCGCGCTTGAATTCATCTGAGTCGGTAGACACAAAACTCATGCCGCCCTTGGAAACGTCAATCAGCTGATGAATATAGGCATCTGGACCATGCTTTCTCAGCTTGACCCAGGTTCCTGGTGAGGCCTCAAAACGCTCATAAGATCTGTTGTTGATGTTCATAGGATGATTATAAATCTCCCGAGGAATACCCATCCTGACCTAACGCAAATACAGGCACTTTGAAGGATTATCTTTATGAAAACGATTCAGGATCGTGTCTTTATGTTGGCATCTTTGACTGCATCCTCTTATATTCACGAATATGAAAATTCTCTTCTTTGCTTTGTTTGTTATGACGGCTGCTGCCTATGGAAAAGGAAAACTTCTCCTGATTGGCGGTGGAAATCATTCACAGGAAATTCTGGTAGAGATGGTGAAACTTTCGGGCGGAAAAATTCTCATCATTCCTCTCGCGAGTTCTATTCCGGAAGAAGTGAGTGCGTCGGCACAAGCACAGTTAATGAATGTCGGTGCCGGTGGGGTAAAAGTATTTTCCTGTACCCGCGCGAATGTTGATCTTCCGTTTTGCCTGAAAGAAATTCAGGAAGCCCGTCTCATCTTTTTTACCGGTGGTTCGCAGAACGATCTTCTTTCTGCTTTCGCTGGCTCTGAATCTCTGAAGCTTATAAGACAGAGATTCAGTGATAATCTTCATTTTGCCGGAACGAGTGCTGGAACAGCGATCATGAGTGAAATCATGCTGACCGGAGATGTGCTTCCGCCATTTGACAGAATCGAAGGTGTGAAAAAGAACATGGTCGAAACAACTTCGGGATTCGGTTTCGTCAAGTCCTATGTCCTTGATCAGCACTTCCTGAAAAGAAATCGTCATGACCGCCTTCTGAGTGTTGTGCTTGATCATCCCTCACTCGTCGGTGTCGGCATTGACGAATCAACCGCCATTCTTATCAACGAAGACGAAAGTTTCACTGTCCTTGGTGACTCCATGGTGACGGTAATGGATGCTCGCCAGGCGAACGTTACTGTCCTTGAAGACGGCACTTATCGATATCAGAATGTGACGACGAGTTTACTTGCTCCCGGTACCTCATATAAGTTACCCTAGACATTCATGATCCCCCGGAAGCTGGTGAGAATCCAGCACTGTCCCGCAACTGTAACCGAAAGGAAGTCAGATACGGAGTCATGACCACGACATTCCCGGGGAGGATCACTTGTCGCTTCTTTTTATTTTTCTCTTGTTCTCACCTTTCGCATTTTCGCAGGAGAAGCTTGATCAGATTGAAGTCAACGCTTCAAAAAAAATCAAGGTCTACACTTTCAGCCAGACAGAAACTCTTACAAAAGAAGATCTCGAGCAGTCTGCAATTCCACTTGTGTCTCAGGTTCTCGAACGGGTTCCCGGACTTGTGAGCTCACAAAATGGCGGACCGGGGGGAAGGACTTCTTTTTTCATCCGGGGGACTGAGGCGAGGCACGTCTCTTTTACTCTCGATGGCCTTAAACTCAATGATCCTTCCAATACTGACCGGCAGTTCGATGCTGCGTTTTTGTCTCTTACTTCGATTGAAGAAATCCAGGTGCACAAAGGGCCACAGGCAATTTTGTTCGGATCAGACGCCATGGGTGGACACATCGAGATGGTGAGCAGGAAAGGTTCTAAAACTCCTGAAAAAAAACTCACCCTGAGTGGGGGAAGTTTCGGAACTGCGGGTGCCTCTTACCGTCAGGATTGGTCATCGGGAACAGTGAGTGTGATTCGCCAGAGAACGGATGGAATCTCACGCTTCAATAATAAACGCTACAACGCTACTGAAAGAGATGGCAGTGAGATCACTCAGCTTACGAGTTCCTCTTCTCACGAATTTCTTCCTTCAGTCAAAACTGATATTCTGGCCTCCTTTATCGAAGGAAGAAATGAGCTGGATATCAGCGGTGATAGCTCAAAAGAGAATAGCCGTAATCATCAGTATCTCTTTCAGCAAAAAAGCAGTGTCTCAGTTGCGGATAATCTCGCAGTGTCTCTTCGAAACGGTCTTAACCGGAATGAAAGAGTGATCCACAGTGTTTTTTCCGGCAAGCAGGCATTCGCCGGGAATCTTTACCAGAATGAGGCCCTCCTGGAAGTAGGGAATGAGAATGCGAAAATATTAACGGGTCTTTCGTCGGAAATTGAAACTTTCCAGCTGGCGGAGAAAAAATCCTTCACGCTTAATTCTTTTTTCATGCAAGGAATTCTTAAAAACGAAGCCTTTTCCTTTCAAGGGGGACTTCGCGGAGATCATCACTCACGCTACGGAAATTTTCTGACAGGATCAACGGGTGTTGAAGCGAAAACATTTACCGGTATATGGTCCTTTCAGTATTCTCGTGGCTACAAATCTCCCTCACTTTATCAATTGTATGGTCCCCCGTTGATTGGATTTCCCGCAATAGGGAATACGAATCTTGTGCCAGAGAGTAACCAGTCCTACGAAGCGAGCTGGAAAAAGAAAGTATCTTCCTGGGAATTTGAAAACGTCTTCTTTCAAAACAGGCTTTCCAATCTCATCGCCTTTACAAACAGTGGTTATCGGAACCAGGGAAGATTTATTGCCGAAGGAGTTGAGCCTTCCATTAAATGGAAAAAAGAAAGAGGTGAGATCCGCAGCTCCTTCACTCATCAGCAATTCCGGGAAGAGCAATCCGTGGTTCTGAGAAGGCCCTATAATATGGCCCAGCTTTCCGGAACATTTTTCCTAAGTGATTCCATTGAACTTTTTGCCAAGGGAAGATGGTTTGATTCACGGAAAGATAATTTCAGCGGGAAAACGGTGAAACTAAGTTCTTTTGAAACTTACGATGTCAACGGCAGCTACCGATGGGATAAGCAGCAAGTTTCCCT
>JBKJNQ010000254.1:0-6323 GCA_046593575.1 Bacteriovoracaceae bacterium
CGCTCCTGGAATGGACGGGTGCTGGTGGAAAATGTGGAGAAGCTCACGGACCCCGACCGGATCAAAGATGCTTACCAAGAAATCAGAGAATTCGAAGAGTCACTTGTAAGAGACGGAATCATTCTCGTGAAGATTTTTCTGGCCGTGACGAAAGACGAGCAGCTGGAACGTTTTGAAGAACGATTAAACGATCCCTTTAAGCGGTGGAAAATTACTGAAGATGATATCAAGGCCCGCAAGCACTGGAACAAATACGTAGAAGCAGTGGATGAATTCCTGGATAAAAACGACACAAAAAAGGCCCCATGGGATGTGATTCCCTCTAACTCAAAACGTTTTGCAAGAAAGTCTGCGCTGCAAGTCCTGACGAAAAGACTTCATCATTTAGCAAAAGATTTTGAAAAAGCAGGAGTTGATAAGGAACAAAAGCGGCTTCTTAAAGAACTCAAGAACTGCTAAGGCGAAGTATTGAACTTCGCCTCACACGTTTCGAATTTCTCATACTGAGGCTGCCCATTCTCGTAGACCAGGCACTCAGAGTTCTTTCCGTCGTATTTTAATCGGGCCTTGATGTTTTCATCAGTAGCAAAATGTATGACGGTCGCTTTGCCATCGCTGATTTCCGTGTACTGAATGACTTTGCCATCCAGGAACTGCTGAGACCCAGTGAACCCACTGTCACCATCACGATAGGAATGGGAGATTAATTTTCCATTCTTATAAAGCAAGGTCTCGATATTTTCGCCACCATGACCGTGCCCGGATTTCGAACGCCAGATCTCCGTCGTGATTCCAGCTTCTTTTAAAACTTCTTTGGTTCCTTGCTTTTGCGGATCTGAGTGAAGACTGCTGAGGATGAGTTCGTCATGAGCACGGACTTTCTCAAGTTTTTCAGCGGATAGAATTTGTGATGAGGGAGAAGTTGAGCAGCCTGAAAGACCGCTCAACAATATTAAAACGCTGAGAAATATTTTCATTTCCCCATGATAGCTTATTTTCTTTCGATAGCGACAGTGCATTCCACCAGATCAACCGCCGCGCTGTTTCCCACGCAATCAATGAACATGTCAGTGATGAGTATGAGCTTACCTTTGGCCGTAGAGCGTTTCTCTCCGAAGTCAGAGAAGTCATCTTCATTCGTGCGAACGACTGTCGCTTTGAAATCAAAAGTATCATGCTCTAGAATGCTTCCGGTAAATTCAGTCGTGAGACCGTTTTGAAGTGACGTCTGACCCTGGGCGAGATTCAAAGCGACAGCGTCGACCGAATAAACAGTAGTGAGCTTGACCTTCGCCGTCTTTGGAGTGAGGACTGCAGTGAACGTGACGTTCTCATTTTTACAATTCCATGTTTCTTTGATGATTTCGTCAGCAGAGAATACGGAAAAAGAAAGAAGAGCAGCGAGAAGAGCGAGAGATGTTTTCATAAAACTGTCCTTTGGTTACAAGATGACATCTTATAGATCCAAACACCCATCTTACAAAATAGATTAATACGAAACTATCTATCTCAAATTAAGATCATTAATTCATGCTCTCCAGAACTTCCAGGAAGGCCTCCGGGGGTTGAGCCCCGGAAAGTGCTTCGGATTTATTGACGACAAAAAACGGTACGCCACTGATTCCCAACCTTCCGGCCATTTCCTCGTCAGTGCGGACATCTGCATCGAAGCGCTTTCCTTTCAGGACATCGTTGATCTCGGCTTCCTCGAGCTTCAACTGAAGACCGATCTGAAGAAGAGTTCCTTCGTCACTTATGTCTTTGCCATCGACAAACTTTGCCTTGAGAAGAGTTTCCTTCATTTCATTCTGAATACCGTAGAGCTTCGCAAGATGAAGGAGCTTGTGCGCCTTGAAGGAATTGGCCGGGATTACTTTCCCGAGTTGAAAGTCGATGCCGTTTTCTTTTCCCATTTCGACGATTCTTTCCTGCATGGACTCAACCCATTTTCTGTCGCGGCCATATTTCTGGGCGATCAGCTCAGTGTTGTCAGAGCCCTTAGGGGGGTGAGACACCGGGTCCAGCTCAAAGCTCTTCCATTCCACTTCCACACTTTCAGCGCGCGGAAATTTTTCGAGTGCTTTCTCAAAAGTTTTCTTTCCGATGTAACAGTATGGGCAATTGATATCAGACCAGATCTCTACTTTGATCATAGGATTCTCCTGAACCCATCATGCTTTGGGTTAGTAGAATTTGTCTAATTTGGAACGGTGGGAAGTAAGATGGGGTGCTATGTTGCTCAGCACCCCTGAGAAATAAACTATTGAGCGTTTGCCATGTGGCCGGACTTCGAATCAGCTGCTTGTCTGATGTTACGGATTTTTCCGGCATAACCCCAAACCTGACAATGAACTTCTTTATAAAGTCCGAAGAAGTAGCTGTTCACTTTCACAAGGTACTGTGGAGCAACCAGAACGTCTGCTTTATGAGGAACAGTGGCATTGTAAGCAGCTGCTGACTTTGCCGACTCTTCCATGCCTGCACCGAAGAAACCAAAGAGTCCTCCGCCGCCTGAAGCACCATCATAAGTGATTCCATCTGCGTAGTTCGTGGAAGTCTGAGTATGGATTCCGAAAATGCGGATGTGATGGGCCTTACCAACAATTTTCTTCTGCATATCCACATCAACATCAGCGTGAAGATTGCTCTTCAATGAGACATTGAGGGCACCTGATTTCTGGCTGAGATTATTAGTGCTGGAGCAAGAAGCGAAAACCGCGAGGGCAAGAATGAGAACGAATTTCATGGAATCTCCCTTTTAATGATTCTTACATTAAAAGGGATAACCGCAATAAGAGGAACTTAATGATGAGAAGGCAATTTCTTCCCGACACTCTGCTTAGTCAGGCGGAAAATCTGATATTCCTTACTACCATCGGCTGACTCGGAAACAGAATCCTGAGAAAGCTCCCCACCATCGATGGTGAGAGTCGCCAGAAAAGTTGAGTCTTCAGACGTAAATGTGATGCAAAGAAAGTCGTCATCCACCTCGAGTACATCGACATCGATTTTAGCTTCACCCATAGCGATCGTGAGCTTGTCGCCATCGATGACATAGCTGACAGCTCCTTCACTGCAAACTTCCGCCTTACCGGTTTCTTTCCAGCAGACAACTTCAGCGAAGTCCCAGCTGTTCCCGACTCGCTTTACGTCGGCCACAAATTTCGTCCCGACAGAATGGATAATCCCGCCATCCGTCGTTTCACGATAGGAGTCGAGCTCGCGCTTTTCCCAATGACCCTCAAGCTTCATAAAGAAACCTTCGAGGGTCTGGGCAGACGCCGAAAGAGAGAATAAACAGAGAGAAAAAAGAAGGATTTGTTTCATCTGGAAAGGCTATCAGCGCTTTTCCTTAGGAGTCAACGCTTGCGCCTTTTTCAGCTCTT
Source organism: Bacteriovoracaceae bacterium (assembly GCA_046593575.1). Classification (GTDB taxonomy): domain Bacteria; phylum Bdellovibrionota; class Bacteriovoracia; order Bacteriovoracales; family Bacteriovoracaceae; genus Peredibacter. Next base: position 3,387 of record JBKJNQ010000254.1, read on the forward strand.
CTGACTTCTTACTTTCTTCATCCCTGTCTTCCTTCTCAAAGTCCCGGCCACCTATAACAAAGCGGGTGCCGTGAATGTATTCAGACATATCAAAGGGAGGAGTGAGGTACTTCCGATCCATGGAATTTCCTTTTTTTAATGGGGAGGTCAACATGCTAAGGACCTTTCGGAAAGTTTCCAAGGACAGAAAACACAATTTTTTAGCGCGACGCAGCTTTAACATTTGACGAAGAAAGTCAATACTGCCGTTTATGAGGATCTTGGGGTTTTTAGCTATATTTCTGTCATTGGCGGGACACAGTGCTCCTCCGACAACAAATCCCGTCAGCCGATATTTTCACCGCGTCCCGATTGAACGCGCTCATCTTACCTGGGGCGAGGCTCATCTTTCTGAACTTCCTTCCGATGCCATCGATATTCTCGTTTGGAATGTAAAAAAAGGTTCGCGCGAAACTTTTGGCAGTGACCTCATCCGTCTCGGTGATAACAAAGACATCTTCCTTATTCAGGAAGCTTTCACTTCAGATCTTTTTATCGGGAAACTTGCTTACTTTGCCAATTATCAGTGGGAACTCGGAATCAGTTTCACATACCGCATGTACGACGACAACGGCACCGGCAACATGATCGGTGCGCGGGTGAAACCGACATGGGTAAAAGTTGAACACACCCTTGATATGGAGCCCCTTACTCAAACTCCGAAGACAACTGCCTATGCGAAATTTCCAGTAGCAGGTCGTGAAGAAGAGCTACTCGTCATTTCTATACACGGGATTAATTTCACCAGCTTCGAAGCTTTCGGAAGACACCTCGAACAAGTCCGTGGGGAAATTGAACATCATCTTGGTCCGGTGATTCTTGCCGGAGATTTCAATACCAGAACCAAAGAGCGCATGGCCCAGGTAAGAAGATTCACCAATCAACTGAACCTCATGGAAGTGAATTTCGTGAATGGAAACCTCCGGATGACTTCGTTTGGTTCTAACAACATCCTCGATCACGCATTTATTAAGGGTTTCAAAGTTCGCCAGGCTGAAGTCTTCCCTTCAAAAGGCTCAGATCACCAGCCGCTCGTTCTCAATTTAGAATTTTTATAGCCAGAATTCTTGGCGCATCCGCCGGGGCTTTTCCTCTTAAATATCAGATTTTTCATGTTTTCCCCGAGGAGAATTAGTTCCGGTAGATAATGTCTCTATCAGGGAAGAACTTCCTGTCTATGCTGGATAAGGAACGTAAGGGCCTGCCGGGGGGCCGGCCCTTACAGATTCCTCTTAGTGTTGCCGCGAAGGGGTTTTATTAATCAAAATTTTCTTGGTCTTCTCCGTTCCGTCTGCTTTCTTGTGCAAACTCACATGCAGAATTCCATCCCGATAAGTCGCCTCGATGTTGTCATTATCAACATCCGCGCGGAATGGGATTGTCCGGTAGAAAGATCCGTAACTGAACTCTGAGCGGAAACTTTTCTTTTTCTCTTCAATTTTTTCGGACCGTTTTTCCCCCTGAAGGATGAGACAGTTATCATCGAGTGAAAGATTAATGTCTTCCTCTTTCATCCCCGGTAGTTCGGCCCGTACTTCGTAGCCTTTTTCTGACTCGTGCACTTCCACTTTTGGCATAAAAGTTTCAGTATTTTCTTCCCCCATCATGGGAGAAAAAAACTCACGGGCGTAAAGATCAAAAAAATCTGAGAACAAATTTTTCGCGGGCAAATGATTTGACGTGGTCATAAAGACCTCCTTGGTCTCCTTAGAATGCTCCCGGAATTTCTCCAGTCAATACCGGGAGTGGTACGGGTTTTGCTCACTCATACATAAGTAAGTTAGATCAAGAGTGAGGTTTATCTATGGAAAGATGTGACAACTGCGGAAATGCATACGAGCGGACGTTTAAGATTGCGATGAACGGAAAAGAATACTCATTTGATTGCTTTGAATGCGCCATCAACCAACTTGCCCCACACTGCAGGACATGTGACACACGAGTTATCGGTCATGGTGTAGAAGATGGGCTTGATGTGTACTGTTGTGCGGGCTGTGCGCGCATGCAGGGAGTGACGAATCTCAAAGATCACACCTCGGAAACCTATACCTGATTATTTTTTGCGACGACTTTTCTTATGGGAGATCGTCTGGATCTGATGTTGGGTCGCTTCAATCATCTGACAGAGTTCCTTATGAATCTTTTCGAGATCTTCATCCGAAGAATTATCAAGATTGATCATCATGTTCCGCGCGTGTTTATTCGCCCGGATGAGTTCATCGATTTTCAGGTGAAGAGCGCGGCTTTCGCGGTTCTGGGTGTTCTGGATGAGAAAGACCATGAGAAAGGTCACGATCGTCGTGCTGGTATTGATAATGAGCTGCCAGGTATCTGAGTAATGAAAAGTGGGTCCCAGCAAAGCCCAAAGAACAATGATCAGAACGGAAATGCCGAAGGCCAGCGGAGATCCTGCAACAGAGGAACACTTCTGAGCAAATTTTCTGAAAGTTTCATTCATGGGTTAAAGCATAGACCGGTCCGTCGGCAAAGACACCTTATAAATAGAGAACGTCATATTATCCACTGACCCCCCGATCGGCGTGTCCTGCAGGAGAGAATCCGTGAAGATAAGATTATTGTCCTCATCAATCGCAAAAGTATCCGCCCACTTAATCCTTTCATCCTGAATGAGAATTTTCATCTCACCTTTTGGTGTGCGGTAAGAAACGGCATTCCGTTCAAGATCGGCCATGTAGAGATTTCCATTCTTATCAAAAATCATTCCATCTGGTGCGGGAGTTACACCCATATTCGAAACTTTCTCCTCAACTGTCGCTTCATCCACCTGCCCACGCAGAACCGATGTGGGAACACTATAGAGATGGTACCCCGTGAGCGCGTGACAATAGAGGCGATTCTCCTCGGGATCCAGAGCAATACCATCGGAGTGAATTTTTG
>JBKJNQ010000016.1:0-12242 GCA_046593575.1 Bacteriovoracaceae bacterium
AAAGGGATTTCTGAAGAAACAACAACTGGTGTTCATCGTCTTTATGAACTTGAGAAGCAGGGGAAACTTCCTGTTCCATGTATCAACGTAAACGATTCAGTTACTAAATCTAAGTTCGATAACAAATACGGCTGTCGCGAATCGTGCGTGGATGCTATCCGCCGCGCGACTGACGTGATGATGGCCGGAAAAGTTGCTGTCGTTGCCGGTTTCGGTGATGTTGGTAAGGGGTCTGCTGATTCACTCAAAGGTGCAGGCGCACGTGTTATCGTGACTGAAATCGATCCTATCTGCGCTCTTCAGGCAGCGATGGAAGGTTACGAAGTGAAGAAGATGGACGACGCTGTTAAAGAAGCGGACATCGTTGTCACGACGACTGGTTGTAAAGACATCATCAACGGAAAACATTTCCTTGCGATGAAAGACAAGACCATCGTTTGTAACATTGGTCACTTTGATATCGAAATCGACATGGCATGGTTGAACAAAAACTACGGTCACACTAAAGACACTGTGAAGCCACAAGTTGATCTTTATACTCTTGAAAATAACAAACAGGTTATCGTTCTCGCTGAAGGCCGACTGGTTAACCTTGGATGCGCTACTGGACACCCAAGCTTCGTGATGAGTGCTTCATTCACAAACCAGGTTCTTGCTCAGCTCGAACTCTGGGGAAATACTAAAGCCTACGATAAAAAAGTCTATATGCTTCCTAAGCATCTTGATGAAAAAGTCGCGCGTCTTCACCTTAAAAAGATTGGTGTTGAGTTAGACACTCTTACTCCTGTTCAGTCAGAGTATCTGGGAATCGCTGCTTCCGGACCATACAAGCCGGAATACTACCGCTACTAAAACAGAGGGGGCTTCGGCCCCCTTTTTTTTGAATCTGGAGATACCATGAAACTCTTCATCGCCTCTGATCACGCAGCCTTCAATGAAAAACAAGCTCTCTTAGAACATCTGAAAAAAACTCACGATATTGTCGACCTTGGTACGCACTCGCTTGAGTCGACCAACTATCCGGAATGGACAAAAAAACTCGTGGAAAAAGTTCTGGCAGAAAAAACTTTCGGTATTCTTCTGTGTGGCTCTGGTATTGGCGTGTGCATGACTGCTAATCGTTATGCTGGTATTCGCGCGGCCCTTTGTCGCGATGAAGAGGACGCTAAGATGACACGTCTTCATAACGACGCTAATGTCCTTTGTCTTTCAGGAAGAAAGACACCACTTGAAACCATCAAAAAAATTGCAGATGTTTTTATCTCTTCACCATTTGAAGGTGGCAGACATCAGACCCGGATTGATCAGTTCAATTCTCTGGGAGAGTAATTACTTTCCCTCAGTATCGAGCTTTTTCCAGGCCGAAGTGCGATAGCGATTAGAAATGATATCAAAAATTCCTGTTTCAGGAGAGTTTCTGATATCAGCGCGGCTCACGGCCCTTTCAGCAAACTCTTCAACTTCAGTTCCACCTTGGGGCCCTTGCTGTCCACCCTGAAGACCGGGGATGGAGAACGCCACTTCTGGTGAACCAGCACCAGTCGCACCACCACCACCATTACGACGATATTGTCCTGCCACTTCAAAATCACCCAATTCCTTTTTTAAGGCCGTAGGTAATTTATCAAGTCCGCTGGTCGTAGCACCCGACATGATCCCACCCGCTGGAGGTGCGCCGTTCGGTGAAGCAGCTGCAAGGTTAGCAATTGCTGCTGGAGCAAAGTTGGCCATCTCATTGGCGAGTGATTTTTGATCAGGCGTGAGGCTGACATCAGGAACTGAGCCCTTGATTTTTACGTTGCCGAGCTTTGCGGCTAAATTGGCCTGATAGTCATTAAGCTTCCCTTCATCGAACTGACTTGGATCAAGAAGTTGAAGTCCTTTATTAGCGTCGTTCACGAAATTAGCACCCAGACCAAGAGTTCCTGAACTAAGAGAGACTCTGGATGAAAGACAGGTGTTCTTTGCCTTACAGCTGCAAGATGCATCGAGACTGATTTTCCCGGCAACACTCACAGCACAACCCATATTGGCGAGTGGTCCATTTGGGTTTCCTTTGTTGAGAACGCAAACTTCATTGTACTGGCCTGGATAAAGTTTGACGGAAGTTTTCTCTGAGCAGAAGCAGGATGTTCCGGTCCACGGATTACAATCTCCGGCCTTGGGAAGTGAGTCGATGACTTCCTGAATTTTGGCCATCGCTTTGCCGTGCTTTTTAGCTTTCGCCATGAAGAGCGCAGAAAGTGCACCCGCTGCACCCATCTTCACAATCGTCATAGGCTCGGGCTTAAGTGTGTTTGTGAGCATCATTCCGGCGTAACAGGCAGCAGTCGTTCCGTAAATCACTGACTGAAACGTCGCCGTTTTCTTGCGGGTTTTATGAGCTTCTTTTAACTGAGCAAGTGCTGCTAATTGAGGATCAAGATTTGCAGTTTCCTGCTGGGCCTGCTTTTGTCCCGCCATCTGAGTCATCATCGCGACGACTTCATAACCAATCGGGATATAAATACAGAAATCTTTTTTTGCTTTCTGATCTTTGGCACCTTTTACGGCGTCAGTCGCACCTTCTTTCGGCACTTCTGTAGACGGGGTTGAAGCTGATGCCTTTCCTCCCTTCCCGGACATCATTGGCATGATTCCGAAGATCAAGGCATAGAATTTTCCGATCTGATTTTCAATTCCTCCGAGAAGAACACCCATGGTGTCAGCTCCACTGGGATCACATCCTTTGAGTAATTTATCTGCGCAGCCTTTTTTGATCGCTTCGTCTCTCAAACCCTGGTGAACAAATTTTTGGGCTTCATCATTCTGTTGATCGGTGAGCTGCTTAGTCTCCGAGAAAGTGGAATCGAGAGAAGTCGTGCTGTCGACTGACTGAGCGATGGCACTCATGCAGAGGAGAAGTGAGAGGATGAAGGTCAAAGTTTTCATAAAATTTCCTATGGTTTCTTATTTTACCACTCCCACAGAACTCCCATAGACGGAGAAAAATTACCCTTATGGGAGACCCTGTGATTCCAGTCGGTTAGGAGGGGGCGTCCTTGAGGGGTCTCAGAGGGAAGTGCAACTAATATTTATCGTTTGACGGTTATCCGGGGGGTGAGTAGTTTATTAGCATGTTAGACAAGAAGCCCTCCATCCAGCACACCCACGATAATGATCTCACTCATTCGATGGTTCATTACCTTTTGGCCATTCACAAGCTGAAAGAATCCAAGGGATACGCCCGGGTGACGGATATTGCCCATGAGATGGGGCTGACAAAGGGATCTGTTTCCACAGCACTCACGAATTTAAAAAAGCGCGATCTGGTCATTGAAGATGAGAGTAAATTTCTCTCCCTTTCACCGAGCGGGCATGAAGCCGTTCACGGAATTCTTTCTTCCCGCACACTCCTTTTTTATTTCCTGAAAGATATCATTGGTGTGAACGAAGAAATTGCTCATAAAGATTCGTGTCTCATGGAACATCTGATGAGTGCTGAGAGCCGCGAGAAATTTTTTAACTTCATGAAGACTCTTTGTTCGGATGATCTCAAATCACAGAAGTTCAGCACGTCTTTTGACTTTTCTCAGTTCGAGCACCAGCATGACTTTGAAGAAATCCAGAAAGGTGACACTTACCTCAAGACTGAATGAAATTTCTTGCTCTCTGGAAGCGGAGTGATTCTGCCTTCCGGAAAAACCTGATACTCTTTTTTCTCTCTTATTTTCTCGTCCTCTTTAACTATCCCCTGATCAGAGCTTCCTCGACTGCTATCTTCTTCGAACAATTTGGGGCGAAATCCTCTCCCATCGCTTCTTTTATTGCTGTTTTCTTTCTCGCAGTAGCCGTTCTGATCTCAAACTACATCCAGAAATTCTCTTCCGTTCAGAAAGTTTTCCTGATTATGTCCGGAGCTTCAGGACTGATTCTTGCTGGCGGGCAAATTTCTTCCTATCTGCCATTTGTGTGGAAGGAAATTTGCATCGTCCTTCAGGTTCATCTGCTTCTGGCCTACGCCAATAATTACTTCTCAAAAGATGAGTTTAAACTGCTCCTGGGTCCGGTCGGAGCCGCCGGAAGTGTGGGAGGAATTTTAGGGGGAATGCTGACAAGTTCTCTGAGTGATAATTTCGGAACAACAGTCGTGATGGGGACCGGAATATTTTTTGTCTTTCTCCCTGTCATTTTTTTTCTGATGACCAAACCTATTCAGAATCAGGGCGGAGAAGTAAAAAAATCTTCTCCTCTCAGCTCGCTCAATACGCCGGACGTACGAAAGTACGTCTTTTACGTCGCCATGATTGTTTTCCTGACTCAGTTTGTGATCAACATCGCGGACTTCATGTTTCATCTTCAACTGGAGGCGAACATCTCTGGTTCGCAGGAGAGAACGAGCTATCTGGGACAGCTCTACTCAGTGACAAACTTTCTTACTCTGGTTTTACAGGTGATTCTCCTTCCGTTTGTTCTTCCGCGGGTTTCGGAGAAAAATTTTCATCTCTTTATTCCTGTTTCTTATCTTTTGGCGATTGGCCTTATGATTTCGGGAAGTGGCATGGGACTTTTGCCGATTGCGGCCCTCTTCATTTACCTCAAGGCGGCAGACTACTCATTATTCAGTTCGGGGAAAGAAATTCTTTACCAACCCCTGAAGCCCGATCAGAAGTACGGAGCGAAATATCTCACCGATATGCTCGTGTATAGATCCGGAAAAGCTGTCGTGGCCTTCGTCTTGATTTATCTTCAATCCTCCACCATTCTTAATATGCTGATGTTCATCTTTCTGGGGATCTGGATAATCCTGATTTTCAGACTTTTCCGACTTCATCGCCAACTTTTTTAGCCGAGGATTCTTATGAAAAACCCATTACTCGAAACCCCGACAGCACGCTTCGGGGCCTATCCCTTTCATGAAGTGAAGCCGGAACATTTTCTTCCTGCTCTGAAAGAATCTATCGATTCCGCAAAGCTGAAGCTTGAGGATTACAAGAAAAAGCAGGGATCTGATTTTCAACATGTCATCGTCGAACAGGGTGAAATCTCGGACCAGGTGAATACGATCGCCGGCATTTTTTATAATCTTCATTCCGCAGAATGCTCGGAAGAACTGGAAAAGATCTCACCGGAAGTTTCTGAGATCCTGACAAAATATGGAAACGATATTTCTCTTGATCCGGTTATCTTTGGCAAAGTGAAAGCTTGTTATGATTCACGTCTTGGTCAGAAGTTAACTCCCGAAGAGATGACAATTATCGAAAAGACTTACAAGGGTTTCGTAAGATCGGGAGCTCTTCTGGCGGATTCTGAGAAAACACGGATGCGCGAGATTGATGAGAAGCTCGCAAAACTCACTCTCAACTTTTCCCAGAATGTTCTGAAGGCAACAAACGAATATCTCCTCGAGTTAACGGATAAGGCCGATCTCGAAGGGTTGCCGGAAACAGTGATGGAAGCGGCGGCGGAATTCGCTGAGAAAAAAGGTAAGAAAGGTTCATGGTGTTTCGGCCTTGATGCTCCTTCTATGGTTCCGTTTCTGACTTATTCAAAGAAGCGCGAACTTCGCAAAAGATTAGCCCTCGCCAATGGTGGCAAAACATTTAACGGTCAATTCGATAATCAGGTTTACCTGAAAGATATTCTGACTTTGAGAACTGAGAGAGCAAAACTTCTTGGATTCAATACTCACGCCGACTACGTTCTGGAAGAAAGAATGGCGATGTCACCTAAGAAGGTGATGGATTTTCTTAATGACCTTCAGGATAAAGCGAGACCCCATGCCGAGAAAGATATTGATCGCCTGAAGAACCTCGCTAAAGAACTCGACGGCATTACGGATTTCCAGAGCTACGATTCGGCCTACTATTCTGAAATTCTCATGAAGCGCGAACTCAATATGGATGATGAAATGCTTCGTCCATTTTTTAAGCTGGAAAATGTGGTGGATGGCATTTTCAAGGTGGCCCAGCTCCTTTATGGCATCAAGTTTAAAGAAGTGACGGATGTGCCGAAGTACCATGAAGATGTCCGGACCTTCGAGGTGACGGATGAAAATACCGGAAACTTCATTGGACTTTTCTATACGGATTTCTTCCCGAGACCGACCAAGCGTGGTGGTGCCTGGATGTCTGGAGTTCGCGATCAGGGACTTCGCGCTGGAAAAATCGAGCGGCCTCATATCATGATTGTCTGCAACTTCACGAAGCCGACAAAAACTAAACCCTCACTTCTCACGTTGAATGAAGTTCAGACTCTTTATCATGAGTTCGGGCATGCTCTGCATGGACTTCTTTCAAACGTAAAATATCGTGATCTTTCAGGTACCAACGTCTTCTGGGACTTCGTTGAGCTTCCTTCCCAGATCATGGAGAACTGGGTACTGGAAAAAGAGTGTCTGGATCTCTTTGCTGTTCACTATGAAACCGGCGAGAAAATCCCGGCCGATCTTGTGAAAAAAATCAAAGAGAGCGGCAAGTTCCTTGAGGGACTCGGAACTTTTCGTCAGCTGACATTTGCCATGCTTGATATGGCCTATCACACTCAGGATCCTGCGACGATCGCGTCGATTGATGAGTTTGAGAAGAAGGCGACTGAGAAAACGATCCTTGTCCCGCGCCTTCCCGGAACAAATGTTTCAACTTCTTTCTCGCATATTTTCTCCGGTGGATATTCGGCCGGATATTATTCGTACAAGTGGGCCGAAGTTCTCGATGCAGATGCTTTTGAATTTTTCCAGACCTCCGGGATCTTCAATCGGGATGTTGCCAAAAAATTCCGTGAGCATATTCTTGAGAAAGGCGGAACTGAGCATCCGATGGAACTCTATAAAAGATTCCGTGGTCAGGAGCCTGATGTCGGTGCACTTTTGAGAAGAGCGGGCCTTCACTAAACTTAGGTCCTGAATCTTAAGCCTTCCGTAAGAAGGCCTAAGCGGGGTTTTCTGATGAATGCCAATGTGCGACGATATGCTCTATGAAAGATAAGTTTGAGCGTTATCATGCGACACAAAGCTGGTTTGCCAAGAGCAGTGAGCTCTACCGCTCAAGCCGGCATCGTGGATTCGAAATTATCTGTGCCAAGATTTCCGAAGTCATGGGAGTGGGCAGAGTCGGTATCTGGTTTTTTACCATCGATCGCGAAGCGATCTTTGAAGAAATGACTTACATCCGGGATGGTGAAAATCAATCCGGATCCATTCTTCGCCGGACTGATTTCCCCATCTATTTTGAAGAGCTCAATAAGGAACGCGTTCTCGTAAGTCCTGATTCCATGAGAGACAGAGAGATGAGTGAATTCGTTGAGAGCTACTGCAAGCCCAATAACGTTCACGCGCTCCTTGATTCTCCCATTTTCTCCGATGGGGAAGTGCTGGGTATTCTCTGTTGTGAAAACCTCAGTGAGGGCCGTAACTGGGATATTATGGATATTAATTTCGCCGGCGCCTGTGCTGATCTCATCGGCCGCCTGATTGAATCAGAAAAACGTCACATTTATGAGAAAGAACTTCGTCACCGGATTAATTACCTGGAAAACGATCTCAAGAAAAAACTTGATGACTTGAACGAAGCAAAACTTTCGCTCGATCTGGCTTTAGAAAGTGCGCAGGTCGGTAAATGGGACTGGGATCTGGTTACTAATAATCTTTCCCTCAATAAAACCTGGTACACCAAGCTTGGTTACACTTTTAACGAATTACCACAGGCATTATCGACATTTGAGGGCCGACTTCATGTGGATGATCGCGAAAGAGTTCATCATGAGCTAGATCGCCACCTGAAAGGCGAGACACTGTTTTATGAGTGTCGTTACCGGATGATTACGAAGTCTGGAGACATTCAGTGGTGTCTCGATCGCGGTTGTATCATTTACAGAAGTCCTGAAGGAGTTCCTCTGCGCTTAACGGGAGTGAACGTGAACGTTACGCCGATGATTAAGTGGGAGCAGAGTCTTATCACATCTGAGCAGCAGCTCAAGGCGATGATTCAGTCACTCCCAACTCCAGTCGCTATGTTTGATTCGAGCTTTCATTATCTCGCTTTCAGTTCCCGCTGGACTGAAGAGTGGTCCAATATCATTACCCCTCCGAAAGAAGGCCAGAAAGTCTCGGAACATTTTCGTAAGGAGTGGGTCGATGACATGGCGACAGCACTTCAGGGTAAAATCGTCAGTCGAGATGATTCACTAATTGAGATTGCCCCCGGCGTAGAAGTGTGGCTTCGGATGCTCATTCAGCCGTGGAAAGATGCGAACGGAAAAATTGGTGGCGTGGTGATGATGGCCGAAAATATCACGCGCAGAAAGGAAACGGAAATTCGCCTCACCCAGGCCTCTAAGCTTTCAGCATTGGGGGAAATGGCGGGAGGGATTGCTCACGAGATTAACAATCCATTGGGCATTATTAAAGGATACATCGATCTTCTTCGTCGTCACTCTTCAAGACAATCTCTTTCGCCGGAACTTCTGGTTCAGTACATCAATAAAATGGATACAACCGTGGGGCGCATCTCGCGAATCGTAAACGGGATGAGAAGATTTGCGCGGGAATCTTCGATGGATGAGAAGGTGACTTATTCCCTGAATAAGATCATTGAAGAGACTCTCGATATTTGTCAGGAGAGAATTAATAATAACGGGACATCAGTCGAAGTACACTACCTTGAGCATGACCAACCATTGTATTGCCGTCCGGTTGAAGTCTCTCAGGTCATCCTGAATTTGATTAATAATTCCTATCAGGCGACATCTTCATACACGCATCCATGGATCAGAGTGAAAGCAGAGGAAGTTGGCGGGAAATACCGGATTACGATCAGTGATTGTGGAGAGGGAATTCCGCAGGCCGTGCGGAAAAAACTTTTCCAGCCCTTCTTCACGACAAAAGATGTCGGTGTAGGAACCGGCCTCGGTCTTTCCATCTCCCGAGGAATTATCGAAGAGCATAAAGGGAGACTTTTCCTGCAGGAAGATGCCCCGAATACAACTTTCGTCATTGAACTGCCCAAGCCCGATGAAGCCGAAGCCTCAGAGGCCCGGCAATAATCATTCGAATTTAATTTTATCCGAAACTACAAAATCTCCAGCAGGAATGATTTTTCTACCTGAAATGTATTCGCGCACAATGTTGGCATCTATAAATCCAAAAGCTTTGAATGTGGAGAGTTTCGGAAAGCCATCTCCACCATCAGCACCCATGAACTTGGGAATCGCGAGCGTATAGGTCTTACCCGGATCAACTGCCAGTCCACCGATTCGGATATTGGTGATTGTTTTCAGCGCACGATTGGCCGTCATTTCAATTCCTGAAAGCTGAGGGAACGCCCCACCAGCAGAAGTGTCTCCGGGTTTCGGTGCCAATGTGTGCACGACATAGGCGAAATACTTCTCGATCTCTTCTCCGGTCATTGTCGCCGTTCCAATATCATTCCCGAAAGGAAGAACTGTCATGAGTTCTTCCAGTGTGATTTTTCCTGCCGGAATAGTGTCACGAATACCACCTGAATTAGTGATCCCAAAATCTGCATGGAATTTCGCGCGGTAGGATTCTGCGATCAGATTCCCAAGATTTGTTTCCTGGAAGCGAACGATCCTTCTGTCTCCGATAAGCGCCACTTCAGTTTCGCCAATTTCCGTTTTTAGGGCCGCATCTCCCTGCATCTTGAAGGGACTAAGAAATGATTCCATGACTGCGTCCTGGGCAATCTTCAAAGGCGCACCTTTCAGATTGATCGGGATAAGTTTGTTTTCTTTAAGGGTCACTTTCCCGTCGAGGATTTCGAGATCCACGCGTCCGAGGTATTTTCCCCAGTCCTGGGCCTGAACGATAATCGTTCCATTCTGGATGTCAGCAGTGACGAGTGGAATATGAGTATGGCCGCCAACGATGAGGTCAATTCCCTTTACGCTGAGAGCGATAGACACATCTCCGGGAGCATTGGCGCCGTGAGATTCATTGGCATAGTGACCGGCATGAGTAACTGCAATGAGAACATCTGCGTTCTGACGAAGATAAGGAACAATTTTTTTCGCTTCTTCCACAACCGGAGTGAAGCGAAGGTGTTTACTAAACTCTGGGTTGGATTTGATCGGGGTATCTTCCGTTGTGAGACCGAAAATAGTCACTTTAAGATCATCAAGCTCTTTCACCATGTGCGATGGGAAAACTCTTCTTGAAGTACTCTTGTAGTAAATATTTGCTGCGATAAAAGGAAAACCTGCCCATTTTCTCTGCTTGAAAATCGTTTGAAGTGAATTATCAAACTCATGATTTCCGAGGGCCATCATGTCGTAGCCAAGTCCGGACATTCCTCTAAAATCTGGTTCAGCATCGAGCATGTCCGACTGCGGAGTGCCCGTGTTCACGTCACCGGCATCAAGAAGAAGAACGTGTCCGCCCTCATTTTTTACCTGCTCCCGAATTTCTTTTATTAGAGTCGCCCGGGCCGCTAGCCCAAATTCGCCGTCTTTATTTGGCCAGAAATGTCCGTGATGATCATTCGTATGGAGGACGGTCAGCTTATAGGTTTTACCCTTGGTGTAGGCATGGGCATTCGAGGCGAGAGATAAGAGGATAAGGGTCTGGAGGAATAATTTCATGGGCACTCCTGATTTATAGGCGTTGTATCCCATAAATCCAAAAAGGTGGGTAGCAAAAAGCCCCGGAGTTTGATATACCAAACACCCATGACAATTGACCTTGCACCCCTTAACCAGAAGCTCCGGGTTCGCTCTTTTGGACCACACGAAGGAAAAGATCTTTCTGATCTTGAATCGCGACTTATGCACCTGGGTTTCTTTGAAGGTGAGATCATCCGAATCACGAGGAAAGCTCCTCTTTTCCAGCAGCCTTTTCTGATTGAAGTTCGCGGAAGAATGGTTGCCCTGTCAAAAACAGAAGCGATGCTCGTTCAAGTCGAGGCCCTCGTATGAGAGTTGCCCTGATCGGTATGCCCAACGTGGGGAAAACTGCACTTTTTAATAAACTCACCGGCAGTCATCAGCGGGTAGCAAATTTCCCCGGTGTTACTGTTGAGAAAAAAACCGGTTGGATTACTGAAGACAGAAAGAAGATTTTTGAAGTTATCGATCTCCCCGGGATTTATTCTCTCGATGCCACGACTCTGGATGAGAAAGTGACAAAAGATTTTCTTCTCCAGAAAGAGCGTGAGAAAACTGCAGACATTTTCCTTCTGATTCTGGATGCCACGAATCTCGATAAGTCGCTCTATCTTGCCTATCAACTTCGCGAGCTTGGATATCCGCTTCTTATTTGTCTTAATCTTATTGATGAATCAGAAAAGCGTGGCTTTTCACTTGATCTGAATCTTTTGAAAAAAGAATTGAACGCAGAAATTATTCCGACCAGTGCTGCCACCGGAAGGGGAATACCCGAACTCATCAAGGCCCTCAAGGCCCATAATACGGACGCACTTCCTGCTATTACAATTCCGGAAAATCACCAGAAAGTTTTTCGCGCACCCTCTTACGTGAATGGAATTTTCCGGAAGATCGACCGGGTCCTTAAAGAAGTTACTCTGACACCGCTGAAGGCCGATACCTTCAGCGATACAATCGATCATTGGGTCCTTCATCCGGTGTTGGGAATTTTCATCCTCATGACGATACTCTTGTTTGTCTTTCAGATGCTATTCTCCTGGTCAGCTCCGATTCAAGGCCTGATCGAAACTATTTTTACTTATCTTGGAACCTTTGCCAGTGAGCATATCTCTCATAAACTTTTCCGAAGTCTTATTGTCGATGGGATAATCAGCGGAGTGGGAGGAGTTCTGGTCTTTCTTCCGCAGATAGTCCTCCTGTTTCTTTTCATTCAGTTCCTGGAAGACATTGGTTACTTAGGAAGAGCTGCTTTCATGATGGATTCTTTCATGCGAAAGATCGGTCTTCCTGGTAAAGCAGTCATCCCGCTTCTGTCTTCCCATGCGTGCGCTATTCCCGGAATTCTGTCCACCCGGGTTATTGATAATCATCGTGAGCGTCTTATTACGATGCTGGTTATTCCTCTCACCACATGTTCAGCTCGCTTACCGGTATACGCGATCCTGATTGCTGCGCTCATTCCCAACACTGCGGTCTTTGGAATTCCCTGGATCAGATTTCCCGGGCTCGTTTTATTTGGTCTTTATATGATGGGATTTGTCTCTGCGATTATTGTTTCTCTTATTTTTAAAAATACTCTTCCTCAATCTTCACCATCAATGCTTTTAATATAGCTACCTCCTTACCGCATTCAGAAATTTAAGAAT
>JBKJNQ010000020.1:0-7583 GCA_046593575.1 Bacteriovoracaceae bacterium
TATGTGGGTTTGGGACTGGTACTCACGTCCATGCTCTTCAAAGTCGGGGCCGTTCCTTTTCACGGATGGGTGCCGGATGTGTATCAGGGAGCCGCGACGAACGTGACGGCGTTCATGAGTGCCGGAGTTAAGTTCACGGCTTTTATGGCCCTTGCCCGCATTGTTCAGCACACTGTTTTCATCGAAGGTGTTCCCGCTCTTCGTTGGTTTGAATCTTATATTTGGCTCGTGGCCGCAGCTTCTATGATCTATGGAAACTTCGTTGCGATCTCTCAGAATGAAATTAAGCGCATGCTTTCGTTCTCTACGATTGCTCACACGGGTTACCTTCTTCTTGGTCTCTATGCCATGAAGAACGGGCCTGAGGCCTCTCAGAGTGTGATTCTTTATCTCTTTTTCTATGCCCTTTCTTCTCTTGGCGCGTTTGCGATTGTGGCGCAGTTTGAAGGTGAGAACGAGAAGGACCTTCGTCTTGAACAGATGGCAGGTCTTGGGCTTCGTCATCCGGTGATGGGAGCTTGTATGACAATCTTCCTTCTTTCGATGGCAGGCATTCCGCTCACTTCTGGTTTCATCGGGAAGTACGGTCTCTTTAATTCTGCGGTCAATGCCGGCCAGGTTCCTCTGGTGGTCATCGCTGTTCTCACCAGTGTGGTTTCGGTTTACTACTATCTTCGTGTGATCGTTTATATGTACATGAAGGAAGCAGAAGGTTCTCAGGCGATTTATCAGAATTTGAAAGGGGCGGGCATTGCGGCGACTCTCTCAGCGGCAGCGACAGTTCAGTTTGGTTTGTTCCCACGAGCGATCATTCAGCTCGTGAAGTATCTTGGAAAATAAGAGGAATATATGATTGCACGGAAGATTACTTATAAAGGGAAGTTTGATGAGACAGCTATCAGCCTCATCTACGATATTACCCGGAAGAATGAAATTACCGGTCAGGTAAGACTCGTGAATGAAAACGAGATTGTCCTGAACCTTGAAGGTGATCCATCTTTCATCAAGCTTATCCAGCATCAGATCGAGCGGAAGGCGAAGTCTTATATTCAGGGAAAAAGCATCGAGCAGATTCCTTATCAGCGTTACGTTGGAGTGACACTTCTCACTTAATTTTTCCAATACCCATAAATTAAAAAGTCAGATCGCCGTCGACAGAAATCTTCAGAACTTCAGCAACCTGGTTTACCAGTTGCTGGCGTGTGAAGGGCTTCACGACAATATTCTTTACGCCATATTCAATGGCGTGGAGAACGTCTTCCTGCTGGAGATAGCCTGAGATCAGGATGATCTTGAGCCTGTTGAACTTCACTGTATTTTTAAGCTGCTCGATAAACTCCACACCCAGTTTGCCCGGAAGAACGTGATCGATAATTAAAAGATCAAATTCCTGATTGAGAAGTTTCTGAGTTGCCTGAACCACTGAGGGTGCCGTCACTACGGAGTGAAAATTAAATGTGCTCTCAAGGAAGATCTTGATTAGCTCACAGATCTTCTCTTCGTCATCGATCACTAGAATATTCATTTCCTGAGGCTTTTTAACCGCCGTCATGCAACCCCCTTAACCCGGAGAGCAGAACGGATGGTTTTCATGACCTCGTCGCGATTAAACGGTTTAAGGATGAGTCCACCAATGTCGAGGACGGCTTTGTCTTTGTTATACTGGTCAATGAACTTGGCACTGGTCATGTAAAGGATCGGGCCTTCGTAGCCAGCTTCACGGGCGAGTCTTGAAAAATCTCCACCATTCATGATCGGCATGGAAAAATCCGTCACCATAAGATCGATATTGGCCTTGGATAAGAACTTCAAAGCATCCATCGGATCTGATGAACCGATGAAAACATAACCTTCGTCTCGGATAAATGAATTCAGGACGTTTAAGATTTGTACTTCATTATCTAGTACTAAAATTCGTTTTTCTTTCTTCGATCCACTGAGAGATTTATCGTTTCTGGTATAAGAGTAAATTTCAATCATCGGAAGTCGGATACGAAAGTGTGCTCCGTCGGCACTTTCAATATTCTCAAGCTTCCCACGGTGGGTTTCAATGATCTTGGAGCAAATGGAAAGTCCCAGACCTGTTCCTGTGCCTGCATCCTTGGTCGACATGAAGGGCTTAAAGAGGTTGGGTTTAACTTTCTCAGGAATGCCAGGCCCGTTATCCACGACATCAATAAAAGTGTGATGTTCATTCTCGGCCTTCGAGATCACCACCTGAATTTCTCCACCCGGCATGCCGGATTGGGTGATGGCATCGATAGAGTTTTTCACCAGATTAATGATGACCTGCTCGAGCTTGATCCGGTTCGCGAGGGCCGCAATGTGCTTCCCTTTATAAACCTTCTTCACTTCGATATTGGCCTTCTTCGCCGTTGGAAGAATCCATTCGACCGCTGCATCCACAAGGACTTCAAGATCACAGTATTCTTTTTCGTCTTCCGACTTATGAAGAAAGTCTTTCATGTTCTTGATGATCTGATTCACTCGTTCAAGGGACTCGATGACTGTCGCGTTTGCCGTTTCAATATGCTTGAGCTTCGTTTCCGGCTGGCGCGAGAGAAGGCAGTCACGAATAAGCTCAGAATGGCCGGCTGCAATTGTCAGTGGGTTATTAATCTCGTGAGAAATATTTGCGGTGAGCTCGCCCAATGTGTTGAGTTTGTCGGCCTGAAGAATCTGGCTGTGAGTCTTTCGCAGTTCTTCCATCTGCTCACGATATTTATTGTGAAGCTGGGTCTCGACAGTCTTGTCATGGAAGACAATCGCGAAGTGAGCACCTTTCGGTGTTTCCACTGGAATTGCTTTAAGGATGACATTAAATTCCGTATCCGGATCATGCGGCAAATGGAGCCGGATCTCCGGTGAAGTCATCACGTCAAAGGAAAGAAGTGCCTTGCTGATCCAGTCTTCAAGGTCGAGATCGGTTGAGTCGCACAACTGAATGATACTGGTTTTATTCTTCAGGATCCGGGGCGGGAGCTTCAGGAAAATGGAAGTCTGATGGTTAAAATAAACCAGCTCGCGCTTCAGATTTAGCACGATAACGGGATCGAAAAGATGATCGAAAGACTCAAAGCCTGTCATACCTTTCCTAAAAAGCTGAAGTACTGTGCCTCGATGGCGTCAAAGTCCTTCGCATTTCCACATTTGGGACATTCCATCTTGGGAGCTTTGCGATTTTTTACGTCCGAGGCATGCAAGAGAATCTTATTTTCTTTGTTACAATTCTCGCAGAAGTAGGGGGCGTAGAAGGAATTGATCGCAGCACCTTTCCGGAAGAATCCGTGGACCATGTTGATCTGCTCAATGATGATCTGCGGACAATTGTTGTAAGTGACAGTTGTTTTTTCCGGAATGCCTTCGAGGAACTTAATCCATTCACGGATCCCGCAGGAATTAATCATGCTGACTTCTTTGAAGTCAAACGAGATGGATTTCTGCGCGAGACCCTGGATGTCCTTAAAGTCCGAGTCCTCATCAATAGACCCGATGAGTTCCACATGGAGCTCGTCCTGCAGGATCTGCTTATTTATTGTGAGTCTTTTCACCTGATACCTCTTGAAAAAAATGAAAGGAGCGAATCCGTTCCTTATAATTTTTATAGCGCTTGTTTCTTTCGATAATACAAATCACTTCCGTGCGGAAATTCTCACGGTAGTTAACGATAAATTGATTGGAATGAAGAAAAGTTAGATACAGGCCGAGACCGGCACCATCTTTTTTATCCATCGGAGTTTTTTCTTCAAAGCTTCTTTTTAGCGACTGAACCAGAATGTCATACGACAGTCCTCCGAAAGAATCCTGAACAGAAAGAGCAACTCCTCTTTCATCCATCGCGAGAGTTACCTGGACGAGTTCAGCTCCCTTAAGGAACACCGGCATTTTCCGGTCTACGCTCGAGAGGCCCTGTTCTTCGCGTTTGCGATTGGGACCTTTGTAGAGAGAATTGGAAATAAGTTCATTCGCCATGACCTGGATGTATTCCATCGGTGAACTGAAGTAGTCCTTGAAATCGAAATGGGTCAGAGCATCCTTTACCATTTCATTGGTGTGCTTGGAATCCGACAAGGAAAGAACCTTGGATTCGAAATTCTCATTCAGGTAATGGCGAACTCCCCAGATTTTTCCGTCGAGAGTCTTAGCGAGCTGGGAGATGACTTCATTGGCAAACGTATCGTTGTTATGACCCACGATATGATGAAGGTGGTGCTTTTCCAGAAGGCCTACATTCTCTTCATTGGTTCGATTGGAAAGAAGATAGAGAAGGGGACGCTTGATGTCTTTTAATCCCTCTTCACCCTCGAGATTTTCCACATCGCAGATAACGAAGTGATCTTCCCGAAATTTTCCGAGATCAGGATTGAGATGCAGGGTAAAGTCCCGCTTCTCAGCTTCTTTTTTAAGCTCATCAAAAACGGTTTTGGATTTTACGAAAACAGCTACATCATTATTCATACCTGGACCTTAAGGAGGACAGCGGTAAGATCATCTTTAGGCCTCTCGGGGGAGAAGGCCCTGAACTCCGTGAGAACTCCCTTCAGAACATTATCTAAGGACTCATGGCCGGATTGAACGAGGGCCTTAATAAGCCTTCGCTCTCCCCAGCGAGTGCCCTCGGCATTCTCGCCTTCCGTAAGTCCGTCTGTGTAAAAGAAGATTGTATCATGGGGTGACATCGTAAGTGTGCGGGACTCGTATCGAGACTCAAAGGCCTGTCCCAGTCGTGGTCCATTCGCCTCTATAAGGGGCTGAAAATCATCTTTCGATAAGATTTCCTTAAGCGAATTAAAATATAATGGCGGCGTATGAGAAGCATTGGCATAAACGAGCTTTCCACTTGTTACGTGAAGGCTGGCAACGAAACAAGTCACCTGGATTTCTTTCCCCGCTCCACACACCGCTTGATTCATAAAACGCAGAATTTCATCGGGCTTCGAGAGAAAATCCGGACGAAGTTCCTGGATAAAATCGAGACTGGTTTTGCAGCAATTAATCGTCGCTGTGAGAAGCGCAGCAGGGACCCCGTGCCCAGTGGCATCTGCGATAAAGACAACTCGCCATTCATTATTTGAAGCAATTCCCCACCAGTCTCCACCGCATTCTGTTGCGGGCTCGAAGTGACCTTTAATTTCTAATTTTTTTTCCATGAGTCCGCTTTCCGGAAAAAACCGTGACTGCACCAGCTGGGCAACGGCCACTTCATTCTCCAGACGCGCTTTCTCGCGCATCTCTCCGATATAGACTTCAATTTTACCGGCCATATCATTCACTGAATCGGCGAGTGCACCAACTTCATCACGGCCACTGACTGATGTCCTGACGGAGAAATTACCTTTAGCGATTTCCTGAGTGGCACCGAAGAGTTTTTCGATCTGAGAGGTAAGGGGTTTCGCGAGCAGGACAGACAGAATCATCGCGATTCCGAGAATGAGAAGCCCGTAGGTGAGGGACTTATTCACGATATAGCGGGTAACCTGAAAGGCCTCCTCCTGACGGATGCGGACAACGGAGGCAAAGTTGAGCTTGCGATCATATTCCCAAGCGTACAGCCATGGCTCGCCTTGAACGTTGATCGTACTTGCTCCCTGAGCAAGATTATCATTGAGCATTTTCGTGAACAGTTCTTTTTCCGAATCTTCAAGCTCAGTTCTTTCTTTGTGAACCATCGTCATCCGCGCAGATTCGGGAATCACAAAAAGATAATCATACTGTGACTTTTGCGGAAGTTTATTTTTGAGAGTTTCTTTTGAGAGGGAAGAGTCACGAACCGATTGCCGGAGAGATTCTGCTTTGTAGGTGAGGGACTCGAAGAGGTAAGCGGTTTTGTCTTCGCGGAAAGTTTTGAGAGCAATGGCAACGAAAACGGCAAGTGAAGTCGCGATGAGAATAATCATCACCAGCAAAAGCTTGAGCTTCAGTGGAAAAATCACTTTCCGGTAAGCAGTCGTCATAGGTACTCCGTTAGCTTCCATTATAGCGGGGACCGCGTGGTAAATTAAGCCTACCCTTTTTACCTACTCTCATTCTGATAAACTGACCCTATGACATCGAGACGGATCGACCAGATGTTGTCCATGATAGGGGCACTTCTGATCCTGATGAGCTCTTACCAGCTCTTTTTTTCCCGTTCCGGGAAATACGAGGGGATTACCCTCGGCCGGGTTTCTGCGCTCGAAAAAGTCGTGAAGATCAAGCGGGCCCGCGCTCTGGATTGGGTCGATGCTTTCCCTGACGATCTTGTGACTGAAAACCAGATGATTTACACCGACGAGCTCTCGCGCGCGGAAGTGAACTTCACGGCCGGACAGAAACTTATCATCAGTGAAAACTCGCTTGTGAAAATCCGGTCACGTGGCTCAGAAAACGAACTCGATATCGGAAAGGGTTCTATCCGCGCTACTCTTAATGGAGAAAAACCCATCATCGTGAAGATGAATGGTGAAGACTATGAACTGAAAGGCGATAACGCCGATGTTGAGATCAACCTGCACGGTAATTCTGGAGAGATCGGAGTCGTTACCGGATCAGTGAAGCTCGAGAAAGACGGAAAGATCACTGCTCTCGATGAGAAAACGGCCTTGATCGTTGAAGGGGAAAATTATTCCACGAGAGTCCTGGCCTACGTTCCGGAATCACCGACAAGACAAAAACTTTTTTATACCGGATCAGATTCGTACGAGGTTTCATTTTCGTGGACGGGTGAAACTAGCGGTGAGATTCAGATTTCCCGTTCGCCTGACATGAAAGATGCCATGACTTCAAAAATTGATGGCCTCAAGTATTCCGTCTCACTTGCTTCCGGACATTACTATTGGAAGCTCGCAGGTGAGAAAGGGGAATCCCTGACTTCGGAATTTCGTATCCTAAAAGAAGTTGCTCCGGAGATCCTGAGACCAAAAAATGGCGAAGACATCGACGTGCTGGTGAATCCTGATGGCACGAACGTGATCAGGATGGACTGGGAAGCGACAGACGCATCGACATTCGAGCTCGAAGTTCAGGATGAGAAAATAATCTCTCTTCCGGGACTAAAAACTCCGCACCACCTGTATAGTGCTCACAAAGATGGCGAGATTTCCTGGCGCGTGAAAGTCGATGATCCGGAAAGACCATCGGCCTTATGGACCGAGTTTCAGAAAATCAAGGTGAAGCTTCATGCTCATCCCCTGACACCGGAGAAACTTCATCCCGACGGCGTTGAGTACCAGACTTTCCATGGCGATGGAGAAAAAGTGGAACTTTCCTGGTCCACGAAGTCTTCCACTGAAGTGGAAATAGTCACTCCTGATGAGACAATGAAAGTTGTGGCAAATAGCTTCACTGTCGACGCAAAAAAGACCGGGGTCTACAAGTGGCGCGTGCGGAGTTTTGATAATTTTGACCGGAGAAGTGACTGGAGTGAATGGAAACAATTCAGTCTCGTTGATCTCTCCGGCGAAAAAAACGCACAGGGAATTCAGCGGATTCAGCTGAGTCGTCCCGATCAGGAAGTGACATTCGGTTGGGAAAAGGGAACCGGGGACAATGTCTTTGAGCTTTCGCAGGATAAGAATTTTGAAAAGGTAATCATCAAAAAAGAT
>JBKJNQ010000084.1:0-4488 GCA_046593575.1 Bacteriovoracaceae bacterium
TACAATCCTGCCAAAAAAATGACGAGCATTTATAATTCTACCGGATCACCCTTAGGGATTTTTTTTACAGTGAATTCCTCCCGCGTCTCGAGACTCCGGTACCGAAACGACTTCCCGTCAAAGGAGAGAATTTCATACGCATCGTAGAGGCCCGGTTGAGTCATGTCGAAATTAGAGATTTTGTTTTTTTCAAAGTACTGACGGGTGGCGGTGAAATAGATATCTCCGGAAACTCCCCAAATACCTATTTCAAAAAAAGCTTTCTCCGGATTAAATTTCACCCTTTCCTGAGCGGAATTCTGAATGACATGAGTGAGAGTAAAGGTTCCGTCCGCACGTCTTTCCACCAGCCATCTCATGAATTTCCCATCCTTGGTGGGCATCTCACCAATCCAATAGCCTAGAAATGCTTCCCGCTGACCCTGAAAGGCCACCCGTGATGATTCTTTGTTTACACTTTTGAGAGTTGAGCAACTGAGAAGAATGATCAGGGGGAAAATAATTTTAAGCATGAAGATTTCCAATTTTAGAAGATACTTTATTCTAAGAAGACTTTCCCCCTTTGAAAAGGCCGCCAAAAATATGACAAAGACAATTGGTGTCATTTCCCTTCTCTGTCTCAGTTTTCTCGTTTCCCCTGCTTGGGCACAGGAGGATATGACAAAGAAAGAAGAAGAACTGACGGAAACTTTGAACAAGGCCTGTAGGCTAACGATCAATTTTGACTTGCATGATTACGAATACGGACGAGACGAAGCCTCCCGCTACTCCAGTCTTGATTTTGAGGATTCCGCCTATCTCGTCTCAGAGATCAGCAAAGCGTGTGAACTAAACCCTGTTAACCGGAAAAAACTTGAACGCGTAAGAACAATCTTTATTAAGCGCGGAAGCATCGGCGAAAGAAGACTTCTGCAACGAAAGAACGGGGATTTGGTCTACCTCGCAGGACGGGTGGTTTCCGAGCAAGGTAAAAGTCGAGATGATCTGATTGCCGATGACCTCGCGAAAGTTCTGAAGTTTACCAAAGACAAACCGGCCATCGTAAAACCTGTAGATCAAAAAGCCGCAGCGGCAGAAGTAGCAGAAAAAAAAGAAGACGATGCCCGTGAAAAAAAACAGGCCGAGACTCAGAAAAAAATTGAAGCGTTGACGTCCTGGTTTCAGGGCGAAGTGAAGAAGGCGCAAAGTCTTCCGCCCGATAAAATCGGTGCCCGCATGCAGGCCCTTTCCACCCAATTTCAGGAGAAGATGAATGCTCTTACCAATACTCCTTAGTTTCTTCTCTCTCTTTGCTGAAGCCCGCACCAAAGACTTCCAATGCGGAGGAAATGATTGTGTGATTCCTTATGACACTGAAGGAAATCAGAACGGCATAGAGATCTGCTACACCGACGAAAACCGCACAGAAAAAATTCGCGAAGTGACCTGGAAAAATGGCAAGCGTGACGGTATCGCCCGCTGCTATCGGCAAAAGAAACTGAAAGTCGAGGCGATGTTCAGAGACGATGCTCTGAATGGCCCCTTTGTAGAATTCGATGACGACTCGAATGGCGATCGGGTCGCTCTCATGGAAAACAATCAGGAAGTGGGAATGTCATTCAGTGTGAAAGACGGAAAAGTCAGTGGTACCCATTTCTGTCTGGTGGGAGAAGACGCTGAGTTTCAGGCGATCCTTTCTTGCAAGGAAAGAGATTATGGAAAATACACGCCTCTGCTCGCGATCTGGAAAAAGGAAGAACTAGAGCGAAGAAAGAAAGCTTCTGCACTCGAGGCCAAGCGCCTGAATGGTCCGCAGGAATCAAAGTATGGTTCCGGCCAGCTGAAAGCGAAATGGACCAATCTTGACGGCGACATCCATGGGAAGTTTCTCGCTTACCGTGAGAACGGAGCTCTCAAATCTGATTGTGAGTATAAAAAAGGCAGAGAAGATGGTCCTTGCCTGGAGTACGATGAGGAAAAGCGGCTTGATAAACGCACGACTTATCTCCAGGGGAAAGTGATCAAAGAAGAACTCTTCTTTGATAATGGAAAACCGGAACGGGTCACGACAAAATCAGGCGAGAAGAAATATTGCACGGTCGAGTATTACGATACGGGCATTAAATCTGATTTCTACTGTGTCCTGGATCATTTCCGTCGATGGTATGGAACTTACGATGGTGACTATGAGAGCTGGTATGCAGATGGGACGATTTCGCTGAAAGGCGCCTACCTCGCTGGGAAACCAGTTGGGACCTGGGATCATTACATCGATAAATTACTTTCGTACCAACAATTTTATGAAGCCGGAAATCTGGTGAAGTCGATTGAGTATGTCCGAAGCCCTCCTATGCACAGAGTGGTCCGGGAGTTTTTTCCGGATGGGTCAGTGAAGAATGAACAAAAACTCGAGGGCCTAGAGGGAGATAAACCTAGAATCATCTGAATCCGACAAAATCACTTTGCCGTAAGCTCGTTGATGACAACTACGCGCTCCTCTTTTAAAATCCTCTTACAACTATTTGAGGAGTTTTATGGCCGTGCTCTCAGGACTCGATTGTCTTCTCTCTGATAAATCTCTCCAGGAGAAATTCAAAGGGAACATTGCTTATCTTTGCCACTCGGCATCAGTCACAAAAGACCTTGAGCACGGGCTTCTCGCTCTCCAGCGGACCTTCGGGTCGCGTCTGAAAAAAATCTTCGGGCCTCAGCATGGATTTGTGACGGATGTGCAGGACAATATGGTGGAATCGAAACACTACGTTCATCCATTCTTTAAACTTCCGGTCTATTCGCTTTATTCTGAAACCAGAATTCCCACGGACGAAATGCTCGAAGGGATTGATCATCTTTTTGTGGATCTTCAGGACGTGGGCACCCGGATTTACACTTACATTTACACCATGACTCTCGTGGTTGAGGCCTGTACGAAAAAAGGTATTGAAGTCGTGATCCTCGATCGTCCGAATCCGATTGATGGCGTGACTCTCGAAGGAAATATTCTCGATCCTAATTATTCTTCCTTTGTCGGACGTCATCCGATGCCGGTTCGTCACGCTCTCACCATGGGTGAAGTGGCAGAGATGCATAAAAAATATTGGCACAAAGATGCGGCGAGATCGAAAGTGACTATTATCAAAATGAAAGGCTGGAAGCGCGACATGTCCTACGAAGACACGGGTCTCCCCTGGGTCATTCCTTCGCCGAATCTTCCGACCATTGATGCTGCTTACACATTTGTGGGAACAGTTCTTTACGAGGGAACCAATATTTCTGAAGGAAGAGGAACCACGCGCTCACTTGAAATTCTTGGTCATCCGAAAATTGAGGCGTTCGGCTTTCATGAAAAACTAAAACCCGTTCTTGAAAAAGCAAAACTCACAGGCTTCATCCTTCGTCCGCTAGTTTTCCTTCCGACTTTCCAAAAACACGCCGGGCTTCCGACCGGTGGATATCAGATCCATGTTACTGACCGCAAGGCCTTCGAGCCGTGGAGACTCTGTCAATATCTTCTGCGTGAAATGTACGCCGAACTGGGTTCCGACTTCAAATGGAAGGAGCCTCCCTATGAATATGAGTTTGATAAGGTCCCCGTTGACCTGATTAATGGCACTGATCTTCTTCGCCATTGGGTGGAAAAGCGCGGCACGGAAGACGAATATCAGGCGATCATGAAAAAAGGTCAAACAGAATGGGCGGATCAAAGAAAATCCGTTCTTCTTTATTAGCCAGTTTGATATAAAAGCCCAATGAGTCAACACAAGTCAAAGGTCGGATACGCAGCAGCTCTATCTGCCCTCGGCGTCGTTTACGGCGATATCGGAACGAGTCCCCTGTACGCATTGAAAGAATCTTTTCATCACACGCATGGTCTGGCGGTAATTGCTCCGAATATCATGGGCATTCTTTCCCTTATTTTCTGGTCGCTGATAATTATCGTCAGCATCAAATATCTCGCGTTCATTCTTAAAGCGGATAACCAAGGTGAAGGCGGAATCCTTGCCCTCACAGCTCTCGTTAGCCAGTTCTCAGATAAAAAACCCAGAACCATCGGCATTCTTGCTCTCTTTGGTATTTTCGGAACGGCCCTGCTCTACGGCGACGGCATGATCACTCCTGCTATTTCGGTTCTCTCCGCAGTCGAGGGACTTGAGTTGGTTGCTCATCAACTTCATCCTTACGTGATCCCCATTACGATTGTGATTCTCATCGGCCTGTTCTCCATCCAGCGCCATGGAACTGAGATTGTAGGAAAAGTTTTCGGGCCCATTACACTTATTTGGTTCTTTGTATTGGCCGGTCTTGGTTTGAATATGATCATCAAGTTTCCGGAAGTCATGTGGGCAGTAAATCCCTGGTACGCGTATAAGTTCTTTGCGATCAATGCCTGGAAAAGTTTTGTCGTCATGGGTTCAGTTTTCCTCGTCGTTACCGGAGGCGAGGCCCTTTACTCTGATCTCGGACATTTCGGAAAAACGCCGATTCGTCAGGCGTGGTTTGTGATCGTTC
>JBKJNQ010000190.1:0-6191 GCA_046593575.1 Bacteriovoracaceae bacterium
AGATCGCAATCAAGTCTTGGAAGCAGAGCAAGGGCACCTCGTTTTGACAGGTACTCATCAAAATCTTTTCCGCACTGACAGAAATGCGGATAGTAGGTGTCCCCTAAACCCAGCACAGCGTAGGCAAGATGAGAAAGATTGAGATCTTCTTCATGCTTCACAAACGAGTACCACTCGGAAGCGTTGTCGGGAGCTTCGCCATCACCGTAGGTGCTGGTGACGATCAGAATATTTTTTAAGGAGAAGATTTCAGAAGGATCAACCTCACCCATATCGAAAACTTCGTTTTCAATTTCCGAAGAAGAAAGTCCTTCCGAAATCACATGAGCGAGGTTCCGGGCGTTACCCGATTGCGTACCGAAAAGAATCGTAAGCATTATTTGCGGCGGACTTTTACTACTTCGTAGCCAGCTTTCTTGATCGCTGTTTTGATTTCGGTATCTGTGATTTTTTTCCCTTTCACTTCATCAAACCATGCTTTTTTATCTTCCACTTTTACGCTGATATTTTCAGCTTTCTGAGTCGCCGTGAGTTCCTTCGTGATCGCTTCCACACACATTGAGCACGACATGCCGTTCACATCGACTTCCACACGGGAGGCAAAGGCGCCGAAGGACATCATGAGGGACAGAATAATGATAAGGATTTTCATAGGTTATCTCCGGTTAAATTCTTCCTGCATTATAGACGCTTTGGGGCACCTCTGCTATATGTCACGAATGAAAAAAGTTTGGGATCGTCTCGGAATCACCTTTTCCACTGCATGTGTCATTCACTGCGTGGTTGTGGCGTTCCTTCCCCTCTTTTTTCCGGCGATTACAACCTATACTCATTCTACTTGGGTGCATATTGCGGTCGGATTCATCATCCTCTTTACGTCTCCCCTCGCTTTTATTCCTGGCTACAGAAAACACGGTCTCACCTGGATCATCGGTCTGGCCTGCGTCGGACTCTTCTTCATCATGATGGGAGTTCTTCTCGAAGGCAAAGTCACCGATCAAGCGAGCCACGGAGTTTCCATCCTCGGTTCCCTTTGCCTGGTCTTCGCTCACGCGAAGAATCTCCAGCACAGTCACCGTCACCAACATCAGTGCTGCTAAGAAGGTTCCATCACACTTTCCCATAAACGAAGCAGCATTTTGTTGATGCGATGTTTATGGGAAAGTGTGATGGAACCCAAAAAAAAAGCCACCCGAAGGTGGCTTATTTTTTGTGAGCTTATTTTTTTCCGTATTTTTTCTTGAAGCGGTCTACGCGACCTTCTGTATCCATGATCTTCTGAGTTCCAGTGTAGAACGGGTGAGATCCAGATGAGATATCGATCTTGAACATAGGATATTCTTTGCCCTGATAAGTTGTCTTATCAGTCGTCTTGATCGTTGATTTAGTGAGAATTTCGAAATCACAAGAAACGTCTTTGAAAACAACGTCTCTGTAATCAGGGTGGATACCTTTTTTCATATGCTAGTCCTTATTTGTATCAGTTTGAACTACGGTAAATTACAGGGGTGCGCGCTACCTGTCAATCAGGTTTGGCCCTAAACCCTACTTTTTCCCCGCGGCCAGAACTATACTGGCGAGCTCGGCTTCGGTCATTTTCTCAATGATTTTCGGGTCCCGCTTATCCTCCGGAAGGGTGATATTTTTGGTTCCCGCCTTGATGTAAGGCCCGTATTTTCCGTCCAGAATAGACACTTTTTTCTTCAATTTCGCCACCAGACCGAATTCCCGGAGGACTTTTCCACCCCGGCGTGACGCACTCTTCTCTTCGGTCAGAAGCTCCATCGCTCGCTTAAAGTCGATGGTGAAAAGGTTGTCTTCTTTCTTGAGCGACCGGAAAGTTCCGTCGTGCATAACGTATGGTCCAAAGCGGCCTTGATTGGCGAGAACCGGCTTCTTCGTTTCCGGATGGAGACCGAGCTCGCGCGGAAGTGACAGTGCTTCGAGAGCATCGTCCATCGTAATCGTTTTCGGATCTTTTCCTTTCGGAAGAGATGCGCGTTTTGGTTTCGGAGTTTCTTCAGTTACTTCTCCCAACTGGAAGTAAGCGCCATAGCGGCCAACCAGACAGTAAATTTTCTGTTTGGTTTTCGGATCAGTTCCAATCGGAATTGGCCCGTCAGCATTGGTCTTGATGAGGTCTCTCACATCCTGGGCATTGATATCCGCCGGAGCGATATCTTCCGGGATCGAAGCGTGAACTTCTTCAGCACCAGATTTATCGACGACGTACGGACCGAAGCGACCGACTTTGATATCGATGTTCTCACCATCTTTGGTGATATGAATCGTGCGCGATTCTTCGGGCTTGATTTTCTTATCCTGCTCTTCGACTTTCTTCAGAAGACCGTTTTTCCCTTTGTAGAACTTCGTCAGATACTTGAGCGAGTCTTCTTCGCCGTAAGCAATCTTATCGAGGGAAGCTTCCATCTCAGAGGTAAAAGAGTAATCCATCAGGTGCTCAAAATGAGTTTCGAGAAGCTGAATGACCGCCATACCTGTGAATGTCGGAACGAGAGCGGAACCATCTTTTCTCACGTAACCGCGATCAAGAATAGTGGAAATAATTGAGGCGTAGGTAGAAGGACGACCAACGCCTTCTTTCTCGAGACCCTGAACGATCGAAGCTTCCGTGAAACGCGCAGGAGGTTTTGTCTCGTGAGTTTCTGGAGAAATTGTAACGGGTTTGATCACGTCACCTTTCTTCATCACAGGTAGAATAAATTCTTTATCTTCGAGAGCTGCATCCGGATCATCAGAGCCCTCCACGTAAACGCGGAGAAATCCCGGAAAGAGAATGCGTGTTCCTGAAGCCGAGAACTCTGCGTCCCCTGCTTCAATTTTAACAACCATCGACGCCTTCTCAGCTTCTTTCATCTGAGTCGCCATCGTACGTTTCCAAATAAGTTCATAGAGCTGAAGCTCGCGGCCGCTCATTCCGGTTTTATCGGGATGAGTGAATTCCGCACCGGCCGGACGAATTGCTTCGTGGGCTTCCTGCGCACCTTTTTGTTTCGCTGAAAACTGGCGCACTTCCGGGTTCAGATAATCTTTTCCGTAGAGCTCAACCACCATGTTCCTGGCAGCATTGATCGCTTCCTGAGAAAGGTTCGGTGAATCTGTTCTCATATAGGTAATGAGACCTTCTTCGTATAAGCGCTGAGCTGTTCTCATGGTGTCTTTTGAACCCATGCCGAGCTTTCTGTTGGCTTCCATCTGAAGAGTCGACGTAATAAAAGGAATAGCAGGTTTTGAGTTGAAAGTTTTTTCTTCAACGCTGATCACTTTCCATTCTGCTTTTTCGATATTCTTCGCGAGCTCTTTGGATTTTTTCTCATCGAGGAGGACCACTTTTTTGTCCGCCAGAAGTGTTCCGGTCAAAGAATCGAAATCCTTACCACCGGCGACGCGTCCGCCCTTCACTGATACGAGCTTCGATTCAAAGGTCGCTTTCTTGTCTTTTTCCGGATGAACTGTCGCTTTAATGTCCCAGTAAACGGAACGCTTGAAGCGCATGCGCTCACGTTCTCTTTCGCAGATCATCTTGAGACCAGTTGATTGCACACGCCCGGCAGAAAGACCGTAAGCGATTTTCTTCCATATTAAAGGAGAGAGCGTGTAGCCATAAAGACGGTCGAGGATCCGACGGGTTTCCTGAGCGCGGACAAGTTTCTCATCCACTTCGCGGGTATCTTTCAGGGCTTTCTGGATCGCGGTCTTGGTGATCTCGTGGAACACCATTCGCTTCACCGGACATTTTGGTTTCAGGAGTTCCAGCAGATGCCACGAAATGGATTCACCTTCTCTATCTTCATCGGTCGCGAGATAGATGCAGTCGACACCCTTCATCTTTTGTTTGAGGTCGGCGATGATTTTTTTCTTATCTTTCGGAACTACGTAAAGAGGTTCGAAATCCTGGTCAACGTTCACGCCAAGTTTCGCCCAGTCTTCTTTCTTTAGTGCGGCCGGAATATCGGAAGCAGACTGTGGCAAATCACGGATGTGTCCCATGCTTGCTTCAACAGTATAGTTACTCGGAAGGAACTTCCGGATGGTCTTGGCCTTCGTGGGTGACTCCACAATAACCAGATACTTTTTGTCTGCCATTTTATTCCTGATATTCGTGCGTACTTTAATAGAGATAAGGGCGACCCGGAAAAAGGTCAAGGATTAATTATTTTGAGGACTTCCACCTTAGAGTCGAAAAAGAAGACATCTCAGAGTAAAGATTGCACTTTCCGGCCGTAGAACCACTCGCGTTTTAATTTTGTGGTCGACCGCACTGCGATTCATTTCCTCACTTCTTCCACACTCCTATTCCATTTCGAAATCTGCAAGAAATGTGGAAATTCTGAATTACGTCTCTTCCATTTAATCTGAATAACTTAACTCACTTCCGGTAGAAATTTCCTGCCCGGTTGGGAACAAGAATACTCCTTGGCAACATAGTCCCAACAACAACAACGTTCAATGACGAACGTTTTTTTCACACCAAGGAAGGTTCATGAAAAAATTGATTCCCGTGCTGATAGTGATGTCACTCCTATCAGTATCATGTAACAAGTCCGGTGGTTCATCTTCTGGCGGATCATCAACACCTAACACTCAACCGGCCACTGCCGACACCGGCAACACGCCACCAGTAGTAGTCCCACCGACCACAACTCCTCCCGTCGTCACAGTCCCGCCTGCCTCATCAACAGTGCCAGCACTGGCACTTAGTTTTCAGACGGCAGTAGATCTCATGAACTTCAACGCCACTCAGGCCGAAAAGTACAACAAAGCAGTCGTGCTCGTGAAAAAAGTCGTCGCCACAGAGAAGTTCCGGAATGCGATCCTGAACTACACCTGGAATGGTGCTAAGACTTTCGCCAACAACGCCGGAAAAACCAACGCTCAGATCTACCAATCGATTCTCGACGCTGCGGAATCTCTCCATCCGGCGAAGAACAATACGATGGATCTCGGAGTGAAGCTCTACACGGAGGCCAGTAACATCATTGGCTACACGAATGGTTCCATCAGCTACATTAACGTGAACACGAAGTACTTCAACACCTTCGCCGTAAATGATGTGGGAGGAAATCTCTTCCACGAGTGGCTGCATAAGCTTGGTTACGTTCACGACTTCGCCGCCACGGCACAGAGACCATATTCTGTTCCGTATGCTGTGGGATATCTCGTGCGTGACATTGGTAAGAGTTTTCTTTAAGAATTAAATAAGGAGTTTGTATGAAAAATTTATTTTTGGTTTTAGTGATGTTTTTGTCTCTTCAGGCCTACGCCGATATCACGGCAGTGGAAGCCGTTTCTCAGCAGCCCACACAGGCAGTGATTGCTTCAAATCGC
The DNA here is from genome assembly GCA_046593575.1 of Bacteriovoracaceae bacterium. Lineage (GTDB taxonomy): Bacteria > Bdellovibrionota > Bacteriovoracia > Bacteriovoracales > Bacteriovoracaceae > Peredibacter. The sequence continues at coordinate 5,350 of JBKJNQ010000190.1, forward strand.
GCTTGCTTCAGTTCTCTGGCGACTCTCGGTTGCGGAGATCCCGCTGATGACATTGCTCACTTCCGGTCATGTCTCAACAACGTGTTTCCGGATCTGAAGAAAAGTTGCCAGAATCTCATGAGTGATCTTTACCTCTCTAAGTAAGGAAAGGGCCCTACGGGGCCCTTTATTTGATTAATTCCTCTAAATGTAAGACCACAAAGATTGAGTCTCCGTAATCGTCCAGGCTAAGATCAGGGAAACTAAGGATGGTTGATGAAAATATTTTTACTCAGCGTACTGCTTTCTTTTAGCGCTCTGGCCGGAAGCCATTTCAACAAAACTCTCATTGTCGTTTTCGAAAACACCGATTTTAACGATGCCATGAAACAGCCCTACTTCAGTTCCCTCGCTAAAGAGGGTGCTCTTGCTAATAATTATTTCGCTCTCACTCATCCTTCACAGCCGAATTACATCGCTCTCATTTCCGGTTCAACCTATGGAGTGACGAATGATTCGAATGTGGACCTGAACCAGCGCCACATCGGTGATCTTCTGGAAGCCGCGAAACTCGACTGGAAAGTTTACGCCGACGGATATCCGGGAAATTGTTTTCTTGGTTCACGCCAGGGTGACTACGTCAGAAAGCATAATCCCTTCATGAGTTTCACGGACGTTCAGCGCTCAACGGAAAGATGCAACAAGATTGTTAACTCTTCCCAGTTCAAAAAAGATTTTGATAATGGAACTCTGCCAGCCTATTCATTGTACGTGCCCGATCTCAAAAATGATGGTCACGATACTGGAGTCGCTTTCGGAGACCGTTGGCTTAAAGAACATTTTGGCCCAATCTTTCAGTCGGA
>JBKJNQ010000270.1:0-9619 GCA_046593575.1 Bacteriovoracaceae bacterium
GGAAGCTTTCAATGACCTGAGTTCAGAGCGTCTGACTTTTGTGGGAAGGGACTATCCGAATGCTGATTTAGGTCCCGGAGGAAATTACGTTTGTATCTACAAAAATTCCCGTGTCTATGTCCGTCATGAAGGTTGTCGTCCGACGGCAGCTCAGAGACTCGCTGTTTTCAGCGCTAAAATTATTTCTAGAAACGGCGGGAGCGTGGAAGTTTATATCGAAGACTCGCACGCGGACTATCGCCTAGACCAGGCCGGACCAGAGATGGACGGAATCTGGAAACTTACTTCCCGAAACACACCGGACTTTCAAGGAGAACTTTCATTCAATGCCCTGATCCAGCTTGAAAAAAGTGTCTGGAATAAAACTTACGATGTCTGCTACATCGGAAAATCACCGATGAGTTCAGCTGCACCGGAAACAAAATGTATGGGGAATGCTTCGGACGCTCAGGGTGATCTCGAAACTGTGTGGCACGATCCCTTCGGCCATGGCCTTCGTGAGGCCCACAATCTCATCATTCAGGCACCGAGAAGATAATCTAGTAGTGAGGGGGCTTGTCGTCCAGAAGTGTGCGCTTCGGATCGACACCCGAGGCCTCAGAGTTCATGTGACTTTTCAGATCGAGAATTTCTTTCTCGAGGCGCTCAATCGTTTTTTGCTGAGTAATCACAACATCATTTAACTGATGAAGGAAATCATCCTGGTGGGAAAACCGGATTTCCAGTTCATCAATCCGCTGTTCATGGGAAGGGTGTGAAGGCATCTCAGATCTCACAGATCCATGATTCGTCGATCACGCGTTTCAAAACTCTGTCGTAGATGTAATTACATTTTTTTGACGACGTGACACTTTCCAGAAAAGTGAACTCAATGATGAGGCGGGTTCCCACTTCGTCGGCGACTCTGGCAGAAACAAGTTTTCCCGAGGGCTCAAGTGCCAGCTTCGTGATCACTCCCTGAAGGCCTGATGTCGCTTCTGATTTTTCTGACTTTGAAACCGAAGCAAATGCCTGGGTAGAAAGAAGGATAAGACAGAGAATGAACTTCACGAGTTGCCTTTGGGATATCTTAAAAAAGTTCGCCAGTTCTATCACGAAACCGGCCCCCATTAGGCTTCCCTGTAAAAAAGAAAAGGCGCTAAAACCCCAGAATATCAACGTACGTCGTGCCCTTAGCAAGGGAGGAATTGGATTTGGCCCGCTGGCCTTTAATCAGGATCTTCTTTTCATTGAAAAGATCCTTCAGTGCCGCCCGGGAGATCCCCTTAAGCGTCGGATTCTCGTTCTGCTCGCGGAGGGCACTCAGAAGGACATTGTCCATGCGGCTTTCCGGAAAATCGAGATTAAGCGCAATCCGGAAGGAATTTGGTGTCTTAGGTGGTTCCTGGGTCGTCATAAGTATCCTTTCAAAAGGACTTACCCTTTCCCGGTATCCTTGGTAAAGGAAATTGGATGAACGATCAAATAGTCTGTAAATCTTGCCGGAAGCCGAAAGCCCCCTACAATTGTGGACTCTGTCATGAGGCGATCTGCAAATCCTGCGCGCAATTTAATATGGAAACTTTTTCTTTTCAGAAGAAAGTTCCGGAAGAACTCACACACTCCTGTTACTGCATGAATTGCTTTGATGATAAGGTCGCCGCTCCTCTGAACGAGTACAATGACAAGATGGAGAAAGCGAAGGAGATCATTCTTTACTCGAAAGAGCAGACGAAACTCACCCGCCTTCTGAAACGTAAAAATCTTCCCTATAAAGTCGACGGTTGCGAGGATGAGCAGGAAGCTATCATGCGAATGTCATTCATGGCGGTGGAAGATAAGTGCAATTGCCTCATTGATGTCGAAATCCAGACGAGAAAAATCATTGCCGGCTCTCATAAAAAAACGGTCTTTGGAGCGACTGCCGTTCCCATCAATATCATCCCCGGCTCCATCCGCGAACACCTCGATCCTCCGTAGATTTTTTAGTCGCTGTGACTATATTGTGGCATCCGGAAGCTCGCCTTCCAGAGACTTAGCGTAGTCAGTTCTGGCACGGGCCTTGCTTTTCCTTTCTTATGAAATTTCTCGTCCTCTGGCCCCTACTTGCCTTCACTTTGAGCGCTTTTGCCCAATCTCAGGACTGTGTAAAAATCCGCGACTCAATTCTTGAGCAGCCAAAATCCCTCAACCTCGTTTTTGTTCCGTCCGGGTTTAACGATAATCTTGATCTCTTCGAGGCAAAAATCCGCGAGCACTGGACGACGGTTTCTCAATACGAACCATTCTCAACCAGTGTGGATTCGCTCAATGTGTGGATTGCCAAAGTTCCGCATAAGTCCAATAGCTACTGCAGCTTCAATTCGAAAATCACGCGGCTCTTGGATTGTAACTCGTCCAAGGCAGTGTCGCAGGCAAAGAAGTGCGTTCCTGCTGATAAGAATCGTCATGTGATCGTGATTCATAATTCCGATGTCTACGGAGGCAGTGGTGGGCGCGTGGCAACTGCTACCAATAATATTCTGTCCGCGAAAATTATCGTTCACGAACTTGGTCATTCCATCTTTAAACTCGCCGATGAATACGTTGATAAAACGGGATTCAGTGATGGACCCAACTGCGCTCAAAAAAGTACGAACTGTTCTGCCTGGCAGGACCTGATCGATGCGGGACTTGCCACCTGCGAGGAAGGTTGTCCGGAGAACAAGCGCTTTACCAGTGAAAAATCTGTCATGCGCGCTCTTAGCGAACCGGGCTTTGGTCACATGAATCAACGCTATATATGCTGCGAGTATAAGAAAATGACCGGGAAGTATCCCCAGTTCTGCGAACAGTATCAGGCCATTGGTGTTGGACTCGATAAATTCTGCGAATGATGCTAAACTTTTTCCATGAAAACTCTTCTTTACCCGATTCTCTTTCTCTCCTTTTCCCTTCACGCTGAAACTCCCATTTATCTGGACGCCACTTACGAAGTCTCAGTCGAAGAAAAGGCCAGTCGTCCACAGGCGAAAGGCAAAGGGCAGTGCGGGGCCGGACAGGAAATCAGTCTCAAGGTTCACTCTCTACCTTCGAAGAGAGAAGTTTTCTCAGAACTTATCGCAAGCTGCTTAAAAAATATTGATCTTGAGGATTCCGTCGATGAATCGGTCGAGCCGATCGGAAAAACAATTTATGTGTTTCAGACGGCCGCTCTTGGGATCCTCGATCTCACCGGCGAAAAACCGACCTACAAAACGAGCGGACTTCCCAAAGAAGAAGCACGGAACTTTGTCATGAAGCTTGAAAACTGCAATCACTGGGCAGGAGAAGAGCCGACCGATGAAAAACGCATCAAGGAGATCAGTAACAACCTGAAGAAACTTGGCTGCGACAAGATGACGGATAATTTCGAACTCATCAAGAAAAAGTTCACGGATGATCCCGTCAGTCTTTCCTACCTTGAAGCTGCCCACAAAGAATTTCAATAAACAGTTCCCGCACTTTCATGCGGGAACAATTCAAAACTAATAAGTTTTCTTAGTCGTTGTTTTCTTCGTCGTCGTCATCGGCTGAGATGGCGGTATCGTTGTTTTCGCATGTTTGGTTTCCATAGCGCCATCAATGCTCTTTGTTGTCGATGTGGTTGTGGTGGTGTGTGTCTGGGCCAGAACAGGAAGTGACATAAGGGCAAGAATAGCTATGAACGATTTCATAAGACTCCTTTCTTAAGTAGCCGCTCAAGGCGGTACAAAAAGGATAGAAGCGCGCGGAAAGTCGGGCAGCTTAATTCTACCTCAATTCATCATCACTCCCGCCCTCAGCGGTCGGGAGATTTTTTTTCGCAATAATGTTTCCGATGATTCTTCCCGCAACAACATCAGAAGGATGATGAACGCCTCCGAGCATGCGGTTGTTGCCGACATTGTCGCCCGCTTTCATGATGGCGTCCGCACGATCAGGAAATTTAGCAGCAAGATAAACTGCGGCAGCTCTACCTGTGGCAGAATGCCCGCTTGGATATGACGTTGATCCTTCCAGCGAGATACACGGCTTGATGTCCGGGTTTCTCACATACGGACGAGGACGATCGTACATGCCTTTGGCGCGAAGGACATTGATAGCAACCTTCGCCGTGAGCTTCAGCACCTGGAAAGAATACTTATGATATTCCTTCTCAGTCAGAGGCCCCATCGGCACGACGAAGACTTTTTCGACTTTGAGATTTGATTGCAACTGAGCGGCCTTGCAATCTTCTTCCGTCCGACGGTGCTGGAACTCGAGAAGAATATCATCATCACGCCTCTCTTCCGCAGATCCCAGTGCCGGGAAATTCCCGATCAGCGTTCTGATCTCTTTCGGGCTCAGAAGATCGAGTCCCGCCTGAGAAAGTTGAGGAAGAAGAATGAGAGTAAAAAGAAGTAGTGTTTTCATCACAATGATTTATCAGAGGATTGAGTTTTGGGCCAATGTCCTTTTATTGATGGCGAAAAAGTGTGGCGAAAATTACAAATGATGGGCCTTTCCGGGACTTAGGATATTTGTGAAGACCCCTTCAAAAGAGTGAGAAATCCCGGGGGTTTAGCCCCCCCAATCCCAAGTTCTGTGAGCATTCAGTTGCCGTGTTAGGATTTCGTAGTCACCAACAAGGGAGTTCAGATGAAAAAAGTTTTAGTCCTCGATGATGAACAGGACATTCTTGATATCTGGTTCGAACATTTCCGTCTCTGGGGATTGAATGTTGAGGTTCACACAGCAAAAAATGGTCAGGAGGGTCTCAAGCTTCTCATGGCCGTAAATGATTACGATCTCATCATTTCTGATTACAAAATGCCGGTGATGGATGGACTTGAGTTTATCCGCGGCGTCCGCACTTATGAGAAGTTTTCCGCTATTCCCGTATTCTTTTTCACCGGCTTTCTTCCGGAGTTAAAATCTCACACGGAGAAGCTGGAAAATGTGATGCTGTTTGATAAGCCGTTTATCTCAGAGAAAATGAAACTGCATATTCGTATGTATCTCTGTAAAGAAGAGAATAAGGAGAATTCGGTAATGGCCTTCTCAGAACTCATCCGCTGCTAGCGCTGGCCGTGAAATTCTTTCCAGAATGCGGTTCTGCATTCGGAAATATTCCGGCGAAAGGCGCCTGTTGTATTCATGCGATTCACCAGGTCTTTGCGGTTAATGGGGAAACCGTAAAAGCTCTGGTGATAAGACCAGAAGAGCTGATGAGTGAGATTAATCTGTGCCGCCGGTGCCGTAGAAAGATCAAGATCCTTCCCTTTCACGAAGATGAAACGGGGTCCAACTTTGTTGCGGTAATATTCATCTTCCCCGTCAATCATGACTTTCTGAAATTCCTCTAGGCTAATTCCATCGGCCAGTTTTTCTTTCAACGTGAACGTGAGAAAGCACGAATTCTTAAAGCGGTTGTATCCATTATTCATGAGGACGGTGCTGATCTCGCCAGCGAGAAACTCAATAAGTTCTCCGCGGTAGTAACCAAAGTGCTCATGGAACACAACGTGTGGGTTGAAACCAGGAAAATGCTCACGGTAGAAATTTTTCATCACTCCCACGTAATGCATCTGAATCATCTCATCTTCGGGAGTATTCTTGTTTTCAATGAAGACATCCATCTCAGCGTGTCCCATCTCATGAAAGATAGTGGAGATCTTTGAGTAGTCGACAAGCTTCCCCATGATTTCCGAAATTGGCTTTATAACGTTACCATTCAGGTGAATCTTATTCAGGCTGATGGTGTTGAGATTGTCATTATAAGTAGCGACGGCATCCGGGTTCACCCACTGGCCAAGAAGCCCCAGTTCCTGAACGCGGATTTTCTGATCGAGTTCTTTTACTCGATTTGTTTTCGTGAAGAAATACTCCTGCGAAAATCCCGGCAGGAAGACATCAAAGCTTCCCGCAAAGGCAACAGAGGAAGAGACCAGGACAACCAGAAGGATTAAGGATTTCATCATGATTAATCTTAGCCACAGAGAATACTGACTGTCGTGGTATTCCTGCTCGCTTCCTGCATACTAAATCCAATAGGATGGCCTCTTCACCCCGTAAATTTTATCCGGTGACCTCAACATACGCCTAAGAACCTTGATACGAAGGGTGTCTACCAATGAGGTTATTATGCGTTTGCCACTGTACGGACTCCTCGCACTCTTGATTGTGTCCTGCGGAAAAAGGGATTCTTCATCAGCTTCACAGGCCTCTCTTCCTGAAACACTTAACTGGAAAAGCTTTGCTCTTCCTGACGATATTGTTCAAGACGACATGATCAGAATTCCGGCCCTTCTTCCGACCATGTACTATACTCCCCGCGAAGCAGATGCTGCCTGCAAAGGTGGATATGGAAAGAAGAAATTCAACGGCTCGGAAAGAACAAAAATCCTTGATCCTCAGGGGAATTTTATCGCCACAGTTTGTAGTCGCTTCGCCAGTATGCTCCTCATGGAAGGATCTGGTATCTTAAAAGATCGTGGTCAGGGTGAGATTGCCGTTAATTACGGCGGAAAAGTGAATAAGCAAGCACGCTATCATCATCTCAACAGATGTAAATTCGGTGAAGGGATCAGAAAAGATCTTTGCCTTCTCCCTTACCACACGATTGCTGCAGACAATAAAGTCCACACGATTAATGAAATCCTTTTTGTTCCGGCCGCTCAAGGAATTGCCTTACCGGATGGAACGATTCACGATGGATTTTTTATTGTCCGCGATACCGGAGGTGCTTTCAATGGCATCGGGTCTCAGCGCGTGGATATGTTCGTAGGCACTGACCCAGACTTCAGCAACGCTTTTCAGAGAGCGGGCTTTCACCACAAACGCCCAATCGCGGCGTTCAAGGTGAAAGGCGCTTCTGCTGAATCAGTGAAAGAAAGGTTTCGCGAGCAGTTCGGTGAGCTTTACTAAAAACGACAACCGCGGATGTAAACGAGTCCTGTAGGCGCGGTCGTTTTCAAGTTGGAGATTAAGCTCTTCCCATTCTTCGTTTTCACCTGAAGCATGGTCAAGTAGCTGCTGCCACTTTTGAGGGGAAATACGACATTTTTTCCCTGAATAACCGGGACAAGTACCGGAGCCGATTCTTCGGTGTGGTGGAAACCATCAAGGACAATAAGTTTGTTGGCGAGTGCCATTTTCACATCCAGAGTCAGCAGACGATCTGAATCCTTGATATCCAGAAGAAGGCAATCCGTGATCACTCTTCCCGGAGGTGTGCCGCCACCTAAGCGGTAGCCTGGGTATTGAACGGTGTAGATCGGCGTGGAGCTGTCTTCGAGTTGCAGATCAATCGTCTGCAGATCATCGAGGTCTTCTCCAGCGGCGAGGGCGATACTCATGGTGAAAGAAAGGGCAAGAATCAGAGAAAGAGCTTTCATTGGGGTCTCCTTGTGTAAGCTCTTTATAGTCAATCTCTGTATATAGATAAATTCTAATGGATAAAACTATCACATAGGCAATTAGCTATGGAAGATCTCGGCCATAAGACAGCGGGCACCGCCGCCACCAATATCTTCAATAGTTGTGAGTGCAGAATGAATGAAGGTTCCTTCCCTTTCGAGAACTTCTTTTTGTTCCTTGGTCAGGGAATCGTACGCCCGGGTCGAACAGACCCAGAATTTCTTCCCATTCTTATTTTGAAGAAAGAGCATATTGCCCGCGAGATTTTCCATCTGGTCATGCGTGATCGCGACAATGTTTTTTCCCGATTCCTGAAGTGATGAAGTCACAATCTTCCGGTCACTCTCAGGAATCGAGGACAGATTCACGACAACGTTTCTCTCACCCACCGCCATCATGACGTTGGTGTGATATATATCTTTCCCGCCACGGTCCAGAGAATGAAAAGCAACAACCCTGTAGCCGGAGATCTCAGAAAACTCACGGAGAAGATCCGGCGAAGTTCTCGGAGACAGACAGGCGTAAGCAATTTTTGCTCGATGATCGCAAACCAGACTCCCCGTTCCCTCAAGAAACTGATTTCTTTCTATGTAAGGAGTGAGGTCAATGGTTTCAGTCGCCTTGATTTTTTTAAGTATGTCCTTTCGGACTTCTTTCTGACGGTTCTTTGCCTGCATCGGAAAGAGATACACTTTTCCATCCGGCATCTGTGCTAACCAGTTATTAGGAAAAAGGGCATCAGGAGTATTCGCCCCGGCCTTTTCTTCAAAACTTAAAATCTCGATTCCCGAAGCCTTTAACTTTTCCTGAAAGAGGTCAAACTCATCTTGAGCTTTTTTCAGAATCACAAGGGGGGAATCACTTGAGGATTTCTGAAAACTATTGGAAGAGATTGTCTCCGGATTAGAGCAGAAGGTCAGAGGGCGAATCATGACGACCGTGTTGGCAATTAGGGAGAGAGGTTTTTTACTCATGCAGTAAATTTAGCATAAGCAAAGGACTCAATCATTCTTAAAGTCAGCTTCATGTTCAGGAAAACCCTGTTTCGCTATGCTTTACCTATGAAGACTTTGATCGCAATCATCATCCTTCTCCCCTCCATTACCTTCGCTCAGCAACCGATGAATTGTGTGTCACCAATAAATTGCTATGAGATTCAACAGGAAGAGAAGGCTGATGCCATACGTTTTAAACAGCAGCGTGAAGAAGCGAATTTTCGTGCCCGACAGTTAGATATCCAGGAAGCACAACTGCGTGAACTGCAACAACAACGGGCGGTCATGGAAGAAGAACTGGAAATGAAGGAAGAAGAAACTGAGTTAAAGAATGAGAACCAGACTATTCCATAATCCTGGAGGGTTTATGCATTATCAGGAAACAAAAAACGATCTCGCCATTGATATCAGTCTGATCCTCGGAACAATCGTTGCGATGTTTATCTTCGGCGTGTGCGCTTTGCCTCTGGTACAGATGTAATCAGATCACATTGTGATCGAAATTCTGATCACCCACGAGACCCTTACGTTCTAGCGTAAGATAATTGAAAACATCTTTTACTTCAGCAATCTGCCTCACCAGGACTTCCGCCCACGCGCGATCATCCTTCGTTTCCACATGCCCATTCAGGTTAATGAATCCGAGCTCGCAGGTAACTTCTATGTCGGTGGCATCGAGAGTGGGATCGGTACGAAGTCTGTCTTCGACCAGAGTTTGAATTTCACTATCAGTCATTTCATCCATGATAATCCTCCGCCTTGATCAGGCGAGGTTGATTCTAGCTCCATCAATGTCATGGTCAAGTTGCTGAGGGCCTGTGCGATGTGGGAATTTTTGGCAAAAAAAAAGCCATGCTGTGGGTACAGCATGGCAATTTGAAAAAAACGATTACCAGCGCTTAGAGCCGCCGTTATCACGTGGTTCCATCGGCTTTGCTTCCGATACGTTCATGTTGCGGCCTTCAAATTCAGAACCATTGAGGGCCTGGATGGCCTTCGCAGCTTCAGTAGAAGAAGACATTTCAACAAAGCCGAAGCCTTTTGAACGATTAGTGTCACGATCCATGATCACTTTAGCGGAACTAACAGTACCGTATTGAGCAAACTTTGATGAAAGTGTTTCGTTGTTAACAGAGTAACCGAGGTTACCGACATAAATTTTCTGACTCATATGAGCCTCCAATGGAAATTTATGTCGGTAACCTCGGTTACTCTGTTAACAACGAAACACTTTCATCAAAGTTTGC
>JBKJNQ010000151.1:0-21426 GCA_046593575.1 Bacteriovoracaceae bacterium
CCTGAATAAGATTGATCCTAAGCTTCATCTTTTCTGGAGAAAATTCTCATATGACCAATCCAGATAGGTGCGTGACATATCGACTGAAGTCACAAGTCCTTCTCCGGCAGCTGCGGCGACACTCAATGAGCCCGTGTAGCAGAAAAGATTGAGAACTTTTTTTCCCTTCGAGTTTTGCAGGAGGTACTGGCGAAGGGGACGCATATCGAGAAAAAGTCCCGTATCCAGATAGCGCTCAAGATTCACCAGGAATTTCATCGGAGGTTCGCTCACCGGAAAAAAATCCTGTGATTTGGGATCTAGAGGACGATATTGATCATTCCCTTTCTGGCGCTCGCGGATCTTGAAGTGCTGACGAGCGGGAGGAATCGATAGAATTTCCGTCAAGGCCTGTTCAATATGCTGCTGGTGCTTTTCGCGCAAAGTATCTTCTTCATCAGTCAGTTTTTTACCCTGCTCATAGATGACGGCATGTTCCCCGTAAAGATCGATCAGATAAGGATATTCCGGAATATCCTTATTATAGAGACGATAGGCCTCGATACCTCCTTTACTGAGGTATGATTTCAACTTTTTGAGATTCTTCTGGAGACGGTTTCGGATGACGGTGTAATCTTGCGACACGTACTTGCCTTTGATATCTATGATGATAAACTCCACTTCACAATTATGTCTTCAGAAACGGATCGCGACGAACAATCAGGCGTTGCCACGGCCAAGAAGGAAAAACTTCAGAAGCCGCGGATGTACAAAGTCATCATGCATAATGATGACTATACCACTATGGAGTTCGTGATTCACGTTCTCGAAAAATTTTTCCAAAAAGCTGAACCAGAAGCGCATGCGATCATGCTTGAAGTCCATACGCGGGGCTTCGGAGTTTGCGGTATTTTTACCTATGAAGTCGCCGAGTCGAAGGTGGCCAAAGTTATCAAGTATGCGCGTGAAAATGGTCATCCATTAAAGTGTAGTACTGATCCACTGGAATAAGCCTCTGTCTAACCTTGCGGTTTGCCCAATCGCCCCCATCTTGTCGTATAATAAGTGACGAGAGGGAACCAAATATGATCAGCCAAAAATTAGAACAGATATTGAACAAGGCCATCAAGCGCGCCAATGATAAACGTCACGAATTTCTGACTTTAGAAAATGTTCTCTTCTCCTTGCTGGATGATGAGATCGTTTCGGACATTCTTGTTGATTGTGGTGCAAACATGGTTGATCTGAAGAAAGATCTTCAGACCTTCCTGAACGACGACTCCAACTTTTCTCTACTTTCACCGGATGAGATTCAGGACCTGAATAGAAAGCAGTTTGGAAATGATCAGCTACGCGAGATCGCCAAAGAAAACGGAATTCTCTACCAACCTGAGATTTCCCTGTCTCTTCAGCGCGTGATTCAACGTGCGGCGATCCACATTCAAAGCTCAGGCAAGAAATCCATTCAGGCGATCAATCTCCTGGTTGCGATGTTCAGCGAGAAAGAATCCCACGCAACTTATTTCCTTGAACGTCAGGGTGTGAACCGGATCGACATTGTGGAAAAGATTGCCCACTCAACAGACAAGCCAGTGAACAGCACGGAAGGCGAAGTGAATGTTGAGACAGGCGGAGAAACATTCCGTCGTGAAGAAAAATATGAGAAGGCCCTTTCTGAGTTCACCACGAACCTGAATGAGCTCGCTAAAAAAGGGAAAATCGATCCGATCATCGGAAGAGAAGAGGAAATTCAGCGGATCATCCAGATTCTCTGCCGTCGCCGGAAAAATAATCCGATCCTGGTCGGGGACTCCGGTGTTGGTAAAACTGCCATCGCGGAAGGCCTCGCCAAAGCGATCGTGGAAAACAAGGTGCCCTCACTTCTGGCTAAAACGACAGTCTATTCTCTGGATATGGCCTCACTTCTTGCCGGAACTAAGTTTCGCGGAGATTTTGAGGAGCGTTTGAAGCTCGTTCTTCAGGCGCTGGAGAAAGAAAATGATAAAGATGGCTCAATACTATTCATTGATGAGATTCACACCATCATCGGCGCCGGTGCGACTTCTGGTGGAAGCCTTGATGCCTCCAATCTTCTGAAGCCGGCCTTATCGAAGGGTCAGATCAGATGCATGGGCTCGACTACTTTTGATGAATACCGCAAATATTTTGAGAAAGATCAGGCCTTGAACCGGCGTTTTCAAAAAATTGACGTTCTTGAGCCATCAGTTGAAGATTCGGTTGCGATCCTTCTGGGCCTCAAGTCTAAATTCGAAGAACATCACCATGTTTCTTATCCAGAAAATGTCATCCGGGCCGCGGTTGAGCTTGCTCACAAGCATGTAGCGGAAAGAAAGCTGCCGGATAAGGCAATTGATGTGATTGATGAAGTGGGTGCTTACATCCGCCTGAAGCCTGAAAGAGGCGAGGGTTCAGTGGTCACGATGGATGATATCGAACATATCGTCGCTAAGATTGCCCGGATCCCGCAAAAATCCATCTCTATTAATGAGAAAGAGAAACTGCGCTTCCTCGATCGCGACCTCAAAATGATGATCTACGGTCAGAATGAGGCCGTGGATAAAGTCTCTAATGCCATTATTCTTTCAAGATCGGGCCTCGGACATCAGGAAAAACCAATCGCGAGTTTCCTCTTCGCCGGTCCAACCGGGGTCGGGAAAACCGAACTTGCCAAACAATTGGCGCTTTTAATGGGCATTAACTTTGTCCGGATCGACATGTCCGAGTTCATGGAGAAGCATACCGTCTCCAAACTTATTGGGGCCCCTCCAGGTTATGTTGGCTTCGATCAAGGCGGAACTTTGACGGATTCGATCCATAAGAATCCTTATTCGGTCCTTCTTTTGGATGAAATCGAGAAGGCCCATCCGGATGTTTTCAACATTCTTCTGCAGGTCATGGATCATGGGGCCCTGACCGATTCCAACGGCCGCACCACCGATTTTAAAAACGTCATCCTTATTATGACGTCGAATGCGGGGGCAAAAGAGATGGAAGCAGGCTCGATCGGATTGTCCGGAGCACGTGGAGGGGAAATAAATTCCTCTAAGCGCGACCAGGCCATTAAGGGATTCTTCACTCCGGAATTCCGCAATCGTCTCGATGCCGTGATCACCTTCAACAAGCTCGAGAATAAGAACATTGAGATGGTGGTGAACAAGTTCCTGATGGAACTCGAGAACCAGCTGATCGATAAAAAAGTAGAGCTCGATGTGACGGTTGCCGCGAAAGCGTGGCTATCGGTGAAAGGGTATGACAGTAAACTTGGTGCGAGACCAATTGCCCGTCTTATCAATGATAAAATCAAGAAGCCACTGGCCCATGAAATCCTCTTCGGCCGGCTTGAAGGTGGCGGAAAAGTGACAGTTGATGTGAAAGGCGATGACCTCGATTTCATTTTTCCCTAAATGTTTCTCAAAGACCTTCCGATCTCTCATGCATGCAAGTTGATCACTGATCACTTGATGTGCATGAGGCTTCGAGGGTTCAAAAAAATCTCCGAAAACCCCCTCCATCAGAAAAAAAGATACGTTTGAATAAAATATGTATTTTTTATTTGCGTTAGATCGAATTTGTGTTTAAGCTTTAAATAAGAAAGGTCAATTATATTAACCACACATTTCCTGGGAGGAAATCATGGCTAAGAAAGCAGCGAAGAAAGCAACTAAGAAAGCAACTAAGAAAGCAGCTAAAAAAGCTACTAAAAAGAAAGCTTCTAAGAAGAAGTAGTTCTTTCGAAAAAAAGCCCGGGCAACCGGGCTTTTTTTTTGCCCTCTCTTCCATTTCCCCTATGTGATATCCTCAAATTAATGAAAAAATTAAATCAGATTTTCTTCAAGGGCCTGATCGTTGTTCTGCCCATCACGCTCACTTTTTATCTTCTCTATTGGGCCAGCATAAATGTTGAATCCATCTTCGCTCCCGTGCTCGCAAAAGTGCTCGGTGATCTGCTTTATGTTCCAGGACTGGGGATTTTAGTTTCGCTTGGCCTCATCATGCTGGTGGGGGTTCTGGTCAGTAATTATATTACGGCACGGGTTTTTACCTGGATCTCGAGCCTTTTGGAAAAAGTCCCCTTGATTAAGGCGATCTATAATCCATTAAGAGACCTGATGGGCCTCATACCGGGTAAAAGTAGTGAAGGATCAAAGCTGCAAAGAGTGGTTTTGGTTCCGCTGGAACCGATGGGTGTGAAAACCCTTGGTCTGGTGACACGTGAAGACCTCCATGAACTACCCGGAAAGAACCTGATCGCGGTTTATATCCCCCTTTCCTACATGCTGGGCGGGATTACAGTTCTGATTGAACCTTCCAAAGTTGAGAAGGTCGACATCCCGGTTGATGTTGCCTTGAAATTATCTGTCACATCATGGATCAGGGCCCGCGAAGCTGATAAAGAATGATCTGTCCTCTTTGCCACAAAGATGAGGCAGAACTTTTTACCACTGATCGCATCCGCACTTTCTTCCGTTGCCCCTACTGCACGATAATTTTTGTTCCAAGAAATCAGATCCTCTCCAAAGGTGATGAGAAGAAACGTTACGATTCTCACAACAATGACGAATCTGATCCACACTATCGCGACTATTTCTTAAAAACAGTCGAACCCGTGATCCGCGAACTGACTCCAAATTTAAAGGGCCTCGACTTCGGATGTGGCCGGACCCGGTTTATGGAGACTCTTTTCCGTGAAAGAGGCCTGGAGATGGATTCTTACGATCCCTTTTATGTTCCGGATGAGTCGATCTGGGAGAAAGATTATGATTTTATCGTGATGAATGAGGTGATCGAGCATCTGGCCGATCCAGTGGCGACACTCACTAAGCTTAAATCGATATGTCCGGGTCCGCTTTTTGTCCGGACTCAACTTTATCCAGAAACGGATTTTGGAAACTGGTTCTACATGCGGGACCCAACCCACATTCAGTTCTTCAGCATGGATTCGCTTTCAAAAATCGGTTCAGTGAAGGTTTTGGGAGAAGATCTCTATAAGATTGAATGGAAGTAGTTGGAAAGATCCGTCACGATCTCGGGTTTTAGCTTCAGCTCACGGTACTTAATCTGAGACATATCAAAAATTTTCTTCGCGATCAGATTTTCCACGGAACCGTTATATTTATCTGAAAGGAAGACCACTTCCTTGATTTTTACCGTCGCCATCATCTTGGCACATTCATGGCAGGGAAAAAGTGTGACGTAACAACGAGAGCCGGCAAGATCTGCCTTCGCGTGAAGAATCGCATTGGCCTCTGAGTGAACAACGTAGGCATATTTCTGCTGATCAAGAGGAACGGTTTTAATATTGCCCCAGGGGATCTTCGTTTCATCAATTCCCGCAATCTGACCGTTATATCCCATCGAGAGCTGGTGATTGTTATCATCCACAAAAACGCAGCCGACTTTGGTATTGGGATCTTTGCTTTTAAAAGAAGCGATCATGGCCTGAAGCATGAAGTACTCATCCCAGTTCAGGGAAGACGTAACCGGCATGTAATTTACTTGAGATTCCATGACGCAAACCCGCTTAACTTTTAAGGTTAATCGCAGTATCTTTGAGAGGTCCAAAACTGTCAATCAAGGTGACTCTCATGAAATACGAAATCGGCCGTGAATCCTTTAAACAGCGTCTCGGAGATCGACTGAATTTTATTTTCGTGGATCTTCTTCCGGAAACGAAAACTCCGGCGAAATATGAAAACGCCGTCTACATGGCATTTGGCCCGAATTTTAAAACTGATTTCACTGCCAAGTATCCCAACAAGAATCAGAACGTGATTCTTTATAGTCTCCAGAAAGGTGACAATACTCCCTCGGACGCTGCTGATGCTCTCGCGGAAGCCGGATATAATTTCGTTTATTTTTATAAGGGAACACCCGACGATGTGGTTCTCGACAAAGGTCTCAACTAAGCACAAATAAAAAAGGCTCCTTTCGGAGCCTTTTTCTTATCTACTAGTACCAGTATCTGCAGTTGAAATTTGCCCAACCATTCACAAACGGCGCCCATGCATTCGTATAAACGAAAGCAAAACGATTTGTACCTGGCTGCATGTAGTGCTCAATGAAACCTGAAGTCAGTAATGGTCCACCGTAAGTCTGACCGAAAACCTGGCCAGAACAAACCATCGGAACAAATTGTGGATTATAAATCTGGGCAGCTACCTGACCAGGAAGAACCTGAACAGCAACTCGCGCAGGAAACCACTGAGCAAAAGAACTCAGAGACACAGTCAGAAAGAGAGCAGCTAAGGTGGCCTTAAGTTTCATGATTCCTCCATATATATAAGACAAAGTTACCTCCTTATAGAAAGGCTTGGCCATGCCTGTCAATAATAGGGTAAAGACAAAATGCTGAACGAAAGGTAAAACGCATAAATATTCATAACTTAGTCCGAGGATCTCTCATGCACACTCCCGCTCATTTTCCGGCAGAACCGAATCTTGTCTGGGGATATTTCCATGCCATCAACCAAATTCCGCGTCCGTCTAAAAAAGAGGACAAGATGCGCGAGTTTATCGTTGGGCGAGCAAAGGAACTAGGTCACCCTACCCATGTCGATGAAGTCGGAAACGTGATCGTTTATGTTCCTGCTACTTCTGGTTATGAAAATCATGAAACTGTGATCATTCAGAATCATATGGATATGGTGACGGACGCCACTCCTGACCGAAAAATTGATTTCAATCTCGACCCCATCGTTACGGTGAAGGAAGGCGACTGGATTAAAGCTGATCGCACGACTCTCGGGGCCGATAACGGCATCGGTTGCGCGGCCTCGCTTGCTCTCATGGAAGACAAAACTGTCCAGCATCCGGCTCTCGAACTCCTTTTCACCATCGATGAAGAAACGGGCCTCAAAGGTGCATGGGGAGTTGATGCCGGAAAACTTAAAGGCAAAAAAATGCTGAACCTCGACACTGAAGAGTGGGGTTCTCTTTATATTGGTTGCGCCGGCGGAATTGATTACGAATTCAAGGACACCGCAAAACTCGTTCCCGCAAAAATGATGACCACCGTGAAACTCACTGTTGGCGGATTTCTCGGAGGACACTCAGGTGTCGATATCCATGAACAAAGAGGGAATGCCATCAAATTCCTGATGGACTGGTTAAATTGTCTTCCTCATGATTCTTTTGAACTCGTGGAATGGAGAGGGGGAAAGGCCCACAATATTATTCCCCGCGATTCTTTTGCGATCATCAACGTCAAAGATAAGGCGCTGGTGGAAAAAACAGCAACTGATGTCATGTCCAGATGGCGCTCTTTCATGCCGGAGAGTGACCGGAATTTCACCACAACTGTAGAAAAAATTGATTCTGCTTCTGAGGTTGTGGAAGCAGCTGATGCGCGGAAGTTTTTATCCTTCCTTATGGCCTTCCCACATGGAGCTCACGCGTATGATCTCGCGAGTAACAAGGAGCTTGTCGCTCTTTCCAATAACCTCGCGATCACTCTTCTCGTGAGAGGACAGTTTTATCTGGAAAGCTCGCTTCGATTCTTTGATCGCGGCGAATGCGTGGGTCTTGAAAACCAGGTGATGTCTCTGGCGCGTGGATTTGGGATCAGTTTTACAAAAAATGGTGAGTATCCAAGCTGGAAACCAGTCCGGGAGAATCAGCTCCTGGATCTCGTAGGCAAAAAATATCAGGAACTCTTCTCAAAAACAGCGAAAGTCACAGCGATTCACGCGGGCCTTGAGTGCGGTATCCTTCGCGATAAAATCGGCCCCATCGACGCAGTCTCATTTGGACCAACCATTATGGGTGCTCATTCCCCTCAGGAAAGAGTCCTTGTCCCCACGGTAGAAACATTCTGGAAACTTCTTAAAGAAGTTCTAAAGGCATTATGATCAGTTACGAAAACTACAAAATTATTCACCTCATCTCAATCATGATCCTTTTCACAGGACTTGCGATCAGTTTCTATGGTGCACAGGCAAAACACATCAAGATCCTCACAGGGATTGCGACTCTTCTGACTCTCGTGGGTGGAATGGGACTCATGGCCCGCTTAGGGATCGGTCATGGCACTGGCTGGCCTCTCTGGATCAAGCTCAAAATGGCGATCTGGTTTATCGTGGGAATCGGCGGAGCGATTGTTTCAAAGCGCTTTCCGAAATTCGGAAAACCCGCGTACTTTGCCTCCCTCGTGCTTTTTGCCGCAGCGGCGTTGCTCGCGAATTACAAGTTTGAGTGACAGCCTTGACTGAGAATTTTCCAGTCTGCTTCAGGCATCATCACGAAGCTCTTTGAGGCAGGCGTGAACGTCTTGATTCTATCTCCGTAATCCGGATGAGAGAGCACGAGATACTTGGTCAGAGGATCTTCTTTTGACTGATGTTTCTTGAAAAAAGATTTCACTCCTTCCGGATTTATCCGTGCTTGGGCCAGCGAGCGGGCGGCTTCTTCATCGGCTTCCTGTTCTTCTGACTGGTTAAATTTTCCACCGACGATTTCCTTCAATATATCTCCACCGCCCGACCCATTCATGACTGCAAAGAAAGCGTAATTTAAGAGCAGACCTTTCACGATTTGTTTTTTCAGGTGATCTTTTTCCTGGTGGGCAATTTCGTGGGCGAGAATTCCGGCAAACGCTTCAAGTGAGTTCAGATCTTTCAGGAGACTGTCATGGAAAACCAAAATTTTCCCGGGCATCGCAAACGCGTTCTGGACAGGGGAGGCAATGAGATAGAATTCATACTCATCTTTATTTTTCCCCAGTCTCATGAAGACACTTTCAACGATCCTTTCCTGTTCCACAGAAAGACAGTTCTGCTTTTTGTAAGTTTCACGAGCGTCCTTTGCGGCCTGATCCATGATGACCTCCGGGACCAGAGCAGTAAGAGCGTCGATGAGCTGATTCCGAAAGAGGATTGCCGAAAGAAATATGGTCACCACCATGAGTCCCGGAATCAGAAGTTTTCGGTAGGTTTCTGAAGGGGATGGCCCAATTTCTCTCCAGTCACGGGAAGCCATCGTCAGGATTTTTTGTCCCGAACTCAGAATGACATTTTCATTGTCGGACTGAACGCTTAGTTCGGAAATCCGGAAAGATTGCTCTTTCCGGAATCCATTTTGAAGATAAGTGACAGAGAGAAAACTTCCTGTCGCAGTGACGACGACCTCGTGAGCCTGGGGAGACTCACCGTCAAAAAATTGTCCTTTAATGGTCACGCCACATCCACGTCCATATCAAATGCATCGGCCACAGATTCACTGAAGCTGTCGTCGCCGACTTTCAGATTGCCCTGAACGATGCCATTGAAATCAATTTCACCCTCGAGGCTAAGATTATCGAGAAAGTAAGCGAGATTCATATTCATGATATAGGGAGTGGCCAGACCGAGAGAGAAGGCGAGAAAGATCATCGATTTCAGACCAAGCCAGATGAGACCGAGTCCGGTGACCGAAGATTCAACTTTAGCGCCCTGAAAAGAAAGATGATGCATTTTGAATTTATGCATAGAAACGGCATACCAGGGAATGTAGATCCCGAAAGTGATGACACAAAAAAAGATTCCTTTGAAGACCTGAAAGGCGTACGCACTGTTTTTCATCTCGAACTTCACCGGGACGTTACCGAAGCTCGTATTCTGCCATTTGATCCGGGTCAGGTTGGCCATCATGAAAGGTCCGTAAATTCCCAAGGTCAAAACAGTGAGAAATGATCCTTTTAGAGTCGATCCCATGAATTCCCAGACGGCGGACTTATCCACCTGAAAACGAATCGAGCGGTAGCTCGTATTATTGACAAGGTAAGCGTAACTACCAAAACGGGCGCGAAGAATAAAGGCCCAGATAAGGAGCGCAGGAATCAGTGTAAAGACGGGAGCAAATGCCGGATAAGCAGCTGATCCCAGAGTTACCGTCGCAAACGAGAACACAGCGATTCCCGCCAGAAGGAGATAGCCTTTCAGAAGTTTTTTAGGATCCGCATGAAAGAGAAATGGATGGCCTTCGAGCTTCGTGGACTTCCAGATGTATTTTCTCATATTGGTGCGGGCATAAGGAATGTAGAGACCAAGAGTGAGAATAGTGAAAATTGTGTTCTTCATGATGAGCAAGAGAACTTCACCGAATCGTCCGGTAAAACTAAACTTATGAGTCTGTTGTGACATTATTCCTCCAAATTTTATTTCTCTCTTATCGGCAATCCTGGATGAATTACTAACTTAAGAAAAATGCCCCTCAATCATTCAAAGGACTTCCGTTTCTTTTTCCTTTTCATTCCTGCGGCAATAGCTCAGAATTAAAGCTAATGATCGATGCCATCCTGCAAATATTCACGCTTATCATTTTCGCTGATGTGATCATGAGTTACGTTCCGGATCTGAGGAAGCATGAATGGGCGCAGATGCTGCATAAAATAGCGGATGTCCCTCAAAAACCCATTCGGGATCTGATGCCGAGGGATCTTCCTATCGACCTCAGTCCCATGATTGTGATTTTCGTGATTCAAATTCTTCGGCAATTGCTCTAAGGAAAGAACATGGACGAGATTGATTTTCTAGTTTCAGAAACTTTTAAGCACTTTCAGGAAAATTACCAGAAAGCTGAAGAAGCCGTTTCTGAAAAAGCATCATCAGATCTCGTGCATCCCGGGCTACCGACTGAGCCGGGTATTCTCTACCATATCCAGAAAAGCCCATCGGTTTTTGTTATACGCACTCTCGTCTCGCTTAATATTCGTGAGGATTATCTCAAAATCGTGAGTTCTCCTGAGGATTATCCAAGTCTTCGCCTGGTGGATGAAAAACTGGTCGATATTGAATCCCACCTGAAATTTTTTCTCGTAGAAAATCATTATCAGGCCGAGGTCATTCACGATCAGCTGAATAACCGTCGCTTTCCTGTTGATGAAGAAATGATGTGCAACCTTTCTGATCCGGGGTTCAGCTGGTGGCTATCACGCAAAGGCAGCAATCTTCAGGTCTCTTTCAATCTTTCGAGTTCTCATGATGGTTCCACCATCAAGCTGGGTCCTTTGGGTGATCGTGAACTCGCGACGAAAAGTTTTCTTCAGTTCGGCGAGCTTCTGAATCAGAGCGGATTATCACTTTCTATTCTGAATGAACCAAATCGTGTGGTGTTTGAAGAAGAAGAACGGCTTCTCATCGAAGACATTCTCGATCTTTTTGAAATTGGTGTGATTGGAGCTGGTCTCACGGATCTCTTCCGTCTTCTTGCGAAAAAATCATCGGGCGACGGGGTCATGGAATCTCTGTGGTATTACTTCCAGGAAATTGCCAGCATCCGCCGCTTCTGGATTCAGGTCCAGTACGATTTGCAAACGCCTAGTGCTTAGCGCTCTTCAGAGAAATTTCGTGTCTGGCCGCCAGATAACCAGTCACCATTAACTGCGCCAGCATTCCTAATTCTTCATCATCATTGATTCCGTAAAATTGCTCAATGTGCTGAACAAAAGTTTCAACGTCTTCATCAGAAAGATGTTTTTCAACCAATGCCATCATCGCTTCAGAGTCGAGTTTCTCGAGGGAATCGAAGAAGGAAGTAAGGATTTGTTGCTTTTCTGTACTCATGTTTAAAGTCCTTGGTGTCAGTATTGCACCACGCCAATTTAAGATTGTCTTTTAATAAAGTCTATGGGAACAATCGAATATTCTTTGAGATCAAGGCAATCTTGCTTAGAATCGAAGTGGTATTTTCAAATTTTAATGATTGTAAGGAAGGCTGAACCGGTATGAAAAGTTCTTTTCTCTTAACCTTTGCTCTCTCAGCTCTCATCAGTACTACGGTATCGGCTCAAGGAAGTCGCACTCGTTCCATGCGAGGTGTTCGACCACAACAGACAGTCGTGAAACCTGTCACTACAACGACAACAACTACTCAGGCAGTTGCAGCAGTTGATCCTGCCAAGAAAACTCCTTTCGAAAAGTTTTATGATCGTCTTTCGATCAACTACTTTGGACAGGTGACTTCACCGCATCTGAAAAAGTGGAGTTCAAAGAACGCCGCTCTTTCTCCTCAGTTAGGTGATGCGACTCTTGGTAGAAATAATGGTAATGAAGAACGTCGCTGCGCCAAGAACTGTGATAGTTACGCAGCTAACTTGTGGTCGCAGGTTAACTTTGCTTATGACTTCGGATGGAAAATGAAGTTCAACTTCATTCCTCGTTGGACGACCTACCTGGGTAATCCTAAAGATATGAACAGATCGGTAGGTGAAGACCGCGGCTTCGTAGGTCTTGAAGATTTCCTCTTTGGTCTTTCTGGTGTGGTCTATACTTCAGAAGATAAGAAATTTAACTGGTGGACTCGTCCGGGTGTTCGTCTTCCTACTTCACACTTTTCACGTCGCTATAATAGCGGTGCTTTCGGCGATCTCACGAACAACGTGGAATTAGCTCACTCTGTAACTTATGATTTCAATGCTCAATGGCAGATCGGTTTCAATGCTCAGCAAAGAATGTGGGTCTACGAAGACCGCTTCAATATTTCTCGCTTCCGTTTTTATACTGCTCCGTACGTTTCTTACGCGGTTTCGGATAAAACAAAAGTTCAGTGGTATTATCAGAACATGATTGAGAACAATAAAAGATTCAATTCTATCGGCGATAGAAAGAAGCCAACTTTCAAAGACATCTATCAGGATACATTTATCGGAGTTGCTCATGACTTCACTGATCGCCTGAACATCATGCCGTACGTAGGGATGTTCGTGGATGATATTCCTTATTCGATGGAATCGGCTTATGTCGGGGCCTGGATCTCTTACAGAATCAAATAATTTGAGGCCGCCTTCGGGCGGCTTTTTTTTTCCCAAAAGATGCCCAGGATATTGAAACCCTTATCTTTCTCAGAGCTTTCTTCTCCCGTACTTAACGCAGTTTGACTTATCAGAGGCCCTTATGGTACCCATGGGCCAGACGTTTATTTTGTAGCCTTCTCCCACCCGGATCTTGTCTGTTTTTTCTCTAGGTCTAAGTGGTTCAGTAGGTTGTTTTCGAGACCATAGACCGGCCTCATCACATTCAAAAGAAAAGCGCATAACCTAATTCTCCAAAGGAGAACGCATGTCTTTTACTACCCTGGGGCTCAAGGCCTCTTCCCTCAAAGCTATTGAAAAAATGGGATATGAAAATCCCTCCGAAATTCAGGCACAGGCGATCCCTGTCCTCCTCGGTGGCGATGTTGATTTCATCGGCCAGGCACAAACCGGTTCAGGTAAAACTGCCGCTTTCGTCCTTCCCCTTCTTGAGAAGCTTGATTTCAAAAACCCTAATCTTCAGGCGATCATTCTTGCTCCCACCCGCGAGCTTGCTAACCAGATCAATGAAGAAATTGCAAAACTCTCTATCTTTGAGCCAATCCGTTCTATGTCGGTTTACGGCGGAACAAGTGTTGGTCTCCAGATTAAAGACTACAAAGCGAAAAAGCCTCAGATCGTTGCCGGTACTCCTGGTCGCGTGATGGATCTTATTGAGCGCGGAGTTCTGAAGTTTGAAGCGACAAAATTCGTGATCCTTGATGAGGCTGATGAAATGCTCGACATGGGATTCTTCGATGATGTTACAGCGATCATCGCTAAGGTTCCTGAAAAGAGAATCTGGATGTTCTCGGCAACGATGCCAGCTCCGATCACTAACCTCGTTAACCGCGAGTTCTCTAATCCTGTAACAGTAAGAGTAACGAAGAAAGTTCTTACTGCTGATTCAGTTGAGCAGATGGCAGTCGTTGTTCGCCGTGAAAACGGAATCGAAGCACTTTGCCGCTATATGGATTTCAATGACAGCATGTACGCGATCATCTTTACTCGTACAAAAATCGGCGCCAAAGAGCTCACTGACGAACTCAATGCCCGTGGTTATCCGACAGACGCCCTTCATGGAGACATGGACCAGGCCTCACGTGATATGACGATGAAGAAATTCAAAGAGAAAAAGATCAACCTTCTCGTTTGTACCGATGTTGCGGCTCGCGGGATTGACGTCAACAACCTCACACACGTTATCAACTTCGGACTTCCGCAGGATAACGAAGCTTATGTTCACCGTATCGGTCGTACCGGTCGCGGAGGATCGAAAGGGATCTCTCTTTCTATCATCGAGCCGAACGAGCAGGGACGTGTGGGCCAGATTGAGCGCCTGACAAAGGCCAAGATCGAGCGCATTTTCCTTCCGCAGGTTTCTGAAATTCGCGAGAAGATCCTCGCAAAATCGATTATTCGCTTCAATGAGAACGTCGCTTCTTTCCATGATGAACAGGCCCTTCACTTTGATTCATTCAAGGAGAAGTTCGCTGATCTTTCTAAGGATGACCTCCTGAAAGGTGTTTACGGATTTATGTTTGAGAACACTCTCAAGCGTTACCAGAAAGCGCAGGAAATCGATGTTACTCCTAAGAACCAGTTCGACCGCGTTCAGGGAACTCGCGTTTCAGGTGGAATGCAGAAGTTCTTCATTAACCTCGGAACAATGGATGGGGCCAATGCTGGCGAACTCATGAAGTTCATTTCAAGTGCTGCTGGAGTTGCTGGAAGAAATATCGGGAAGATCGATGCGAAAGAAAAATTCTCTTTCCTCGAAGTCTCTTCTGAGTTCACTGATGCCGTTCTCGCTATGAAAGGCGAGATGTGGGGCGGCCGTCGCGTTTCTATCGAGCTGGCGTCACCAGCTCCGATCGGAAACGGTGGTGGAAGTCGTGTCTTCGGCGGTGGAAACCGTGGGGGCGGCTATCGGGGCAAACCATCTTACGGTGGTGGTGGTGGATCCCGCGCTCGTTATTAATTTTTCACTCAGAGGGCCCGAGCAATCGGGCCTTTTTTTATGTCACTAGGAAAAAAGTTCTCCCTAGATCCACGTTGCGGGATATTAGCCGACCATGTTAACTTGGTAAGTAGCACACAAAAAATTTAAGTCGGGTATGGCCCGACGAAATACAGGATGTATTTTGCGTGGAATTAAGAATGAATCGTGAAACTCATGATGAGTTTGAAGAGGTTGAATCCCCCTTCGCTCAATCTCCCCATAGAACGAGTAATAAAAGCTCGCTCAGATCTAAAAAGAACGTTTTCAACCGACCATTCTCGGCTGAACCGACGTCGCCTCCTACTGTCTTCGAAACAACTTCACGCCGCAGATCCGTAGGTCATCCTGACGATACAGAAATCGTTAAGCATCGCTCATCGGAACTTGCTGAAACTGATATTGATTATCTGGATGAAGATGAAGAAGAAATGGAAACACGGCCCGCGCGAGTTTCTACACCCCGTGCCCAGAAAAAAAATAAAGTCAGAAA
Source organism: Bacteriovoracaceae bacterium (assembly GCA_046593575.1). Lineage (GTDB taxonomy): Bacteria > Bdellovibrionota > Bacteriovoracia > Bacteriovoracales > Bacteriovoracaceae > Peredibacter. The sequence goes on from JBKJNQ010000151.1 coordinate 15,256, forward strand.
GAATCTTCTCGCGAAAATCGGCTGGTCCGTTATCGGACTGCTGGTGCTTCGCCTGATCTTTATGGATCGTGGAGTGTGGGACTATTTTGCAACTGAGGGTTCCATCCGCGAAAACAATCGGGAGCTACATTCTATCCAGGATGAAAACAAGTCACTGAGAACAGAGATTGTTAAAATCCAGAGCGATAAGAATTTCCAGCGTCAGCTTGCAAAAGAGCACCTCGGTGTTATCGCTGCTGATGAGTTTCTTATCCTATTTGCAGGAGAAACTCCTGAGATTGAAGATAAGAAAATTCAGTTCTAGTTTTTGATCACCGATATCGCTCTTTTCATCGCACTGATATTCATGAAATCTTTCCAGATGGATGTTCTTCCTTCCATATTCTGAACACTCATATATTCCGGGCCTTTTGTTATGCCGAGAACGTAGGATGAAAACCATTTTTTATCCAGATCAAGACTATCGATGAGACCATACTGTCCCCAAAGGCGACTTCCATACTCACTATTTTTCCAATGATAAATGTCTAGCATGACAATTTCTGGCGCAAACATCGCCGAACCAGCAGCACATCCGATGCAGAGAGTGGTTGAGAATTTCACCGGTGAGTAAACCGAGTAACCAGAGGGAGATTCTCCAGCGGAATATCCCCAGAAGCCCCGGCGATTCATCGTCCGGTGTAGAAATGTGGCCTTGAGTCCGGCCTCGAAATAATTTTCATATCCGTCCTGAAAGTTTCTGAAATCGAAATATGCAGGGGAGTACTGGTGAACAAAAAGCGGCATGGAAATACCCATGAAGGAACGGTTCCATGCAAACCATGTTTCTTTGGGAAGGGGATGGGTGGGATGGCCCAACCCAAGGAGAAGAAGAATTTTTTGTTCAGCGTAGATTTCCCATTGGTAAGATGTCCAGCCATGTTCAGGGGACCAGGATAGAGAAAGAGTTTTCTTTTGGGGCCTCTTCCCTTCGTCGTTTAGTGCTGCATGAAAATCGATGCGGGCATAAATCTCATCGGCGATTTGAGTGATCGCTGAATCTTTCAGAACCTCAGCCGCGTAGAGTGCTCCCGCTACAAATAATGCAGTATCAATAGTGGAGAATTCACTTTCCCACATGCGCTCACCTGTTTCCCAGTTCGCAAAGTGAATAAGCCATCCTTTATGATGGGGAACGTAGTCCCGGACAAATTTCAATGTCCTGTAAACTTGATCACGGGCGAGATTATCTGGGATTTTTCCCATCACAGCAGCATGAGAAATGACAGTGAGACCAAGACCAGTTGCAGCCAGAGAGGAGACATTATTCTGAGATGAAGTTGAAGAAAAATTCAGCGCTTTATCCCGAACAAGACCTGTCTCCGGATGTGCATGATCGAGAAAATATCTGATCGCTGTTTTTTCAACATCAGCGCGGATCTGAACTAAGCGCGGATCAAAACCCCGGGCATTCAGCGCGCTGATGAAAGAGAGTAAAACAAACAGCAATTTCATTTGCGATCACCCTTCAGGAGTTCGCGCGCTTTTGCGTCCATTTCACTGAAAGGGACATTCGCCTTCCATGTTAATTGGTCACCAATCCTAAGCTCTGCGGCCTGAGGAGAACTCGCTTTCATTTCTAGAGTGTGACGGCACCATACACCGCGGGCGCGAGGAATCAGGGCTTCATTATGACGACCCTTGTGATGCGGAAGTTTCCGGACAATATCCACAATACGTAGATCTTTATCTAGGTAAAAAAGATCCAGATCAAAATAGGTGTCGGGCATCCAAAAATGCTTATCTCCCTCTTCCAGGTAATAAAAAAGCATCCCTTGATCATCGTCAAAATTCTCCGGCCGCATGCCGGAGAGACCTTGTTCCTGTTCCTTCATTGTGATGGCGAGCTTGGTCCTGATCGTCACCCCTTTTGGGGTGATGAGTCCTGCCTCACTAGGGGCCCGGCGTGACTCACTTTGGCATGAGAAGATGAGAAAAAGCAGGCAGAGGGTAAGAAATTTTGGCATGAAGTTTATCTCTTCTTCGGGTATGATTTTGGCACTTCATACGATAGTCAGGAGCCTTTCATTATGTCTAATGTTACATCACCGAGAAAAGAATTGTCAGGGTCCATGAGAACTCACCACTGCGGCGAGCTTCGTGAATCTGACATTGGTAAAACCGTGACTCTCTGTGGATGGGTGAACAAGTATCGGAATCTCGGGGCCCTTCATTTTATCGATCTGCGTGACAAATATGGCGTCACTCAATTGGGCTTTGAATCTTACAAAGGTGATATTAACGAGCTCCGTAAATTTTCTCTGGAATCTGTGATCCTTGCGACTGGCAAAGTGATCGCGCGTCCTGATTCAGCAAAAAATGCCAATATGCCAACCGGCCAGCTGGAAGTTCAGGTGGAAACTGTTCGCATGCTTTCACACGCCGAAGAAGTTCCTTTCCTTCCCCACGGAATGGTTCAAGCGACAGAAGATCTTCGTCTTCGTTATCGTTATCTCGATCTTCGCTCTAAAAGACTTCAGGATATTCTCGCCCTCCGTTCAGGTGCTGTGAGAAAGGCCCGTCAGGCGCTCTATAACCTCGACTTCGTGGAAGTTGAAACTCCGATTCTCTACAAGACAACTCCTGAGGGAGCTCGTGACTATATTGTTCCTTCACGTGTTCATCCGGGCAAAGTGTATGCTCTCCCACAGTCTCCCCAGACTCTGAAGCAGCTCCTCATGATTGCCAACACTGATAAATATTTCCAGATTTGCCGCTGCTTCCGAGATGAAGATCTTCGCGCGGACCGCCAGCCGGAATTTACTCAGATTGATATTGAAGTCTCTTTCCCGACTCTTGAGTACATGAAAAATCTCGCGACTCACATGGTGAAAAATGTTTTCGAGCTTCCGGATAATTTCGAAATGAAATCGATCTCGTATGATGAAGTCATGAGAGATTATGGTTCGGATAAGCCAGATGTTCGTTTTGGTCTCAAGCAGTTTAACGTCACTGATCTTTTCAAGACATCGACATTCACCACTTTCTCGGATGTCGCTGCTGCAAAATACGGCTTAGTAAAAGGGATGTTCATTCCTGCTTCCATGGGGACACTCGCGCGAAAAGATATCGATGGGCTGGTTGAAATCGTGAAGCCCTACGGCGGAAAAGGTGTTGCCTGGTTCAAGGTTGAGAATGGTGCTGTGACTGGTGGGATTTCGAAGTTTGTTGATGCAAATCTTCTCTCTTCATTAACTGAGCGTGCTGAAAAACAAGGTAATCCAAAAGGTGACGGTTGGTTCTTCTTCACTGCTGACAAAAATGAAAACGTTGCTCATGATTGTGCGGATGCCTTACGCCGCCACTTCGGAAAAACATTCAACCTGATTGCACCTGATCAATACGCGTTCCTCTGGGTTTATGATTTTCCATTATTTGATTACGATGCTGAAGCGAACACTCTTCACGCCAAACACCATCCTTTCACACGCCCGAAAGATGAAGACGTTGAACTTTATTTCTCAGACGATAAATCAAAAATCAAAGACGTGAAGGCCTACGCTTACGACATCGTCTGTAACGGATATGAGATCGGTGGCGGATCCATGCGGATCTTTGATAACAAACAACAGTCACGCATGTTCGAGCTTCTGGGCTTCACTCCGGAAGACGCTCAAAACCAGTTCGGCTTCTTTATCGAGGCATTGAAATTCGGCACACCACCGCACGCTGGTATGGCCTTCGGAATGGACCGGATTGTGATGCTTCTTGCGAGAACAGATTCTATTCGTGATGTAATTGCTTTCCCGAAGACAGCTTCGGCGACGGATCTCATGGCGAGCTCTCCTTCGAAACCGAATCCTGCCCAGACAAAAGAACTGGGGTTTCAGTGGCTGAAAGAAGACTAGTGGCCGGTTTTCCTGCCACTTCTCCTTAACATTTATTGATCTATAGGCCCTAAACAGGCCTTGAAAATTAAGTCTGCCCTCACAAACTCACTTCCTGAAAGTGAGTTCGCTGGTTTATCTCTGTCACCTCAATTCCCGCATTTCGGGGCGTGATAAAATCAATTCACAACATGAGCACGACGCAAAACTACCTCCTCCTGATCGACAGGGAGGAAAATGTATTAGAACTACAAGAGACCGCCTTAAAGTATTTTTACGGCGGAGAAATCGTGCTCGCACGCACTCATGAAGATGCAATAAAATCACTCGAGAAATTAGGAAAACCAGAGATCATTATTTCTGATATCAAATTGCTTTTCGGAGAGGATGGAAAACTCCATCAATATCTTAAAGAGAACTGTCCGCACCTTCCACTTATCGCTACTTCAGCCGAAGAAAAGTTCCAACGGCCGCAGGAAATGACTTTAATCTCAACTATGCTTTCTAAACCCGTGTGCCCGGAAAAGCTTTCTCATCTCGTAAAATCTTTCACTAAGGTTCCCATCGAAAGTCCGACGCATGTTCCGATTAAATTACGGGTTGCCCGGGATGTGGCGTCTGGGAAATTTGATTTTTATCTCAAGCTCTCAGGAACAAATTTTGTAAAAATCACAAATCAAGGGACTGACTTTACTGATACCGAACTCATGAAGCTTTCTTCCAAAGGCATTACTGAGATTTATATCAAGGCTTCTGAGAGTCACGAGTTCCTTCGCATCTGGGAACAGCATCTGCACGAGAGACTCTTTAAGAAGGGTGCTCCACTGGATAGCGCGCTGGCGATCCAGTGTCTGGAGCAGGTCGAGCGCATTGCCCATGCCTTTGGCTGGTCAGTTGAATCCATCAAGGCCTCGCAGAAAATTGTGAAAGAAGCGATCGCAACTCTCAACCGGAATGAAACTGTCTCTGCCTTGCTTAAGAAAAAATTTGAAGAGAAGGGAAGTTCCTATACTCAGCATGTGGGTCTTCTTTGTTACCTCAGCTGTATTATGTGTGCTGAGCTGAATATGGAAGAAGCTCAGGAAAAACTTGTGATGGCCTCACTCATGCACGATCTCTCCATCGATGAAACTTACTATCCGAAAATTGAAGAGTGGAATAAGCTGGCACGGGATCTTAATAACCGCTCGCCGGAAGTGGTGAAATATCGCCTGCATCCTTTGTATGCTTCACAGATCGCTCAATCGATCGACATCCTTCCTCCGGATGTAGACCAGATTATTCTCCAGCATCACGAATCAGCCGATGGTAAAGGCTTTCCACGGGGTCTCACGGCCTCGAGAATCCATTACCTCAGCTCGATCTTTATCATGGCCGAGGATCTTATTCATTTCCTGGATGACGGAGAATCACTTGAAACAAGTCTCAAGGATTATCTCACATGGGGTGAAGATCGTTATCAGAATGGAAATTTTAAAAAGATCTTCGAAGGGATTAAGTCGAAAGTCGCTTAAGCCGCTTCCTTGTACGCCACTTCCTCAAGATTCACGTCATTCACAAGTGTTCTCACATCTGGAGCTGCCTGATCTCTTTGCGTCATAAGAGTCAGCCAAAGATGATCCTGGGCCGTAAAAGAATTTTCGAAAGACTTTGCCAGAAAGCCAAAGCTCGCGAGAACGGCAAATGAGCGGATACTCCATTTGAAAGCATCAGAGAAGCTATGCTCGCGCATTACGACTCTCGATTTCATGAGTTTCATACCGTAGGTCTGACCATGATTCATGAAATAGCTGCAGAAGAAATAAGCAAAACCAATCGGAAGCATAGAAGTGAATGTGAGAGGACTAAAATCAATTAGGTCCCAGGCGTCCTGAAGTTTAGGCGTCAACATGAGTGTTTCGATAGCGATCTTAAAAAACATCTTCGTCGTGATGGCGATCCAGAAGACTGACCAGAAATCGATGAAGTGAGCGATGAGAAACTTCCCCAGATAGTTTTTCTGCTTGGGCGGAGCAAGCTCTGACTGAGAGATTTTAATTTCTTTGACAGCAAGATCGGAAAGATTAAAAGGGGCCATGTTCACCTCAAATTTCTTTTCGGTAAACAGGCCCTGAATCTGAGTCTAAACGGGATGAATTCTGGTCTTCATTTCATGAAGCTTCTGGAGCGCCTGGATGGGGGTTAGGTTCATCACATCAAGACCCATCAGATCCTGTTCCAAGTCAGCTAAATGAGGCGGAAGAGGAGTCGTACCATTGAAGAAAGTTAATTGGTCAGGGATGAGGGAGTTATTCACGATCTCTTT
>JBKJNQ010000231.1:0-35379 GCA_046593575.1 Bacteriovoracaceae bacterium
ACCTCCGGACTGTTCTCCTTGGAAAGATGTCGATCAAGGTGAAAAAGAATGATGATGTGAGGGCGGGAGACGTCCTCGCGTACACCATTCTTTTTCACCTTGATCGACATCTTTCCAAGGAGAACAGTCCGGAGGTCTTTTCCGTGATCGATAAGGACTACCTGGCCATAGCTGGCGAGGTCACCAGCAAAGACTATTTTCCCGTCGCCTACAGCTTTCACGGGTTGAATCGACTGATATTTAAACGTCACACCTTTGGGTGATGATGTCTGGCTTACGAAATCTTCAACAGGAGTATGAAAAATCCGGTCGGCCTTGAGTTCAATGACCGGTGCTTGGCTGAATTCTTTTTTTACGATTTTAAGACGCTCGTCGATTTTGTGGCGCGTATCTTTATGCTCGGCAGTTTTCTTTTCACGCACCACCGCGAGATATGAATCCATCGCCACTTTCTTTCTCGACTCAAGCTCCTTGATCACAAGAGCAAGCTCTTCTTCGTTCTTCCGGAGTTCCGTCAGCTTCGATTCAAAGTCAGCAACTTTTCCTTCAAAGGAAATAAGTTCGGCTTCATTTGACTTGAGCTTGTCCTGAGCTTTTTTCAGAAGGTTGAGATGAACTCGTCTCTGCCATGGCTCAGTCGCTTCATTCTCAGATTCAAGCAAATAGCTCTGGAGGATTTTTCTGTTCTCTTCACGGCTCTCGGCCACCTGCTTATGGATTTCCACCAGGCGATCTTTGTAGACCTTAACATCCGAATCGAATTGTCTGATTTGGGTAATGCTCGAGAGGTAGAGATTATTCTTCGAACCGATTTCTTTTTCAAGAGTCGAAAGGCGGGCACCCATTTCCATGACTTCACTTCTCGCGCGGGAGAGATCCGGCGTCCTGTGGACGGCGGCCTGTGCACCGATGGCGAGAAATAATAGGATTCCGAAAAACTTCATAGCGTGGGTTTCCATCTCCAGTCCTGCATGCTGAATGTCCAGAACACTGAGAACACCATGAAGAGGATCACAAGATCAAAAACTTTCAGGGTGTCATGCCAGATGCCCATGGCGGTAAACATGAGAACAATAAGGGTCAGACCCGTTGCGATTGATTTAGCAGCGACAAGTTTTCTGCGCTGGAATTTTTCGATGAGATAAGAGCGTGAGCGAAAGACATCGTAAGTCAGCCAGAAGCTGATAATCCAGAAGAGTGCGAGGATGGCGATAACTCCCCAGTCACCGGCCTTACCGAGAAAGCGGTAGAACGGATGAGCATTCATCACATTGGCGACTTCGGGATAACGGATCTGGGTTGCTGTCATGTGAGTGTTCCCACCAGCTTTGACGACCTGATCACGAATGAACTCAAGACTGTCGCGCGAGAGCTGAGGATTCATGACAAAACGTAGTGACTGAAAATTCATGAGGCTGGAATCAACTGAATAATCTGTCCCGAGTTCGCGGACCAGTGTATCGATCTTATCTTTTCGGTCAGCATCGTCAGCGAAAGTCACACCCATCACACCCGGGATTTTTTTCATGACGTTCCGAATTCCTTCCGCGTTTACGGACCCATCCATCACGGCCACGAAATAAGGATTCACCATTTTTTCCGGAGTGATTCTTTCCACTGTATGAGAAACCCATGAACGATGAGTCAGTGAGAATGCCAGTAAGCACGAGAAAAGAAGAAAGCTTGTTCCGCGCAACCAGGATTCACCAAGAGTCTTGAAAAATTCTTTCAGATAAAACATGCGTGCCCCGAATAAACCAGGCGACCATTATCGAGATGAGCGATCTTACCCGGGAACTGCTTGATGAGTTCCTTGTTATGAGTCGCCCACACGAGGGTCAATCCCTTTTTGTGATTAAAGTGATTCAGAACTTCAAAGAGGCGGTAGGAATTTTCTTTATCAAGCGAACTCGTAGGTTCGTCCGCTAGTAATGCTGTTGGCTTACACAGAAGAGCTCTGATCATCGCAACTTTCTGACGAAGGCCACCGTTACAATCTTCAATCTTCCGATCGAGGTGATCGTAGACGTGAAGGCTTTTCGCGAGCTCTTGCATCTCACGGTAGAAATCATTTTTTGAATCATACATGGACGAGTCGTAGGCCATGAAGAGATTTTCTTCGCAGGATTTTTTCTGAAGAAGGCGCAGATCCTGGAAAACCGTCGACACGAAATGTTTAGAAGATTTCATGTGCGGAAGGATCGCTTTTCCTGACGTTGGTTCCAGATGGCCACCAAGGACACTCAAAAGTGAGGTCTTTCCGGCACCAGAGGGGCCAGTTACGAACAGAATTTCACCGGGGTAAATGGTAAGTTGAACGCTCTTTAAAGCAGGAATGTTTCCGTACTCGACCGAAAGATTATCGAGGTGAAATAAATAATTCTGAGGATTTGAAGATCCTCTGTTTCCTGTTTTAGGAAGTGTACGACCGGTTAACATCCGTGAAACCTGCCTTATCGTCTTGTGGTTCCCTCTTGGAACCTGATTTAACATAATGCAAACATTGTACCGACGCCACTTAGAGAAAGTAAAGAAGTCGGCCAATCCCGACCAGATCACTCAGCAATTATCCCCTCGGTCTTCAGGAGCTCGTACGCCGAGTCTGAGCAGTAAACATTCGGAACGAAATTAAACTTCGTCTGGAGCTCACTGATAATGGAATTTTCCACGTCACCCAGGAGCTTCACATCACCGTTATCCATAAGAATCTTCGCCGGATCACGTTCCAAAAGAAGATTTTCATTCGTCTTCGACTTAACAAGTTTCTTAAGGGATTTTACGAAAACGATATTTTTTTTCGGAAGATCGACCACAATCCAATCCAGAGGAGTTCCTTTCTCTTTCAGGATACGCTGGATTTCTTTCACTTTTGACTCCGCCTGCTTCACGATCTTGTCGTACACATGGTCTTCATCCTGCGAAAGAATTCTCTGCTTAAATTCATCACAACGTATGGTACGAGGAGCTTTCGCGAACAGCAGGCAATGAGCGATATCTTTTATGCGAGGATTTTTATCAAACGCGCCACTGGTGTAATGAGCATGCACCTGGCCCATGAAATAGGAGTCGTTAAATGTGTAGAAGCGATACGGATCATTCTGGATCATTTCCATGAGCTGCGAGTAGGAATAAATTTTTCCTTTCTCGAGCATGTAGAAACACAACTCTTCGGCGATCGCATCGAAGCGAGCTCCGCGTGCTGATCTCACAACTTGTGAGTACCAGGCAAAGCGCGCCATGAGAAAGTCTTCCACGGCGTGAAGAGCATTGTGATTAATTGCCACAATGTCGTGACCATTCACATTCGCCACCCGGAAGTGGTGAAGGAGATAGTCCCGATCGTACGTTCCGTATTTAATCCCTGAGTAGTGAGCGTCGCGGAGAAGGTAGTCCATCCGGTCACAGTCAACTTCAGAGTGAAGAATCTGGTTAGCGAGAATCGAAGGATCAATCCCCTTCACCAGATTAGAAATCTTCTGAGGATCGAGGTGATATCTTTTCAGGATGAAAGTGATCCCGCCTTCGTAATCAGTGTTCTTGATGATGAAAGAGCCCAGGTGCTCGTGATCATCCGGATGGCCCTTGCCGTTTTTTTCATGAGTCGTTTCACCGAAACGGATGTAGGCCATCTCGGTGGTGTGGGAAAACATAAATGTCCCGAGATCATGCAGAAGGGCCGCGAGACGGATCGACTGGTGAAAATCTTTTTCGACGGACTTAAACTGATCGTTAAAAAGATCTTCTTCCGGAACTGCCCGCTTCAATCGCTGGAGGATTTTGTGGGCATTGAACATCACACCAATCGAGTGCCCATAGCGTGAGTGCTCGGCCCCGGGAAAAGTATAAAACGTGAAACCCAGCTGCTTAATCCAGCGAAGACGCTGATAAAAAGGAGTGTGGATGATTTCCCATTCTAAATTTGTAAGGTGGATGAATCCGTAGAGAGGGTCGAAGACGATTCTTTGCTTAGTAGCTACTTCCATGTCTTGTCTTTGAAAAAGAAGAGAGGTTCAACCATGAACCTCTCATTGAATTTTTTTACTGAAGTGTTTTAGCTGCGCGCTTGCCTTTGCGGGCCTTCGCAACTTTCGAGAGAGCGTATTCCATGAGCATGAAAGCTTCACGGCGCAGACCATTTTCATGGATGTAGCGATAGAAGTTTTCGATATCGCCATTAGAACGGAAGTTCTTGATGGTCATTACTTCAGGAACGATTGCTTCTTTGCCTTCGGCCGCTGCTGCTGGTGTCGTCATCTTCGTCATATAGGGCTCCTAGTCTGTTCATTTTACGTTTCTAGAGACGCTTTATCAATAAGTTCCGGCCACCGCGTGGTTACTGTTCGCGAGCTTCGATGAGGCCGTAGCTGTGAAGCTTGTTATAAAGAGTTTTCACAGTGATTCCAAGGGCCTTAGCCGCTCTCGTCTTATTCCCACCAAGATGATCAAGAGTGTCAATGATGTGCTTCTTCTCAAGATCAAACAATGTGAACTCAATATAAGCTTCTTTCACTGCTACAACTTCAACTTTTACTTCCTGAGCAAACTCCGGAAGATGAGCTGCTTCAATGTACTGACCATCAGTCAGGATATATGTGCGCTCCATGATGTTTTTCAGTTCGTGAGCGTTCCCTGGCCAGAAATAAGAGCCGAGTTTTTCGATCGCACCTGAAGTGAGAACTTTAGACTCAGACTTACCGAAGTTCAGGAAAAACTCTGCCATAACTTTGATATCTTCCTGACGCTCTTTCAGACTTGGGATCTTGAGAGCAACAGTGTTCAGGCGATAGTAAAGGTCTTCTTTAAATGATCCTGCTTCAACCAAACCTTTGAGAAGGACTTTTGAGATACCGATCATGCGGACGTTAAGAGCAACTTTCTCTTCAGTATCAACAGTAATCATTTCTCCAGATACGAGAGCGCGGAGAAGTTTTGTCTGGATGTGGTGAGACGTTGAACCGATATCGTCGAGGATAAGAGTTCCGCCGTTGGCCTGGACCATGAGGCCTTTAGAGCTGAAGATTTCGCGATCAAGTTGAACTTCAGACATGGCCGAACAAGTTGCTACAACACATCCGCCCTTACGGCCTGACCATGTGTGGATTTTCTTAGCGAGGATTTTCTTTCCAACTCCGTGTGCGCCTTCGAGGAGAACCGGGAAGTCCTGAGAAGAAATCTTCTTCGCCATCTGAACGATATCAAGGAAATTCTTCGAGAGACCGATCATCTGTGAGTTATCGTCGTGGAAGCCTTTAGAAACCTGGATGTTCGTGCGGCTTGAAAGCTCTTTTTCTTTTGCTTCGATACGTGTCTGAAGCTCACGGTTCAAATGTTTCGCCATGAGATAGAGATGCATGTTGCGGATAGGAGAATGAAGCTGATTCAGGATCTCATTAAAAGAAGCGATATCAGAGTCATTGAAGTTTCTGTCTTTCTTAGTAGATTGGATGTTGATCGTACCAATCACTGAACCTTCGACCATAATCGGCATACAAAGCTCAGCTTCGATGGAATCATCACGAAGACCGTTTGAAGCGATAGGATCTCTTTTTACAGCGTTCGAGTAGTAAGCGCGCTTCATACGAGCGACATATCCTGACAGTCCCTGGCCCTTAGTGAGGGATTTCGGACTGTTTAAACCTTTGCCATTTTCAGAGATAAGAAGAGTTGAACCATCGTTAAGGACTTCAAATCCAAGGACTTTGAACTCGCCAGACATCTCCTGGATGAAGCCTGAAAGCTTCGAGAAAAACACCACTTCATCAAGATTTGATAAAAGCGTTGTTGAAAGAGTCGCCAGTTCGTTGTGGTTTGAAGCGGTTTTCATAATATCCCCTTTACACATGTTCAGTTGTACTGATTAAAATTTACACACTGCGTTACTAGGGAGATATTACAATTTGTCTGAAAAATTTACAAGACTATTTTAGTGCGGTGTTTAAAGTTTCTTCGATTTTCTTAGTTATTTCAGAATGTTAGTCCACTGTGGCGAGTAGCAATGGCCGAAGTTTTGGGTTAACTGGCCCACCACCTCACCATCCCTGTTCATCAAATAGACATCCTGACTGGCTTTTCCCTTAGAAACCATACGCTTAGAGGTGAAAACGACAAATTCTCCGTCCGGTGAAAAAGCCGGCTCCTCATTCGACCCAAAATCCTTCGTGAGACGAGAGAGATTGTTTCCAGTCGAGTCGATGCGGTAAAGATCAAAACCATTATCCACCCACGAGGAGAAAACGATCTCTTTTCCGTCAGGAGAAAAGCGTGGAGTCGCATTGAACTGACCCACGAAAGAAATCCTCTTCACGTCTTTCTCTTTCTGCGTGGGATCCATGATGTAAATGTGCGCGCGACCCGGGCGATTCGAAAGAAAAGTCATGAGACTTCCATCGCGCGTGACAGAAGGATCCACGTCATCACCATAGTGAGAAGTGATCTGTCTGGTCTGACTTGATCCCGGTTCCATCTCGAAAATATCTGCGTTTCCGCCACTCGAGAGAGTGAGATAAATCGAGGATCCGCGGGCAGAGAAAATCGCCCCCGAATTGATGCCGGGTTTTGAGGAAACTGTTGTGACATGTTTAGTGTGAACATCAAACATCTTGAGATCGATGTTCTTGATGGATCTCACACGCTCTCTTGAGACTTCTTTATGAGTCGAGATAACAGAAAACATAATCTTTGAATTGTCCGGAGAAACCGAGGGAGAAATGACGACAGAATTGAAGTTCGTGAGCTTCTCGACCCTGCGGCCATCGAAGTCCATCAGGTAAAGCTCCTTGATGTTTTCGCTCATTTTCACCGTGTTGCGATCCGAAACAAAGACAATTTTCGCTGAGAATACCGACGGTTTCCCAGTGATAGCACGGTAAATGGAATCAGCAATTCCGTGAGCGGCACCTCTTAAAAGATCTCTATTTACCTTGAAGCTCGCGGAGAAAATCTCTCTGCCAGTAAGAACGCTGTAAGCTTTGTAGCGCGCCTCGAGCGAAGCTCCCTTAGCAACAACTTCAGAAGCAATAAAGTAAGTGAGATTCTGCGCCTTCCACTTCGCCATATCCGGGGACGAGTAGCTATTCTTCCCTTTCTCAAAATAATCAATGGTCTCAAACTTGTGCTTATAAAAAGCAAAGTCGTTACGGAGAATCTCCGTGAGTTCAATCGCGAGATTTTTATGCTCACCCGAAAGCGACCGTGTTTCCGGATCATCCACGACGAGTTTATCTTTTTCCTCCCCAGCTTTCCCGACTGCGATGACCGCATCCTGGGCAAATGAAGAAAAAGAAACAAGAGCAAGAAGAAGGAAAATCACTTTCATAAAAAGACCTTTATAACGGGAATCCGAGAATGATTCCAGATTGAGTTAAACGTTTAGCAACAGCTTCGGAAGGGGCCGGGAAGTTCGTGGCGCGGACAGCTTTAGTGGCGCGCTCATCGTATTCCGCGTTTCCGGAAGATTCGACAATATCAAGTTTCAGAAGACTGCCAGTGGCCGAGATGAAAATTTTCAATCGGCAGCGGAGATCTTTATCTTTTAAGTAAGAAGGAAGGTTCCAGTACGGACGAATCGTTCCCGGAATTCTCTGAACGTAAGCACCGAACTCAGAGTTGGCCTCATCAGTGTAGTCACCAGTAAGTGCTGAGCCTTGAGAAACTCTGTTCCCTTCGAGAACGAGGGCCTTGAGGTTTTCGTTGGACGCTCCGTCCTTTTTGCCTTTCTTTGAGTCTTTATTCACTTTCACATTGGCGTAATCAGACAGGGTGGAAAGGAAGTTGCTTTTCTTCTTCTCTTTTTCTTTCCCTTCTTCCTGAATGACGATGTCATCTTTCTTGATCACATCCGGAGTTTCAGGTTTCGCTTCCACTTTATCAGGAGATTTTACCGCTTCAGGCTCTTTCGGAAGATCGACTGCCTGCTTTTCCATGTCCTTCAGTTCCTGGATCGTGAACTTAGGCATGCCGACAACATCCACGCGGACGGATGAGCGAATGATCTCAACGCCATTGTCGCTAAACATAGAACCGACAAATTTCCCGGCGGTTGCTGCCAGGGCGAGTAATCCCAGATGCACTCCGAAAGAGATAAGGAAGTTTTTCGTGAATGAGGAAGTGTTTTCTGTATCGACCACTATGGGTTCTTCTCCACTTCGGTGACCAGGGCAATATTACTCACGCCGGCCCTTTTCAGGTTAGCGATGAGCTTGGCGACTTTTTCGTACTTCAGGTTGTAATCAGCACGCACATAAAGGACATCTGTATTCCCAGCTTTTAACTGCTTTAAGATAGAGGCGATGAGATTTTCTTTCTGAACCGCATTCTTTCCGAGAAAAAACTTTTCCGCATCGGTGATAGAGAGAATCACCAGTTCCGGACGAAGACCAACGTTATTCACTTTCTGGGTTTTCGGAAGTTTCAGATCGATGCCCGAGAAAAGCATCGGTGCCGTCACCATGAAGATCACGAGAAGAACCAACATGACATCCACCAGCGGAGTCACGTTGATATCTGAAACTGGACCTTTCTTACCGGAGCCACCCATCTGCATACCCATCTGATTAATCCTTCTTGATGAGAATTGAGCGCTCAACCAGATTCAGGAAGTCCTGTGAAAAAGATTCCATCTGGGAGTTGATCCGTGTGATCTGATTATTAAAATAGTTATAAAACCAGACTGCAGGAATTGCGGCAGCAAGACCCACGGCGGTTGCGACGAGGGCCTCAGCAATTCCGGGAGCTACAGCTTCAATACTTCCTCCGCCGGTTGAGAGACCAGAAAAGGCGTCGATGATTCCCCAAACTGTTCCGAAGAGACCGATGAAGGGAGTAATGGAACCGATACTGGCGAGAGTTGCTACACGGTTATCCATTTTTTCATTAGCCGTGTTGTAGCCTGTTTTAAGAGCGCGTTCGAGCGGCTGAAAGCCGTGCTGAGAGAAGTGAGTGGCAATATTACCCTTGCCGGCAGCACTCAGCTTTTCAGACACTTTATTTAATTCCTCAAAACCCTTGCGGTACATGAGACTCATCGTGCTTTCATGATTCTCAGTGGCTTCACGATTAATGTCCGTAATGGATGTGCTGGTCTTGAAGAACTGCTGAAATTTCTGATTGGCCTCAGAAACAGTCTTTAGTTGCTGCCACTTTTGCCAGATGATGGTCCAGGATAAGGCACTGGCAATCAGGAGAAGTAACAGAACAAATTTCACGACGATTCCAGACTCGAGAAGAATCTGCCAAATGTTCAGTCCACCATGCATGAATGTCACCTTAGTGTAAAAAGCTTCCTGCCATAATCCAGAATTCGAAGCCTGTATTTATAATATGAAAAAGATATCACCCAAATAGCAGCTAGAAAAGGAGCGCTTAGTTTTGTTACCACTCTCGCCGGAGAAAAATCATTTCCCCAAACCGGATCAAGTCCGAACACAGCACCCATAGGGGCAACGAACAGGAGAAGGAAGCAAACTACGTTGCTCCAACTCTTGAATGATCTGCCTGATAAATAAAGAAGTGAGGAAAAACAAAGAACCACAAAAGGAAGTAACCCGTAGTAATCCGGCACACTCATCCGGTAAGCCGCCGAAAAAATTCCAGTAAAAGAGATTCCGAGGAAAAGAACATTCGGACGCTCTTTTTGATTGAGAACATCATCGAGGTACGCGATCACAATAAATTCCACACCGAAAAAAAGGAAGAGGCCGACAAAAGAAGCAATATGGTAATACCAGTATCCGATATTCTGCGGAACCATGCTGACTTTCGATATCGAGAGGTAACCCAGGATCATGAAAACCGGAACCACGACCGCTTCAGGGCGAGGCCAGCTCACCAGCTCGCGGATCAGTTCACGAACGGACTTCAATTCATAAAGCCGCATGGAAAACCAACGATTCAGAAGAAACAGCGAGATAAGCTTGGAAGTGATAAGAATTTCCCAGCTGTTATTGTGAAGCCAGGACTCCACGATAGAAATTTCATGATTCAGAAGGAAGTGAAAGAAGGCACCGATGGAGGAGAGAATCACAACGAGGGCCACATACAGAAGCTGGTAAGTGGCATAGTAACGGATGTTTTTAAAAAGATTCCCTGAGGTCACAACACTTTCTCAGGAGGAGAAAGCCACTTCACCTGCATCTCTGGCGATGGGTAGAGCTTTATATAGTCTTTATACTGATAATTGGTCTTCACCATGCGATCTATTTTTCCCAGAAGGCGGAAATAAGCATTCCAAAGTTCAGGGTTTGATTTCAGGAAGGAATCCATCTTCTTGGTCACTTCAAACTGCTGTTGAAAAGTAAAACCCTTCTCATGAATTTCGCGGTCGTAATTCTTCACCATTTCCTGAATGAGAGAAAAATCAGGTTTAGCGCCCTGAAAATTCGTCCCGGGCAGAGTGCGGAATTTTTCAGTTTCCACCGCTTTCTTAAAATACCCCTGCTCGAGTCGAAAAAAGTCCTCGAGAAGGAGGAGAGAAATTTCCAGCTTGCTGAGATCGAGCGAACGGATGAAAGGCACGGATAAAAGGAGAATCACTTCCCCTTCACTTCCGGGAATAGAAGCACGGACAATGGAGGGATTATTCAAAAGAAGGATTTTAAACTTTTTCTGGTAGAACCCCATGTTCTCAAGAATTGTCCCAAAAGATTTCTCCAGTCCGTAATCCGGTTTCTGGAAATCCCACTGAAGAAGCTGAGCATTTTTCACGAGCCAGTATTCTGAAATAAAACCCCAGAGTTCGTCCTGCGTGGGATAGAGGAAACGGGATTTCTCCACTGTTGCCTGCTCGTTCTTCATCGCCTTAACTTTTTTTTCTTGAAGCTTCACGGATTGCGAGAGACCGTCCTGCTGGAGGACTTTCTTCACACTTTTAAAGTCGACGAGTTCAAGCTCTTTTTCTTCCTGTAGTTTCTGAGGGGCTGCCATGGCAAGACCACTCAGAAGACTAATGGACGCGAGTGTTACCTTGAATAAAGTGATCATAGAGACGTCCCCAATAATAGAGTTCGGCGAGGTCAAGGTTTAAGGAATCGTAGAACTTCGGATAGCGTCCCTGAAAACAATCAGGTCTTTTTTCCGATAGATATTCTTTTAAAATAAATCCGCGATGATCCGCGACTTCAACATAGGCCCAATTCGGATCAGTCGAAACTTTGGAAGATTCATAAACCTTAACCGGATGAGCACATTGAATCGTAGTGAGACTGGCGGATTCTCTGACTGCCGACTGATGGACGTGACCCAGGAGAGGTTTCAGATAAAACACACCTACGAGTTTTTCATCGGTGGCACTGGTTTCAGCAAAAGCAGCAATTGAAATAAAGAAAAATAGAAGTGCCCGCATGCTCACACCTTCCATCTGAACTGGATGGTTTCCCAGTTATGGCACTGAGGACAGCGCCAGAAAATTTCATCCGAATTATAGCCACACTGACTGCAAAAATGCCGGGTAAGCGAAGAATGTAGATTGTTCAGAAGATTCTTCGTTTGTGCGAGAGCTTCTTCCACCTTCCCGACTTCGATCAGGATCTTGATGTATTCAACCCGAAGGACATCACTGTGACCGTGATTCTTCATCCAGGTATCGAGAAGCTCGAAGGCTTCATTGGTTTTTTTCTCATCTTTCAGGAGACGAATTTTTGATAGGACAACAGAAGGAGAGCTCATAAGATCGACGTCCATGAGACCAAGGAAGTAGCCCTTGAGTTCAAGGAGACGAGTTTTATATTCTTCATGCTGAGGAAGTTTGTTACTGAAGCTCTCCATCGAACCAAAAATGAAAGTCGCATACATGGGATGCTCTTTCAGAAGTTCCAGAAGAAGTCCCTTGGCGTTTTCCATCTGACCCAGGACCAGATACAGACGAAGCCGCAGAATTTTCGCTGAAACTGAAGGCGCAAAACGAAAAGCATCTTCGAGCTCTTCAGCGCACGCTTTGAATTGTCCATTTTCAAAAAGGGCGCGCGCTTTTTGAACCAGGATGTGGGAAATAGTCTCTGATTGGTTTTCGTGTCCGACTTTAGAGAGCATGATCCGGTTATTGTAGGCCTGATCCCAGTCTTCAATGTCCTCGTAGATACGGCAGAGTGACTGAATCACATCCTGCTGATCACGATTGATCTTCAAGACATCTTTGTAAGTTTCA
The DNA here is from genome assembly GCA_046593575.1 of Bacteriovoracaceae bacterium. Lineage (GTDB taxonomy): Bacteria > Bdellovibrionota > Bacteriovoracia > Bacteriovoracales > Bacteriovoracaceae > Peredibacter. Next base: position 12,140 of record JBKJNQ010000231.1, read on the forward strand.
ATCGCCTTATCAATGAAGCCACCCTTATCAAAATCCAGAGCAAGTTCCTTCAGGGCCTGAAGTCGAGTGCTTTCCGAAATACTTTCGCGCGCGATGAGCGAGCGGTGAATAGAAATTGCTTTTTCGATTTCACCGTTCGAACGGAAAAGACCACCGAGTGCAAAATAGGTATCAATCGTTTCGCGATTAAGATCAACGGCATTCAAAAATTCCTTAATCGCGAGATCTTTGTTCCCGTCGATCAGGTACTGAGTGGCATTGAGGAAAATCCGCGACTGCGCTTCGAAAATCGAGTTGCGATATTTTTTGGAAAGCTTAACTGCCTTATCTCTCTCAATTACATAGTGATAGATGAGAACCAAAGTGATCCCGACCGCAACGACGGTGAGACCATTGGTTTTTCCCCAGTCTAAGAGAAAGGCATAATTCATTACTTACCTAAGGTGAACAGGTACGAAGGTTGTGCCTTCGTCTCAAATTTACCGCGGATGAGAGTCAGAGTGTCTTCCGATTCCTGCATGAGATCAGTAAGCGAGAAGCGCTTTCTCTGAGGCTTCATGTAGCGAAGACCGAATTTACCTTTCAGCTTCAGATCCTTGTGAATCATCCGACCTGCCTGCCAGAGACCTGCAATTTCATCTACGAGTCCCATCTCTTTGGCCTCAGCTCCGTGAAAGATCTGACCCTGAGCAAGCTCATTGATATCAACTTTAAGTCTCTTCCCACGAACGGCCGTGATGTCATCTTTAAACTGCTGATGAGTACCTGCGAGAAGTTTGGTGAGGAAGTCGCGCTCTTCATCCGTCATCGGACGACCGGGATTTCCGATGTCTTTATAACGGCCGGCCTTGATGGTTTCCTGCTTATACTTCGCAAACTTGAAAAGTTCCGAGAGATCCGCCATCTGCATGATCACACCGATAGATCCGGTAAGTGTTCCTGAGTTTGCATAAATCTTTCTGGTCGCAGCACCGATGTAGTAACCACCTGAGGCGGCAACAGAACCGAAGCTTGAAAAGATCGGCTTGATCTTATCAATCCTTCTGACTTCTTCGTAAATTTCCTGAGTCGGTGCAACGGCCCCGCCCGGAGAATCAATACGAAGGATGATCGCTTTGATCTCCTTGTCTTCTTCAGCGGTCAGAAGCATCTCGACAACCTTTTTCGATTCCCGGATCTCGTCTTCAATAGGAATCACGGCAATCGCCGCATTCTTAGAAGAGTCGAGCAGGCCTTCACCTAATGAGCTCGATTCCCGAAGTTGGGAGACGGTGTAAAAAGCAAAAACAATAAAGATGAAAAACAGAACTGTGACGAGGATAAAAATCCCGACAATTCCTTTAGAACGTTCGCGGCTCAAGGGAAACTCCTTCCAATGGATTTCAGAGCTTAAGTATAACGAATGTTAAGGAAAAAAGGCAAAGAAAGTCCGGAAGTTATGGCTTCCGGGCGCAGTTGTCTTTGCGGTTTTGAATATCGCTTTCTGCTTTGGTGGTCACACCGAGAGTCGCAGTCGACTTGAGTCTCTCGTATTCCTGCGTATAGGAGTCAGAGATAGAAGTGTTTTCGATAACAAGGAAGGTCTCATCGTTGGTGTTATTGGCAGAGTCCGACCAATTATGTGAACCAACCAGGGTATATTTCCCGTCGATCACACCATATTTGTGATGGAGCTTATCCCCACCCAGATTGGCCATACCACCTTCACGGATAGGATTTTTCCACGGTTTGTTTCCCGGCTCAGGCTTACAGTTCACACCCAGCATCTCGAGACCAAACATATCAAGGAGCTCAGAATAATCGCGGAAGGCAAATCTTGATTCGATGATCACACCAACATCAACACCAGCATCGTGTCTCGCCTCAAGTGCGTCGGCCAGAAGCTGTTCAGAGAAAACAAAAAGAGCGGCCTTGAATGATCTCTTGGCCTTCTTCATGTAAGAGACAATCAGACCATTGGTCGACTGCTCAAAGGGAAGAGTTTTCGAAGTTGGAGAAAACTGAATGGTGATCTTTGAACCATCGACAGTGACAGTTCTGGGTCCGCGGTAGGCCTTATTCTGGCCGAAATTTCCGTTCTTACCATTCCCCCACATTCCCATGAATTCCTCAGTGAAAATGGCACTGAAGGGAGCAGAGTTTACTACAACCATCGAATTAGGATTTCCGCGTGTTGCTGGAGAATTGTAATCACCGTGGATACAGCTCATCGTAAAATTGGCCGTTGTCACGATCGTCGTTTTTCCATCCACGATCATAAATTTATGGTGCATGAGACCTGAACCGGAAGTGGCAGCAGCACTGATTGTATCATCGATAACTGGGATTTTTCCGCGGTTGAGGATGTAGATGGCGTCACGAGTATTGAGTTCGTTAGCGTCGAGTTTCCCGTCGGCATTGACGTCAATGAATCCCCGGAGATTCCGGTTATCACTTTCTTCTGTCTCGCCTTCAGTTCCTGTCTTCTGGTGAAGAACGTCGAAATTATAATCGTGTTCTACCACAACACGGACATCGACTCCGGCCTTCTTCTTAGCGACCAGCGCCTGGGCAATCATCGGAAGTCTGAATTCCTGGACAGCAATATGGATAGATTTTTGGGCCTTGTTGATCTCGCGAATAATGACCGCTTCAAGGTTGTCACCCTGGCGCGTTACGGTGCGATAAGACTCTTTATATTGTGATCTTGTGTTGTGGTTGAAATAGACTTCAATCGCGAAAGCTTGCGGGATAATCACAAAAGCGATGAGGAGCGTCAGGATGTATTTCACAAATGACCTACTTATTAATTCAACTAATAGTTGAGTTAACCTCTCCTAATAAAACTCCCTCGTCATCCAAAATCGTCTTACTTTGCAAAAACTAAACGATGTTTGTTGTGCGTCAAGTCTATGAATTCCCTGACCTTCATTTTTAATTTGGATATCCGATGAGAGTAAGAGGCCCATGGAGGGCCAATCATGAGGAATGTTTATGATGAAAAATCTTATCCTTTTGGCGGTTCTTGCTTGGGTAACCAGCTCTTACGCTAAGGACACTGTCGTTCGTGAATCACTTAAAGATGGCGATTCTTTCAAGGTGGAAAAAGCCTCGGGAGAACAGGAAGTGAAACGTGAAGTGGCGGGTGGAAAATTTAAGAAGAAAGTGCTGAAAGATGAAGCTACGGATTCTGAGTCGGAAGGCTCTGATTCTGAAGTACGCTATTGGCAATACTCGGAATAACAACGGGACCCGCGTCCTTATTCCAGAGATTCACTTTCTCAAACTCACTCTTTAACTGTCCGCACGCTGCGAGGATATCAGTTCCTTTCGTCGTGCGGATGGTGCACGTAAATCCCTTCTGAATCATCTGATCTAAAAACCACATGATCTTCTTCTCTGTCGGACGCTTGTACTTAGAGCCAGGATATTCGTTAAATGGAATGAGATTAATTTTCGATTCTCTCGGGTTGAGAAGCTTGGCCAGGGCTTCCACATCTTCCTGCGTATCATTGATGTCAGCGGCCAGAAGATACTCGTAAGTAATCCGTCTGTGAGCCTTGAGAGGAATCTGCTTGATCGCTTTGAAGAGTCTCTCAATATCGTAAACTTTATTGATCGGCATGAGTTCCGTGCGGACATCATTTCTTGCTGAGTGAAGCGAGATCGCAATGTTCACTGTCGGAAAATCTGTCGCAAGTTTTTCAATCGCTGGAACGAGTCCAGACGTAGAAAGTGTAATTCGTCTCTGACCGAGAGCGAGTCCATTTTCCTGCATGAAAATCTGCGTCGCCTTCTTCATGTTTTCGTAATTATGAAGGGGTTCGCCCTGACCCATGTAAACGATGTTCGTGAGTTTTTCTTCCGCGCCGACATTTTTATTCAGCCAATCCTGAACCGCGATGTACTGACCCACAACTTCACCTGGTTTCAGATGGCGCTTCAACCCCTGAGTGGCGGTATGGCAAAATGTACAACCAACGGCACATCCGACCTGTGAAGACACACAAAGCGTGAGTCGTTCACGAGCGGGAATGGCCACGGTCTCAACCGTCTGGCCGTCGGTCATCTTCACCAGAAATTTTCTCGTTCCGTCTTTTGAAAGACCGTTCCAGACGATCTTCAAAAGATTCATGTCGTAATTTTCTGTGAGGAATTCGCGGGAGCCCTTAGAGACGTTTGACCATTCAGCGGGATCGAAAACCCATTTCCGGTAAACCCAGTCAAAGATCTGAGTCGCACCAAACGGAGAGAAGCCTTTCTCTTTAAGAACGACTTTCAAGTCATCGTGGGTGAGATCAAAAAATGACGGTTTCATGTCCCTGTTTTTAAGGGTCGGGGGTCCTTCTGGCAAGGGCAAAGGACCCTACTGGATAAGAATGACATGGCCCCGGAATCAGATATCCGTCACAGCATCCTTCAGGCAGCTGATTTTCACGTTCTTGCCTGACTTTTCCTCTATTTGCGAAATGGTCAGAGACTCCATTTCTACCGCACATTTCTTCGTTTTTTCATCCAAAGCGCAGACCGAAGCAATCGATGTGTCGTCCATCAGGATGTACTTGGGACTGATGGCATGAATTTTCAAGTTACGGTTAACCTTGAGACGACGAAGAGTGGCACTCCATTCTGCGGCCACAAAGATAAGACTATTTGAGAGTGTCCTGGTTCTCTCTTTAGCAAATATCACAGGCTCCCGGGTAATTTTCAACACGCAGGTATGAGTAGCGAGAATTTTCTTTAAAGGACGGGCCGATTCAGCGAATGATGAAAAAGAAAGTGCTACAAAAAGAAAAGCGAGAAATTTCATTTGGCCTCCGGTGATATGGGAGGAGTTTATCAAAACTCACTGGCGACAAGTGGGAATGATGAAAATTTTCAGGGATGGAAATAACGGCCGTCAAAACATTCAACATTAGCTAAATAATTTTCCGAATAAACCTTTCTTTTTCTGAGGAGAAGAGACTTCCATCGTCTCCCCATATTTCACGAAAACTTCTCTCAGTTCTTTGAGATCACGTGCTCCATCCAGGCCAATGTTATAGTCCTGAACGGAAAGAAGGCGGATATTCTCCCCTCCGACGTCATCAGACATTCTGGAAGCAAATGCCTTAAGATCATCAAGCGAAAGGAAAGTAAGATCCGAGAGATCAGCGTGAGGATCGGTCTTCGCAATTTCACGCATACGCTCTTCGGAAATAAATCCATTGTCGCCGAAGAAATGAACGACTTTATAGCGGGCCGGCGTCCAGGATTCGTTCTGATTTTGTGATGACTGGAAAAAATAAATAAGATGGAGTGACATCAGTTCTCCTCGAAGTGACCGAAGTCGAGTGCCACAGTTCCGTTCGGAAGAAGCTCAACCTGAACACCATCCGGAGTGGATTTTGCCTGGGCCCGGTCGGGGTCCACCATTTTCATGAAGGCGAAATGCTTGTGCGTCCGGATCGTTACCGATTTCTTGTAGCTCGTAGGATTGTAGAGATTGATTCTTCTCACATCGAGATAGTTAAGATCAGCAGCATTCGTTGCACGAATGTTCCAGAGACCAAAAACTTCCTGGTCCATGATCACTTCCGGAATAGTCATACGGATAAAACGAAAAATATTTTTCCAGAACTCTGTGGTTTCTTTTTCCTGAAGTTTTTCACCTTCAAACACGATGAGCTTTCCGTCGCCCAATTCTGTCAGCGTAATGGAAGTCAGGTAATTCACATTCTGCAGTTGAAGATTATTCTCGAGATAAAAAACCTGAAGTCGCTTTTCAAGATCCGGTGCTAGCCCCGACTTATCGAGCACCACTTTCTGACCCATGAGAAAAAGCTTAAGCATCTGCCCAAAGCCCGTGCGATCGAGCTTTGCTCCGGAGAAAAATTTAATCTTATGAGAGCCACTCTCAACGGCTTCGGCGGTGAAAGGAATTTCTTTATGCACGCCATAGAGCCAGCGAAGGTTTGTTTCAAGAAAACGCATGAGACCGTTGTGATCCCAGGTTTGATCACCCGAGGACACGACATCCACGACACTGTAAGGTCGCCAGTCCTGATCGAGTTCTCCGGAATGAATACGATAATGGTATTTTTCTTCAACGGCAGTCTGTCCGAAATGATTCGTAAGAGCTTTTGGTAAAAGATCTTTTTTCTCTTCGGGATTCAAGAGGCAACTCGAGACCCAGATATTTTTTGTGAAGAGCTCAAAAATATCCCGAAAAAAATCAATTTGTGCTTTTCCTGAAGTGAGTCCTCGTTCAAGCGTTTCGCGGGGACCAGCTCCCAGAACACAGATTTCCTGACTCCCGCTCCAGAATGGGCCGAGAGCGGATTCGGCGGTAGCATGAAAAAGTCCCTGAACTTCGCGCGAGAATTCCTGTTTCATGGAAAATTCGCGGGTCGGATCATTAATCTCAATTCCTTCCGGATGAGATTTTCTGAGATAGCGGGAAAACCCCTGCTCAAAGGCGACGGATGAATCGGTGAGAAAAGAAACAAGACGCTCACGATCTTTGTACAAAAACTGAGCACCCCAAACCGGGGCTTTGATTTTTTTAGTCGCAAGTAAATTTCCGAACGCCTGAAGAAACCCGCTCCATGCCTGAAACACTTTTGGTTCGTACCAGGAAAACATTTTATGGAGTCGACCCTCATGATCAAGGCACGCAAGATGAGTTCCCTCTTCACAAAGGCCCAGAGTTCTCACGGCCGAAACCGGAATTCCCCCATTGGGAAGAAAAGGCGAAGGAGTTAAGGGAAGAAGCCAGGTAAACTTACGGCCATGCTGCGTTAGTAACTGCGAAAGACGAAAAAGGTCTCTTTCCGGAAGAATTTCTCCGAAGTCCCATTTGTCCTGATTTTCAGCGTGAAAGCCCCAATTCAGAGGCAAAAAGACGATCTCATCGCGCGGAAGCTCGAGAATTTGCGATTCCCACAGAGCAGCGGATGTTTTCCAATAGAAAAACCACTGCTCTCCCGGTGTTACAACACTTGCACGAGTCTTCATCAAATCCTTCTGGCGAATAGCATCGTACGTTTATTATCTCAATAAAATGCGGAAAGTGTACCAAAATTATCCATGACCAAAGAACGATTTATCCGTTAAGCTTTGATTCGCTAAAAAGGAATTTGTCTATGTGGTTTTTCACTCAGGAAGAAAAAGAAATTCAGAAAGTCTGTCGCGATTTTGCCCAAAGAGAGCTCGCTCCTTTTGCAGAAAAGCACGATAACGAAGAAACCTTCAACATGAAGGCGATGAAACATGTGGGCGACCTGGGTTTGTTCGGCATCACTTCAGATCCCGAATACGGCGGCGCCGGCATGGGGGCAACTGCTGCCACGATTGTGATGGAAGAATTTGGTAAAGCTGACGCTGGATTTACACTCTCCTATCTCGCGCACACGATTCTTTGTGTGAACAATTTGAATAACAATGGATCACCAGAACAAAAGCAAAAATATCTCCCGAAGCTCATCAGTGGTGAGCATATCGGTTGCATGGGAATGTCAGAGCCGGAATACGGATCTGATGCTATCGGGATGCAGACCAAGGCTACCCGCGAAGGCGAATTTTACTCAGTAACTGGCAACAAGATGTGGATTACCAATGCCCAGTGTGCGGACATTATTTATCTCTACACCCGCACCGGCCCGGGAAAGAAAGACCTCACGACCTTCATCGCCGAAAAAGGGATGCCGGGTTATTCGGTCTCAAAAGAAATTCACAAAATGGGAATGAGATCTTCACCAACTGGTGAGCTTTCATTCCAGAAAACAAAAATCCCTGTCGCCAATCGCATAGGTGCGGAAGGTGATTCCACGATCCACATGATGAAGAATCTGGAGATTGAAAGGATCACGATTGCCGGAATTTCTCTCGGGATCGCGCAAGCTTGCCTCGATCAGTGTATTAAGTACTCTGGCCAGAGAAAGCAGTTCGGAAAAAATCTCGCCCACTTCCAGTTGATCCAGAAAATGATTGCGGAAATGTACGCTGAGACTGAAGCGATGAGACGCATGCTCTATACCGTTTGTTATGAGTACGACCACGGCCAGAGTTCCAACACTCTTGCCTCTGCAATCAAGCTCCAGCTACCGAAGATGGCGACAAAGATTGCGCTGGATGCGATTCAACTCCATGGCGGTTACGGATACTCCAGAGAGTTTCCGGTCGAGCGCATGATGAGAGATAACAAGCTAAACGAGATCGGTGCCGGTACGAACGAAGTGATGATCATGATCATCGCGAAGAATCTTTTGAAAGAGGCCCTGAAGCATGAATGATTTTCAAAAAGAACTTATCCAGAGCTTGAGAAAGTTCTGTCGTGAAAATATCGAACCCCACATGGAGCACGATGATCACGAAGGAAAGTTCCGGATGGAAATCTTCAAAGGTCTTGGTGACTATGGAGTTACCGGTGTGACTCTCCCCACGGAATTTGGCGGAGCAGGTCTCTCGTACCTTGATTACTGCTACGTCCTTGAAGAAATTGCCAAGCACTCAGTTCCCTATGCTGTGACGGTCTCAGTTTCAAGCATGGTTCAGACCATCATTAAAGAATATGGAAATACATCTCAGCAGGAGAAATATCTCCCGGCACTCACCAGCGGTGAAGAGATCGGTGCGTTTGCCCTTTCTGAGTCTCACGCCGGCTCCGATGCCGGTGCGCTGAAAACCACGGCGAAGAAAACAACTGGCGGCTATATTCTGAACGGAACCAAGATGTGGATCACATCGGGTGGGATTGCAAAAACTTATATCGTCATGGCCCGCACTGGTGGTGAAGGTTCCAAAGGTGTCAGTGCGTTCATTGTTCGAGATGGAGAGAAAGGTTTTTCTTTCGGGAAGGCCGAGAAGAAGATGGGATGGAAAACATCTCCGACGCGCGAACTTGTTTTTGAAAACTGTTTTGTGCCGGACGAAAATCTTTTACTCACAGAAGGAAAAGGCTTCACTGTTGCGATGGGTGGTCTTGACCGCGGCCGCGTGGCAATTGCAGCAATTGGTGTGGGATGTGCTCAACGCGCTCTCGATGAATCCATTAAATACGCGCTCACGCGTCAGCAATTTAATCAACCCATTTTCGATTTCCAGGGGCTCCAGTTCATGTTATCCGATATGGCGACAGAGACAGAGGCTTCGCGCCTTCTCGTGCACGCAGCGGCCAATTCGATAGATAACCAGACCACGAATTCAAAACTCTGTTCCATGGCAAAACTCAAGGCGACTGATACGGCAATGAGTGTGACCACAGACGCAGTTCAGGTTCTTGGTGGGGTTGGATACACATCTGAATATCCGGTCGAGCGGTTTATGAGAGATGCGAAAGTTCTCCAGATTGTCGAAGGCACCAATCAGATTCAACGCGTGGTCATTGCCCGCCACCTCAAAAAAGAGAATGAACAACATGCTTAACTGGACCATCCGTTCTCCCTATAAAGTTAATGCAAAATCCGCTGACCTCACCTCCCTTATTAAAACCTACACTGAAACGCTGAACTCTCCGGAGATCGGGTTCTTTCGTCTTCCTGAAAATCGGGATCTGTTGAAAACCTGCCAGGACACTTACGAAATTTTTAAGAAGAAGAAATATTTTGTTCACATCGGTATCGGAGGGAGTGCTCTCGGTCCTGATATGATTCTGAAGGCCCTGGGAGACAAAAGTGGCGTCCAATTTGTTTTCCTGAATAACATTGATCCAGATGACATGAAGAGAAGCCTGGATAAAGTTGATCTGAAAGAAGCACTCATTTACGTTGTTTCTAAATCAGGCACAACTGCAGAGACTGTCGCAGCGATGAGTATCGTTATTTCAGAACTTGATAAGTGCGGAGTAAAAAAAGATCAGTACAAAGATTACTTTGTTTTCTGCACAGATCCCGAAAAGGGCGACCTGAGAAAGCTCGCGCTTGAGTGGAATGTCTGCACGCTGGATATTCCTTCCAATATCGGCGGAAGATTTTCCGTTCTCACGCCGGTGGGCCTTTTCCCGGCGCTCTTTGCCGGAATCGATGCGCATGATCTTTTGGTGGGAGCGCAGGATATTCGGAAACACCTTTCGGATCCTGAAGTCGGGAAAAGCTTTTATGAGCTTGGACTTTTTATCAAAGATCTCCATGACCAGAACGTCAGACAAACAGTCATGATGCCTTACTCATCCCTACTCAAAGAATATTCGTCTTGGTTTGTTCAATTGTGGGCGGAATCTCTCGGAAAAGAAGGCAAGGGACTTACCCCTATTCCTGCCTATGGGGCAACTGACCAGCATTCTCAGATGCAGCTCTTTATGGAGGGACCTCAGGATAAGATTCTCTTCCTCATTGAGGTTGAGCAATTTGAGAGTGATTTCTCCCTTAAGAATAATATCGAAATCGGGGCCTTTAAACTTCTATCCCCCTTTAAGCTTTCTCAGCTGATGAAGGCGGAATTCGAGGGAACCCTAAAAGCGCTGGAAGAAAACAAGCGCCACGTGGTCCATTTGAAAATTCCAAGTCTTAAAGAACAATATTTAGGACAGCTGATCCTCTTCTCTGAGTGCCTGACCGTTTTACTTGGCAAATCTCTTCAGATTGACCCCTTCAATCAACCGGGTGTGGAAGCGGGTAAAAAATATGCCAATGCGTGGTTAAAATCCAACAGCTAATGTCGATAAGATATTTGCGCGTCTTGCCCCGGGACTACACCGGGCATAGAATAAGTGCATAATTTTTTTCTGTTCCGGAGACTCCATGAGCGATGATAATAACGCCACCGTCGTCATTACTGACATACGGAAGGCCCTGGCCGCGGCTGACGATGAGGCCAAGCAGAAACCTGCGTGCCTTCTTGTTGTTGGTGGCGAGCTCAATGGTTCAATCTTCAATCTCCCTGTTGGCGAAACTGTCGTGGGAAGAAATCCTGATTGCACTATTCCCCTCGATTTTCATGGTATCTCACGTCGTCACTTCACTATCAGTGTTGATGATTCTGATGTCACACTCACCGATCTCGTTTCCGCCAACGGTACTTACCTGAACAATGAAAAAGTCACTGCACCGCTGATTCTTAAGCGCGGTGACATGATCAAGATCGGTTCAGTCGCTTTGAAATTTCTTCCTAAGGGAGATCCGGAGCGCCTGACTTATGACAAGCTTCTCGAAGAGGCCCACACTGACGGTCTGACAAAATGTTATAACAAAGCTTATTTTAATAATGCGCTTGAACTCGAAGTGAAGAAAAGCAAAGTGACAGGCAAGCCGCTGACTTTGATTATTTTTGATCTCGATCATTTTAAAAAGCTCAACGACAATTATGGTCACGATGCCGGCGATTACGTCCTCAAAGAAAAATCGCACATCATCCGGGATCATGGAATTCGCCAGGGTGATATCTTTGCCCGTTATGGTGGTGAAGAATTTTGTATCCTTCTTCCCAACACGAATCTGAAACAAGGCTTTGAAATCGCCGAGCGTCTCCGGAAGCTCGTTGAAAAGCATGAATTCATTTACGACGGGAAACGCCTTCCGGTAACTGCCTCTGTTGGGATCGCTGACTACCGCCAGGGAGTCAACACTGGCACGGACCTCTTTAAGCGCGCTGATAAGGCCGTTTATTTGTCCAAAGATGGCGGCCGGAATCAGGTGAACTTCTTTAAGGGTTAATGTATCTTTAGAGAGTGAACACTCCTCCCAAAATTGATTTACTGCCCGAGCATCTGATCGATCAGATTAAAGCTGGCGAGGTCATTGAGCGTCCGGGAAGTCTCATTAAAGAGATTCTCGAGAACGCTGTCGATGCAGGCTCTACCCGACTTGAACTTCACGTAAAAAACAATGGCCTTGATCTCATCTCATTAAAAGACAACGGTCATGGGATGCGGATGAATGATCTGCCACTAGCTTTCCATCGTCACGCGACCTCGAAGATTACCCGCTTTGAAGATCTCTACCGCCTTCACTCATTCGGTTTCCGGGGTGAGGCACTCGCTAGTATCGCGGCCATTGCAAGAGTTCAGTGTATGAGCTTTACCGATGATGAGCAGGAGGGATCAGAACTCAGGATTGAAGGCGGACAGACTGTCCTTCACGTTAGAAGAAAAAAAGAACAGAAACGTGGAACGGAACTCGTGATCCAGGATCTTTTTTTTAATACTCCGGCCCGTCTGAAGTTCATCCAGTCACAGCAGGCCGAGAAGAAATACATCCGAAGTATCGTCTATTCATTTGTGCTCTCTCATCCTGAGATTGAGTTTATTTTAAAATTCGACGAGGAAGAGAAAGATATATTTCCCATAAGCGAATCGCTGGAAACACGCCTGGTGGCGGTCGTACCAAAAGGGAAAGACCGGATTCTCAAAGAAGAGCGCTTCTATGAGAACTACGCCGTTAAATTGATCCTTCTTCCGGATATTTTCAAAGCTCCAGTGAATATCAGGAATATCTACATCAACAACAGATACGTGCTGGATAAACAGCTTCATCGCGTTCTCTCTCAGGCACTGCTATCAGCTTTTGGAAACGATGACTGGCACTACCTTGCCTTCTTTGATTTACCGTCTGACTCCATCGACGTAAACGTTCATCCGAATAAAACCGTGATCAAATTCATGGAGAATTCAAAGCTCATCAGTCTTTTAACTGCGACCGTGAAAGAACTGGCGCGTCCTCGTGGAGAAATTAAGGCCCAGACTCCAGTGGCAGGAAACGTTCCGATGACGTTTGAATCTGGTGGCGATAATTTTCAGCTTCTTCAGGAGCGCCATGATTACAACATGGATGGATTGTTCTCTCCTCATGGAATAAAAGAAGATCTCTCTCATCAGTTCTGGTGTGGAAATTATATCCTGAAGCGCGATGAGAATAAGTGGCTCGCCTTCAATGCCAGACGACTGGTAGAAGCTTTTGTTCACTCCCGGCTTCAGATGAGCTCACCGTCAATTCCCCTCATGGTAAGTGAACCTTATCCATTGAAAGGGATTCAGGAAAAAAACATTCAGCTCCTTAATGAGCGCGGATTTGAGTTTGAAAAACTGGGTGCAGATACCCTGGTGATGAGGGCCATCCCGGAATGGATGAACGGCTTTCCCCTAAAAGATATTGTTCAGCTCCTGCTTCTGAATAAGAACTTCAATGATCTGGTCTTAAGAGCTTCGGACTGGGGACAAGTGACCTGGGATGAAATGATTTCTTCGCTCGGCGCGACGGAACTCCTGAAGGCCGGAATACTCTGTGATCTGGAAGAAATTCTCCGGGAAAAACTGAAGTGAAAGTTGTCATTGTATCGGGTCCCACAGCAACCGGAAAAACTCAGACTGCCATTGATCTGGCCGCTTCATTCGGTGGCGAGATTGTTAACTTCGATTCCTTACTCCTTTACCGCGAGATTACTATCGGGACAGCGAAGCCCTCGATGGAAGAAAGACAGAGCATCCCCCATCACATGATTGATGTGACATCTATCGATAAGCCGATGAATGCCGCAGATTATGAGAAAGCAGCTTTCCCGGTTGTTGAAAAACTCCTGAAAGAACAGAAAACGGTTTACCTCACAGGAGGAAGTGGATTTTATCTTCAGGCACTGATCAAGGGAATGTATGAATCTCCCTCCACACCAAATGATGTCCTGAAAAAATCTGAGCTCATGTTCATTAACGAAGGAATTGCCCCCTTCCGTGAAATCCTGAAGCAACATGATCCGGGAAGTTTTAGCCGTTATCATGAGAATGATCATTACCGGATCAGAAGGGCGGTCGAACATTGGTGGGCAAACAGCACGCCCTTTTTTGAAGAGCGCTCAAAAAAATCTCAAAAGAATGAAACTCTCCCCGGTCAGTCCATCCGGAGCTGGGATATTTTTCATGCTTATCTCGATCTTCCGAAAGAAGAGCACCTGAAGATCATTGAGAAAAGAACTGATCGCATGCTTGAACAGGGTCTCATTGATGAAGTAAGAGGCCTTCTCGAAAAAGGGCATTCGGGTCTTGAAAAACCTCTGCAGAGTATTGGCTATAAAGAAGCGTTGGATTTTATTTTTGGAGTTTATAAGACACAAAAAGATTGTCGTGACCGGATCGTCATCTCTACCAGGCAGCTCGCGAAATCCCAACGCACTTGGTTCAACCGGGATTCTTCCCGCCATCAATATCATCCCTTAAAGGATATTGCGCAATTAAGGGATGATGTTCGTTCGTTTCTTCAGCAATAAATTGTGCATAGGATGTCCTTTTAGGTTAAAATCTGAAGTAGGTTTATTTTATGCAAGCACACGACAAACTCAAAGTTATTGTGATTTCTGATGGTACCGGAGAAACGGCGTCTGCTATCACTCGTGCAGCGATGACACAGTTTCAGGAAAAGGAAATATTCTTTACCCGTTACAAGAACATCCGCACTCGTGAACAGATCGACGCAATTTTTCAGGAAGCGGCGATTCACCATGACATTGTGGTTTACACCATTGTCTCGGTGGAACTTCGCGCCTATATCGCGGATCTCTCAAAACGTGATCATGTCCGATCTGTCGATGTGATGGGACCTCTTCTCACTGCCTTTTCGAATTTCTTTGAGTCAGAACCAAACTATCAGCCGGGCCTTCTGCACGCTGTAAATGATCAGTACTTCAAGCGGGTCGCTGCCATTGAATTCACACTCAATCATGATGACGGAAGAAACATCAATTCTCTCGAAGAAGCGGATGTTGTTCTCGTGGGTATTTCACGGACATCAAAAACTCCTCTCTCGATGTATCTCTCGCTCGAGGGAATCAAGACTGTGAACGTTCCCATCGTCATGGGTGTCACTCTTCCTGAGAAACTTTTCCAGATTGATCAGCGGAAAATATTTGGTCTTACGATTGATGCTGATGCGCTCTTTCAGATTCGTAAAAATCGCCTTTCACGCCTCGGCCTTTCCCGCGACGAAGGTGACTATGCTGACATGGCAAAAGTCTCTGAAGAAATTGAATGGGCCAATCGCCTCTTCTCAGAGAATAAGCGCTGGCCGGTTTTCAATGTCACAAACAAGGCCCTGGAAGAAACAGCTGCGGAAATCATGAAGCTTCTCAATATGCGGAAAGTGAACCGCTTCAAGCAGTCCAAGCGCTTTGATACGCCTGATGAAAAAGAATAAAATCCTCTGGATTCTATTCTTTTTCCTGCCGGTTTTCGGGCTCCCTATACTTTATTTCTCTCCTCATCTAAGTCTCGATGTCCGACTCTTTTACCAGCATCAGGTTGCAATGGACTGGCTTGCCACACTTAGTGCTCTGGATAAAAACAACTACCTGATGGGGCAATATTTTGATCTCGCTTATATGGGAGTTTACTCGGCGATTTTCTACCTGTTACTTGGAAAAAAAGGTCTCATTCCGGGCATACTCGACCTGATTGAGAATTTTTCGGTCATCCTCTACCTCAAAAGTGGTTATGCAATTCCCGAGCATCTGGGAATTGTCTCGGGATGCAAATGGATTTCCGGCTCAATCCTCGGATTGATGATCATGAAAAGAACAGCAATGTATTTATTAAAAAACAGGAAAGCAGCATCCCCGAACTAACTACTCGAGGAAGTGCTTCTTATTTTCTTCTATAATAAACTCAACCTTCTTCTCTGTTCCAAGAATCGGGTTAACGATTTTCGCCTGATAAGTTCCTTCCGGAATCTCAATATCACGAAGTGGAAGGTTTCTTTCAATCAGCTCACCGTTAGACTCATAAACGAGTTTCGAACCAGCAGTATAGTTCTGAGATGTTGTGAGTAGACCAAGTCTTGCTCTTTCCATCTTAGGAACTGAGATTACTTTGGATTCGCCACCCTTATCAAATTTCATGGTGGTAACAAAAGGAAGATAACCGGGCTTCTTCACGAGAATGCTGACTTCTTTTCCGGGATTAATCTTCAATGGCTTACCGATATAAGTTGTCTTTGTCCCATCAACATAAAGTTCCATGTTGATATCGAGACCACCCAGAATGATTTCACTGTGAGCGTCTACTTCATCACCATTGGCATCAACCTTAACTTCCGTATCAACAGATGTCGGATTGCGGGATACTGAAGCTTCGCCATGAATGAGTTTTTTCAGGTTGAAACCAGTAATGCCTTCAACCATGTCTGACTGAATATAGGCAATCCCGGCAAGTGAAGCAGCAAGGACGAGAATCAGCATCGGCTGACTGCTCTTCGATTCTTCTTCTTGAGCCTTTATGCGCTCACGGGTTGTGATACGGCTGTTGCTGCGATCAGATTTCTTAGTTGATACCATCGGAGTAGATGGCTGAGGTCCGGAAGGAGAACGACTACTTTTCGAGACGACTTTCGCCTGGTTCAGTGCAGTCTTATTCAGCTTCTTCGTCATGGTCGGACTATCGATCTCTTTATCGAGATCAATCTTGATATCCATCTGCTTCGAAAGATCGAGCTCGATCTCACGAACTTTCGTTCTTGGCTCACCTTTAACGTTTTCGTCTTTCGGAGCTGCCGTACCTGCTTTAGTGCCGATATCCTTAGTCGAGATCTTACCAGTGCGGGACTCTTCTTTCTTCATGTCCTCGATATACTGATTAATATCGATTTTACCGTAATCAACGAACTTCGTACGGTCCTCAGCAATCTCTTTCTTAAAGAGATCATCAGCGAAAGACTTAAGATCGGAGGCGTTGAACTCGGGATAAGTAGAATAGAGGAATTTCACGAGAGCGCGGTTCAGCTGATCGAGGTTTTCGTAGCGATGAGCGCGGTCTTTCGAAAGGGCCTTCATCACGATCAGATCAAGTTCCTTCGGAACTGATGGGTTGATCTGTGAAGGCGGAACAATCTTACACGCCTGAATCTGCTTCAGAACGGCGAGATCGTTATTGGCCTGGAAAAGTTTTCTTGAACAAAGAAGTTCCCAGAGAGTAATACCCACAGCGAATTCATCGTAACGGGCATCGAGCTCGAGACCTTCGAGATATTCCGGAGCGAGGTAAGAGAGCTTACCTTTGATCGTTCCGGCCTGAGTTGCCTCAGAGTTCGTATTCGCTTTCGCGATACCGAAGTCGATAACTTTAACCGCACCATCATACGTGAGCATGATGTTGTGAGGAGAAATATCACGGTGAACGATGTTGTATGGTTTACCAGTGAGTTTATCAGTGAATGTGTGAGCGTAATGAAGACCGAGACACACCTGAGAAATAATGTAACAGGAGATCTCAACCGGAAACACAACCTTGCGCTCTTTCAGGCGATCAAGATACTGCTTGAGGTTAGCACCGTGGATATATTCCATGGCCGTATAGAGCTGGCCATTGGTCTTACCGTAATCGTAAACCTGCATGATGTTCGGATGGAGCATGCCGAAGGTGATGTTCAACTCATCCTGGAACATGCGAACGAAAGCTTCATCGTTTGAGAATTGAGGCTGAACCATTTTAATCGCAACGACTTTATTCGCCTGCTCACCCAAATACCGGGCGCGACAGATCTTTGCCATCCCGCCGTCTACGAGATGATCAAGGATCAGATACTTTCCGAAGCGTTGAAATTTCTTATCGCTAGTCATAGTGCCTCAATAGCCTATCGGAACTTGGCAGATTTTCTTAACCCAAATGATGGGGAGATTTGTTCAGATACCTGATCGGACATAACGGCTTAGATTTTTACGTGTAATTCTTTGAAACTAGGAAAATTCATGGTGAGGCCTTCCTTCTCGAAGGTAGAAGGTGCCCGTTTGCAGTAACCCATGATTTTGTAGTTAAAGACACGCCAATCCTGAGAGTTAGGGTGGGTCCGAAGGTAGGTGGCAAAAGTATTTACAACGACATCGTCATATCCGTTGAGTTTCATCTGTTCCCGGAAATTAACGTGAGAAATACGATCCGGGTTGGAACTGTAGTTGACTGCAATGATCAGTGACTCACACTTGGTGAAGAATTCTTTTTCACTGGGTGAGAACCATTTTGAAAATGGCGAATCGGGATCTGCCTTATAAACGAGTCCATCATAATAAAGAGTCATCCCGTGATACCAGCTCATGCGGGTGAAGATGAGTTTATCATCCCATGTCTCATTCTTATAATTTCCCCCACGTAGGGTCACTACTCCAGTCGTGGTCTGATTATAAGTTTTGTAGGCCGCACAAGCGGTCAGGAGTATCAGAGCGAGAACAGTGACGGCCTTCATGATTTCTCCTTCAAGGTCTTTTCCACCCACTTCTTCATGGTAGCAAAGATCTCTAAGCGATCAATCTCATTCCAAAGTTCATGGTGGTGCTTGGGATATTGTATGACTGTCGCTAGCTTCTTATCAATACCGTGGGCGAAAAGAGTCGTACTGTCGGGCTGAACCAGGCAATCGTCCCCGGCAATCAAAAAGAGAACCGGGAGATTAAAATAATAGGAAAGACCGCGGATCTTGTGTGTCGCCTCGAGAATTTCCTTCATCATCCGTACGGTTATAAACCGGGGTATGAGTGGATCAGTGTCGAAATCGTTTGCGCGCTTCGTGTCCCGTGTTAGCTGTGAGCCCTTAAAAATCATCGGGAGGTGAAGTTTGGGAGTCATCTTATTGAGCTTCATGACTAAGGGTTCAGAAGAGGGACCGAGAAGAAGTTTTGGCTTCACACAGGGACTCGAAAACATAATGCCGTCACAGGGATGAGGCCAGCCGTAAGTTGAATCCAGAAAACGACTGAGAGTAATGAGACCACCCAGACTATGGGAGCAGATAAATTTCCGGCAAGTATCAGGCAGATCCTTATACGCAAAATCCGCAACAATCAGCATATCATCAACATAGTTTTTAAAATGCGTGAGGTAAGCGCGTGGTCCTCCGCTCTTTCCGTGTCCCAAAAGATCAAAGACCGTCACAGCAACGTCAGTCATATTCCCCATCCAGAACTCAGTCAGGTCCTTGTGACGTCCGGAATGCTCAAGAGCGCCATGAACGATGAGGAAATGGACTTTGGGAGTACCGCGGGTGAATTGCTTTATATAAAGAGATGACTCTCCATCAGACGATGTGAGGGAGTAGTCCTGAGTGCGATAAGAAGCAGAAGTCTTTGTCACTTGTGTTCAATTTTCCTGGAGGTATTTCTCCACGGATCTTTTGGCCTCATCAGAGAGACCCTGGAAACGGAATGAAAAGCCGGAATCCCCTTCGAGAACACGGACAACGACTCCATTTGCAGTGAAGTGATAATCAGAATTTTCCGGATGCACGTTGATCGAGATCCTGTCTCCGGACTGGCCCTTGAATTCGTCGGTGAGAACTTGCATTCCCCCGATAGAAATATCGCGGCAGATTCCTTCGAATACTTTTTTATTGTTTTGAACAAAGAGTCGGGCAATAAACGGTTTTCTTATTGCACCTCTGCGATCCGATTCCTGAATAATAGGAGGAAGCTCTTCGAAGATTTCCTGATACTCAGGAACATCACCGAGAACTTTCCATTCTTTCATGCCGGGAACGAAGTGCATGGTTTTACCGTTGATACGGTTTTCTTTAAAGAGTTGTTTCAACTGCTGAAGACTGAACGGCCCGTAATCGGTAGGAGCTCCTCCCCGGTCGTTACCAATGCGGATAAAGATAATTCTCTCGTCAGGAGAAAGTGATTTGAAACTCACTTCTTTAAATTCGAGTTTATTCACAGGAGCCTCAGGTGCCTTAGGAGCTTCCGGAGCTTTGAACGCAGGCGCCTGCGGTTGTGCCGGAGCAGAAACCTGCTTCTCTTCGAATTCAGGAATTTCTTTGATCTTCTTCCAGTTCTCAAAACCTTTTTTCCAGACATAGTCTGCGGCATTGAGATCAGAGTTCGAGATCATCTGCTGGATCACTTCAAGGGCAACGGGTCCGTGACGATTACCTTTTTGAACATAATACCAACTGTCGGCCATAAGCTATTCCTCAAGCTATTGAAATAATTGTTACTCTAATCATAACCCGAAGTTGGATGATTTATGGTCTAAGGGCAAGATTTTCCGCTCGAAAATATCTTCAGATTCCGACTCATCTGATCCCCCACTGGGCTAAAGTTAAGACATGGTTTCTCCGAAGAGACCTTGGAGAAATACTAAGGTGTACTTATGAAAACGTATTGGTCAGCTTTTCTTTCCCTTCTCTTTTTCACCATGCTTACGGGTTGTGGGAACGAGCAATTCGGTACCGGAGGCCAGTCATCTAATGACTCAGTTCCTTCAGTCTCCGCATTCTCTGCACAGTCCTGTTCGACCTACACCCTGATCAAGCCGAAGGTCGATGTCCTTTATGTAGTAGATAACTCTGCCTCTTCTTATTATCTATCTAATGATGTGAAGACTGCTCTACGTAATACAGTTGATTCTCTTTCGCGCGACTTCGATTATCGCGTGATCGGAACTCCTCTTATCCAGACAGCAAATGGAAACGAAGACTATCAGGTCATGACAAACTCTACGGACCTCGCAGGAATTCCGGGATCACCTAAACGCATTCAGACTTCAAGTGAGTTTACCTTCTTCGCTAATCCAGGCGGCGGTGGATACGAGCGTGGTCTTAACCGCGTTTACGGTTTTGTGAATTACCACAAAGGAAATCTTCTTCGTAATAATGCCTACACACTCGTGGTTCTTTTATCCAATGGTCGTGACGCCGACATTGAAGCCCAGAGTCCGTACGGAAATGGTGAATCAATTTACAATTCATCCAACTTTACGATTGCGCTTAATAACCTGAAGTCAGTGAAAAACGCTCTCATGGCCCAGCAGTTCCGTTTTGTTTCTGTGACAGCACATACAAGCTGTAACTCGGGCTGGTTCTCTTCACTTAAATCCTACGTTCAGATGTCGAAAGAAATGTACAACATCTCGGGTGCATCAGATCAGGACGGGGATTCAACTCCGGATGCGTATGATCTTTGCGGCGGCGGTGTGAGTTCTATCTTTGCCTCTGTAAATAATGCCATCAAGCAGGTGGTAATTGCTCACGGCTATCGCTTCTGGCCGATTACCTTCGCTGAGAACAACGTAACTGTTTCAACCGATGATATCAAAGTCACAAAAGTTTCAACGACAGGTGCGAAGACCAATCTGGTGAGAGATGTTGACTGGACTTACCAGGATTACGGATCACCAATGCCGATCAACACCCGCGAAACTCCGACTCCGGGTGAGCCGATTACCGGAAGACATTTCGTGCGCTTCACGAATCTCCTGAACTATCCGGATTGCGTGCTTGTCTCGTCTATCTCAAGAACTGAAACTTACAACTATGTCGTTCTTCCAAAGAAGCCTCTCCTTCCGGTAACTGTGAAAGTGAATGGTGTTGAGATTCCTCAGTCGGCCCTTAATACAGGTTCAGTGGGAACCTCGCAGACTCTGAACATCAAGTTCAGCCCGGCGAATACTCCACCAGTGATGAGAACAGGATTCATGATCCAGATCACCGACCCGAACTACTATTACAAGTCGGGTGATAATGTAGAATCGTTCTACACCCCTGCCGGAATTTAATTTTAAATCACAAAAAGAAAAGGCTCCGAAAGGAGCCTTTTTTATTTAAACATCGCCTGATTTTTCCAGATTCATCTTCCGGACAGCATTCATAAAGCGAATGACCGGATAGAGCTTGGCGACTTTCGCGTAATCAATCTCAATGAAGTTCTTTCCTTCAATGATCATCACTTCTCCGAAGAGTCCGACATTCCTTCCGTCTTCCAGAGTCGCTGGATTGATTACGATGTTCTTCAATTTGAAGTCATCGATCACAGTTGAGAGATCATACATCTTAGTAAACTTCGGAGGAGCGTCTTCCGTTATACGAAGATTAGGAATGTCTTTAACCAGTGAGTTTCCCTTCTCGAGAATTTTCGCAATGATCATCTCGCACTTATCGGAGATTCTCATTTTCTTCTCATCGGGAATGTGGCGCTCAGAATTGTAGTAGATAAAAATCTGGCGGAGTATCTCCACGTTTCTCAGAAGATAAACCTGCGGCAGTTTATCATCGTCCTCCTGGATTTCCATCAGTCCCATCTGAACGAGAAGGTTCACGATGGTCTCAAGCTTCACTTCCATGATCTGGTACATATCACTGGTGTAAAGAATCAAAGTCCTTTTATGGACGGACAGCGCCTGGGATTTAATTTCTCCATGGGCCTTATAAACGAGGAAGAGCGTTCCGAGAATGCGCATGACTTCAATCGGCTTCATGAACTCATAAGTACCGGCGGCTTTGCCGTAGTTAACGGCCGCATTGTCTTCCAGCTCTTTCACACGAAAGTTTGTCTTCCGAAGTCTTGTTACAAGTGTATTGATGATCGTTTTGAACCAGGGGTTCAATGACTGCATCGTTTTGCCGAAGGCCCCGAATGAGATCTCGATAATATCCACCGTTGTCACAGCAGATGCTGAACAAGAGCGCTTTCTTCCTGAACCATCTTCATCGAAATAGGCCATCTCCCCGATCACTTCACCGGTTCTGAGCATCGCGAGTTCGATGTATCCCTTGCCCTTCGGCTTATAGAGACGAACTTGTCCCTTCTGGATAATGAACAAGGAATCTGCGAAATCGCCTTCGTTAAAAAGGATCTCCCCTGCTTTGAGGGTTCTGATTCCGGATTTCGATGCCGCCGCAGCTGTTGTCATTATTTAAGTCTTTCAACGACAAGAGAGAGGGCCTCTCCACCGCCAATACAAATCGCCGTACAACCATATTTTGCATTTTTCTTTTTCATCGCATTCATGAGAGTCACGAGAATTCTCGCACCAGATGCACCGATCGGATGTCCGATGGCAACTGCACCACCGAAGACATTCACTTTCTCGTGGGGAATCTCGCACTCTTTCATCGCGGCCATCGTGACAGCAGCGAAAGCTTCATTGATCTCAAAGAGATCAATCTGATTGATATTGAGATTGGCCTTCTTAAGTGACTTCTTGATGGCATCAACTGGTGCCGTCGTAAACCATGTCGGCTCATGGGCGTTAGATGCGTAAGCGAGAATCTTGAACTCCGCCTGAGAAGCATATTCTTCTCCACCCAATACAATCGCCGCAGCTCCATCATTGATAGTTGAAGCGTTTGCCGCTGTGATGGTTCCGTTTTTATCAAACGCTGGCTTGAGTGATGGCATCTTTTCAAAGTTTGCCTTACCCGGACCTTCGTCTTCCGTCACATCAACTGTTCCGCCCTTAGCAGGTACTCTGACGGCAACGATCTCATCCTTGAACATTCCCTCTTTCTGAGCGGCCTGAGCGCGCTTGTAAGATGTTATGGCAAATGCATCCTGCTCTTCGCGGGTCATATTGTATTTTTTCGTACACTCTTCCGCACACA
>JBKJNQ010000090.1:0-5018 GCA_046593575.1 Bacteriovoracaceae bacterium
TGAGCTAGGTGAAACTCTTCTTCAGTATTTCCAAAAGGTTCAGAAAAGCTGAGCAGGTCAGTCGGCATAGGCAAATCCTACCTTCCCAGAGAATCATCAGAGCGAATGATAATCTGAGAGGGTGAAATTTTTGTTCCTGCTTTTCTCCTTTATTTTTCCCCTTACCCTTCTTGCCTTCGACGAGTTCGAGGTCGCACCCAAACTCGGTCTTGATGTCGGCACCGGCGGAAAACCCTGGACCTTTTTAGGAACAAGTTCCGTCTTCGTGAACGAAGATCTTTCGCGCCAGATGATGGTGGTGAGAAACGCGCCCGGAAAAATCAAGGCGATTCAATTTATCGATGCACCCGGATATCTCATCGTGAATATTCCGGAAGGAAAAAATACTTTCACCTCACTCGCACTCGTAGGAATCACGCGCGAAAATATTCTCCCGTATCTCGATACCGTGACGTTCTCATGGAAAACTCTTCTACCCTTTATTCCCACAGCGCACGCCACTGTCTGCGCGCCTGCAGGCATGCCCGCCATACCAGGACTGACTGAACTCACGAACTTTTTTACCACTGGCGCCGGGGCTGGTTTTGCCCGTTGTCTGATGAATTTCGCTCAGGGTGCCTGGTCTGCTACCGGTGGAGTTGTCACAAACTTCATCGCAGGTGTTGGGCATTTGATTTCTGATCCCCGGGGTTTCTGGGACGGGAAAGTGGCGCAGATGAGAAACATGTGGAACTTCGTTTCGCACTTTCGCCAGAGTATGAGTGGACTCATTCAGCAGGTGCGGGGTCTCACTCCAGAAATCATCACACAGATGATGTGCGGATTTTTGGGAGGTGTGGGCGCG
Organism: Bacteriovoracaceae bacterium; assembly: GCA_046593575.1. Classification (GTDB taxonomy): domain Bacteria; phylum Bdellovibrionota; class Bacteriovoracia; order Bacteriovoracales; family Bacteriovoracaceae; genus Peredibacter. The sequence continues at coordinate 845 of JBKJNQ010000090.1, forward strand.
GGAATTGCCGTCGCACTCTTGACCGGTGGAGCAGGACTTGGCCCCCTCATGGCGCGGGTTACTTCTTACGTCACAAAAATTACTGGGCTCGCGCGAGTGTTTACACTCTTAGGAAGTCTCGGGCGCCTCGCCACCATCCCCGGAAGATTCTTTGAAGGAATTGCCAGCGGAAGAATCGCAGAAAACGTCATCGATCGTTTGGACGCGTTTGCGAGAAATCGCATGGACCGGATGGTAGAAGGAGCGATTCAATGCGCGCTCTGATTTTTATTCTCTTCATCAGTTCTTTTGCCCATGCGACCTGCCGTAGCTTTCAGCGCGCGGAAGAACTACTCAATACCGAAAGGTTTGTTGCTGCCTCGAACAGTCATATCTTGCGAAACGAAGAACGCAGACGTCAGCGTCTCCCGCCGGAAGCCGAAGAAAGGCTTCAGCTTGGTGACATCAACCAAGCACGAAGTTTTGCTCACAATTTTCCCGCCATTCATGATTTAGGATTTCCTCCACTCGCGGCCAATACCTGGAGACCGCACATCAAACGCAATGTCGGAGGAACTTCGGCCGGTGGACTGCGCGACGGATGGATGATTAATCATAACGGTCGCTACGCCGTCGTGAGACTGGATTTTGATCCGAAAAAGGGCATGCACTATAATATCGAAATTGAGGACGCTCAGAGGCGCACGCATAAGCTCGCGGTGGAATTTAATTGTAATAATCGGCCTTGCACCGAAGCCGATTATCTACGGACTATGCAGACAATTAACCGCTGAGTAAATCACAATCGTCGGTCACTCTTAAGCCTAAATTCAGAACATCCCATGGCCCGTCAGGTTAAAATCAATGCATGGGAATTGAAATGAACACCACCTATTTTCTCACTTTCTTTGCCATCCTCGTCGGGATGGGGATCGTCCTCGTGCACGAGATCCGCGATAAAAAACGCTTTCAGAAAAAATACCAGGAACTGGTCGATGAGAAGGCACCGGATGTTTTAGGGAAAGGAAAATTTTCCGAATTGGGACTTATGTGCGCGGGGATCGCGCATGAAATCGCCAATCCTTTAACCATCGTTATGGGAAATGCGCAGCTCGTTCTGCGGAATTACAAAAATCCCGATAAAGAAAAAGAAGTTACCAAGCGGATTCATCAAATTCATTATCAGTCGGAACGAATCGAGAAAATTATCAGTGGTCTCAGGCACTATATTTATCGTGATGATGAAATTTCAGAAGACTTTATTCAATTGAGCGAGTTGATGGAGAGTGTGCTTTTATTCTGCGGGCAGAGATTTAAAAATCACGGAATCGACCTACGTTTGAATAATCTGGACACTTGCTTCATCAAAGGCCAGCGCGGCCAGATCGAGCAGGCGGTTCTGACACTCTTAAATAATTCCTTCGATGCCATTGATAATCTGCCGGAGAAATGGATTGAGATTTCTGCAGTCACCGGACAGAAATTTGTCACTCTCACTTTTCAGGATTCCGGTAACGGAATTCCTCAGGAAGTGAAAGCGCATATGATGGAGCCTTTCTTTACGACAAAATCATCAAAAGGAACCGGGCTTGGTCTTCCACTAGTGAAGAGTATTGCAGAAAAACATGGTGGTGACCTGGTCTATGCTGACAAAGAAGCGCACACGACATTCGTTCTAGATCTTCCGAGATCTGATTTTACAAAAATTGAACCTCAGTCATTGGGCGCGTAGGATAAAGATCCTACGTACGGAGAAGACCAAAAGTTACATTTAAAGATTGTTGTGTGAAGTATCTGAATTATCAGGATGTTATTTAAGGATATTTTCCTCTGACTATCCAAAGGATCCCTCCTATAATCTCAGGTAGTGATAAAACCATGGGTACTATCTCCCGCATTATGGCTTTTGTTTTCTTTGCTGGCGCATGCCGGTTTTATTTTCAGTGGATATAAACGGCCCGTTGAATTTTCGGGATTCACCACCGGCCCCCGGAAAATCACAGTCACGATGTCATCAGAAAGAGCCATTCAAATGAAAAGTCTTCCTGCAAAAATTCACCACCGGCATAGCGTGAGTAACCAACCGGCCTTGATAAGCGATATTCCGGAAGGCGAGCATGAACACGAAGAATCACAGAGTCCTTCGGTCTTTCCGGAGACTGATCTCGACAGCAGACCGCGCCTTCTGGCGGGGCCAGTCTTAAAATATCCGTCATCCCTCCTGCGTCTGGGCGTCGAAGGAAGGGTGGAACTCTCACTCATCATCAATGAGCAGGGTTTCATCCATGAACTCAGTGTCATCGCCTCCGATCATGAGCTATTTTCAGCGGAAGCGATTTCGCAAGCACAGCAAATGAAGTTCGCTCCGCCCCAGGTGGATGGAGAACCAGTCATGAGCCGCATCCGCTGGACTGTCGCATTCAACTTACCAGAATGAAGTTTTTTCTTTTCACGTTTCTATTCATGACCTCGGCCTTTTCTCACGTCAATCACATGCCTACCACTGTCGCCGAAGATGAAGACGAACAGACGCCGAAAATGAAAACTCCGGAACAGGTAAAGAAAATTGAACCCACTCCCGTGCCGGTAAAAGTGGAAGAAACTCCGGCACCCGTGAAAGCAATTTCGAAAGAAGTCACAGTTACTCCTGGCAGCCAAAGCAGTACTTCCACTAACGAGTCCGGAATCTCTACCGAAGTCACTCCCATGACCTCATTTGCAGAGGCCTCCTCAAAGGAAGCAAGACAAAGAGATTTTGTCTCGAGACCGCTCGCGAGACCCGCAGATATTTTCCAGATCATTCCTGGTTTCTATACCGTCCAGCATGCTGGTGGCGGTAAAGCGAACCAATATTTTCTCAGAGGATTTGATCTCGATCACGGAACCGACATTGATCTCCGGATCGACGGCGTCCCTCTGAATATGGTGAGCCACGGGCACGGTCAAGGCTACGCGGACGCGAACTTCATCATACCCGAAACGGTTTCTGCTATCCAGGTTTACAAAGGGCCCTACCGTGCCGATCAGGGAGACTTTGCCACTGCCGGAACTGTCCGGCTCAAGACCGCCGACTCCTTTAAAAAAAACACGTTCTCGCTCTCGTCCGGTTCATTTGATTCTCACCGGGGATTCTTCGGTGTTTCTCCCATAGTGGAGGGTTACAAAACTCTTCTTGCGGGCGAAATTTATTCCACCAATGGCCCGTTCAAGAATCAGGAAAAACTCGAACGCGTAAATCTCCTCGGAAAAATCTCAAAGAATCTCACCTCGAACAGTAAGTACACGCTCGGAACATCGATCTATTCTAGTGACTGGAACGCTTCTAACCAGCTTCCGCTTCGAAAAGTCAAAGACGGGAGCCTCGACCGCTTCGGATATATTGACCCAAGTGACGGCGGGAATACTCAGCGAAATCATTATTTTCTGAATTATCTTTCGGCCTCGGACGATGAAGAGCTCGAGATCAATCTTTATCAGATTGATTACAAATTCGATCTCTACTCAAACTTTACTTTCTTTAGTCAGGACACCGTCAACGGTGATCAGATTGAGCAGGTTGACGGCCGTCAGGTGCGAGGGGCACAGATGAAGTGGAAGAAGCGCCTCGATGAAACAGGCACTCATTTTCTTACTCTCGGAGCAAGTGTGAGAAAGGACTCCATTAAAAATGCTCTTTTCCACACTGCCAATCGCGAGCGCCTGGGGAACGTGGTTGAACACGAGATCGACCAGTCGAACACCGCCGTATTTTTAGAAGATGAAAAGCGCTGGAATAATCTGGTGAGCACGGTCATTGGACTCCGGTCTGATTATTTCAATTTCATCGTCGACGATAAAAATGATGTCGCGACCCCGGGAAAAACCTCCGGGAAGGCAGGGAAATCTATTCTCCAGCCAAAGTTCAATACCATTTTTCGCCTGACCGATTCGACGAATCTCTACCTCAATTACGGCCGAGGTTTTCATTCCAATGATGCCCGGGGTGTTGTCAGTCGTTCCGCCAGCGTCAGCCCGATCACTCGTTCTGATTCCTACGAAGTCGGCGTTCGCCAGGATCTCCTCGATAGAAAACTCAATCTCACATTCGCGGGGTACGTCATCCAGTTAGATTCCGAAAAAGTCTGGATCGGAGACGGCGGAGGATCGGAGAAAAGACCACGCAGCGAAAGACGGGGACTTGAGCTCGAGACCCGGT
>JBKJNQ010000248.1:0-4502 GCA_046593575.1 Bacteriovoracaceae bacterium
TCCTTCAAGAACTACCTGATTACGAGTTAGACGTCCGCATCCTTGCTACTACCTCGAAGAATCTCTCTAAGTTGGTTGGTGCAGGAAAGTTCTCACGTGCTCTCTATACTTATTTTAACGGCGCTTCGATCGACATGATCTCGCTCCGTGAAAGAGGAACTGACGTGGAATTGATCGCTCGTCACTTTATCGAAGAGTATGCTGTTGAGACTCAGTCTGAGCAGATCTATCTCGCGGACGAAGCTGCCCGCAAACTCACTGATTATAACTGGAATAACAACATCGCTGAACTCAAGTCGTTCATCCGTAAGACCATGACTAACATGGAAGGCACGACACTTGATCTCCAGGCGATTGAAAATGGCGAGCGCAAAGCAGAATTCACAACTGGTGAAGTTGATGAAGACGGCATGAAGCTTATGTCTCTCAAGGACGCTGAGAAACTTCTTATTAAGAAAGCTCTCGTGTTTACTTCTGAGAACCGCACGCAAGCGGCGAAGATCCTCGGCGTATCTATCCGTACACTCCGGAACAAGATCAATGAGTATCGTGGTGAAGGTGCAGTTTACTTTGTGAATCTTAGATAATTAATTTTTTGTTGGAGCGCCCACAATGGACGTGAATGACAAGACACTACAGGCACTGACGACAGCGTTGAACTTCCGCGAAATGCGGCAGGAACTCATCACGTCGAACGTTGCTAATGCCAACACTCCTGGCTTCAAGGCCAAGAAACTAGACTTCGAAGAAGCGTTGGCCCGTGCTCTTGATGTTGACGGAAATATGAAGATGAATGCCACAGATGGACGGCATTACAATGTCGGTAGTGGGGGCTTCAATAATTTAGAGCCGGAAATCTACGACAACCCGAATGGTGTTGTCTCAGAAAACGGAAACACGGTGGACGTCGAAGCCGAGATGGCGACGATGGCAGAAAATAAGCTGATGTACGATGCACTCGTGCAGTTGATTAATAAGAAGATGGGTATCATGAAATACGCCATCAACTCGGAGAAGTAATAAATGGATTTACTTTCGTCACTTAGAATTTCTTCGAGTGGACTTGCGGCCCAGAGAAAGCGCATCGAAGCGCATTCTTCCAACATCGCAAATGCCCAGACGACCAAGACTGCCGAAGGCGGTCCTTATCGTCGTAAGGAAGTTGTGTTCGGCTCAGAGCCGGCACGTGACACTTTCTCTGAAATCCTCGAGGGGGAGCTCGCAGAAAATGCCCAGACCGTTCACGCAACGGAAGTTGTTCATTCTGACAAAGTCATCCTGAAACATGATCCTTCTCATCCGGATGCAGATCCGGTGACAGGCTACGTCGCCATGCCGGATATTAATCCAATGGTCGAAATGGCGAATATGATCGAAGCCCAGCGTGCTTACGAATCGAACATCACTGCCATCAATACGACAAAACAGATGGCGATGAAGACTCTCGAGATCGGGAGAGGTAACTAATGTCCATTAAAGATTTAGGCAGTTTCAATCAGACCCTCGGGAATGCAGATGCCCGGGGCTGGTCGCGTTCTGTCGATAATAACAGCTCTGAGAGTTTCAACATTGAGACTGGTAAGGGTTTTGATATTGAGGAAAGTGGAAGTGCGAAGTCTTTCGGGGAAATGCTTTCGGAGTCTATCGGCAAGGTAAACGGGCTTCAGAATGAGGCCAACGTTGCGATGGAAAAGTTAGCTTCCGGAGAGTCACAGAATTTGCATGAGACTTTATTGGCAGTTGAGAAAGCGGATATCGCTTTCAGAACGATGAACCAGGTACGGACGAAAGTAATTGAAGCCTACCGTGAAATTATGAAGATGCAGATTTGATCATAGGCGACCCGCATGGGGGATGTGATTAGGTACCGTTTGAACCAGGAGGGTTCTTTTGGGTTTAATAGTTCAGAACTTTTATGATTTCTTTAAGTCACTCAGCATGGCCCGCCGGGCAGGTCTTATTGCCATGGTTGGTATCCTCCTCGCAGTGATGACGGGAATCGTTGTTTACTCCTCGAAGACCGATTACAAGGTTCTTTATACGGATCTCACCAAAGATGATTCAGCTACGATCGCGCGGATGCTCGAGACAGGCAAAATCAACTATCAAGTGAAAGACGACGGAAAGACCATCATGGTTCCGGAAGATCAGGTCGAGATCTGGCGCCTTGAGATCGCGAAGAAAGGTGTGAACTTCACCGGCACCGTGGGCTACGAAGTCTTCGATAAGCAAGCCTTTGGTACAACTTCATTTGTTCAAAAAATTAATAAGCAGAGAGCGCTGGAAGGCGAGCTCGTTAAAACCATCATGCACCTTCGTGGTGTGACCCGCGCGCGCATTCACCTTTCTCTTCCGGAGTCTTCTCCGTTTGTTTCTGAAAGAAAACCTCCTAGTGCTTCCGTTGTGCTCGATCTCGATCGAGGTGTCTCGATGACGAATGATGAAGTGAAAGGGATCCAGTCCCTCATCAGTTCTTCGGTTGATGGAATGAGAACTCATCACGTTGTGGTGATTGATTCCCGCGGTAAAAAACTCTCTGAGAATGACGGCGACAACATGTCGACAGAGACGGCCAATCGCATGGCGCTCGAAACCCGCATGAATGCCCAGTACGAGAAAAAAGTTGAAGAAATTCTTTCGCGCGTGATTGGCGAAGGAAAAGTTATCGCAAAAGTCGCCGTTAAAATGGATTTCACTGAAAAGATTGAAACTCAGACGAGCTACGATTCAGAGAACACTGCTGTTTACTCTGAAGTAAGAAACGAACAGAAGATGGTCGGTGTTCGTCCGTCTCCGCAGGGGATTCCGGGAGCACGCTCAAACCTTCCTGGCGAAAATCCACAGCCGGGCATTCCTGAAACACGTAACGATGTTGATAAGTCCCTCGTGACAAGAAACTTCAACGTTCCGACGACCGTGACAAAATCGAAGAAGCCAACGGCCGAGATCTCAAACCTCTCAGTTGCAGTCATGGTTGACGGGAAGAAAATCCCGGTGATGAAAGACGGTATGCCGGTCGTCAATGAAGACGGTGTTACTGTGACGAAATATCAGGCATGGTCGGAAGAAGAACTTCAGAACTTCCAGCAGATCGTTTCAAGCTCACTTGGTATCAGTTCTACTCGCGGCGACAAGCTCGTGATTAAGAATATGGAATTTGCTAAAGAAGATCTCGCTGAGATGGACGCGATCATGAGAGCGCGGGAGAATCGCGAGCTTTATAAGAACATCGTGAAGTACCTCATCATCGGTGCCATCATCTCTCTGTTCTTCTTCATGGTTGTTCGTCCTTTCATCCAGTGGCTCACAGAGAACTCAGTTGAATCCATCGAAGACTTCCTTCCTAAGACGATCGAAGAACTGGAGAAGATCCAGGCAAACCAGAGACTTCCTGGTCTTGAGGATGTCCTTCCTTCCATGGATGACAAACTCAACCCTGAAAAGATTGAAGGGAATATGATCCGGGAGAAAATTATTGCCCTCGTTGAGGCGAACCCGGGCAAGGCCGCACAAGTGGTTCATGACATGATCCATACGGCGGAAACGAATAAGGAAATTGCTTAATTTTTAAATATTGATTGTTAGGGGTGGTACGTGGCCGAAGAACAAAAAAGTTTAGAACCTGATGTGCAATATGCACTTTTATCGGGACAGGAGAAGGCAGCGATCCTTCTTTCTGCATTAGGGCCTACGACAACCAAGCTCATCTTCAAGCACATGAAAGACAATGATGTGAAGCGGATGATCAACACGATGTCATCCATCTCCAAGTCACCGATCTGGATGGTGAAGAGAGTTCTCGAAGAATTCTATTCATCGATCAATGAAGACTCTGAACTACTCTTCTCAGAAAATAAAGGCCGCGATTTCATTCTCAACACTCTCGGGGAAGACCGCGCGAAGCAGCTTCTCGGTCAGATCGTTGATGTCGGAACGAACAACACTCTAGAGTCACTTGAACTCGTTGATACCAGAACTCTCGCTAACTTCCTCGTGAATGAGCATCCGCAGACGATCGCTCTCATCTGTGCCCACTTGCCGGTTGAGAAGAAAGTGGATGTTCTCCGGAAACTACCGGAAGGTCTGCAGGCAGAAGTTGTTCTTCGTGTGGCGAACCTCGACTTCGTTTCTCCAGAACTCATTGCCCAGCTCGATGACGTTCTTAAAACCGAACTCTCTACTCTTGGTTCCATCGATACTCAGCAGCTCGGTGGTAAATGAAAGTTGTGGCAAATAGCTTCACTATCGACGCAAAAAAGACCGGGGTCTACAAGTGGCGCGTGCGGAGTTTTGATAATTTTGACCGAAGAAGTGAATGGAGTGAATGGAAACAATTTAGTCTCGTTGATCTCTCCGGCGAAAAAAATGCACAGGGAATTCAGCGAATTCAGCTGAGTCGTCCCGATCAGGAAGTGACATTCGGTTGGGAAAAGGGAACCGGGGACAATGTCTTTGAGCTTTCGCAGGATAAGAATTTTGAAAAGGTAATCATCAAAAAAGAT
>JBKJNQ010000193.1:0-7473 GCA_046593575.1 Bacteriovoracaceae bacterium
TATGAGTGACTCGAGTGCGTAGCGACTTTTATTTGGAGTTTTAGAAAGCGCCACATAGAATTGCTTGGCCTCATCCACCCGTCCAATTTTTATTAAGCTATAAAGATAAGCGGCGAAGAGATCCTGCGTGACTTTCTTGGGATAAAGCTTCAAGTATCGCGAAACAATATCTGCTGCTGCTTCGCCTTTTCCGATCGCCATGAAGAAAAGATTCATGCCGATGACCCCATCAACATTCTGAATCAGCATCGGCTTTTTCGACTGGATAATTTTGAACATGTTGAGAGAATCGTCGAGTAGTTTTTTAGACGATTTCAGCTCTTCACCATAGGCCCTTACCATCCAGCTATAGGAGTTCATGTCTTCGAGATTATTCTCCACACTCTGTCGGAACAATCCTCCCGCATTCACAAGGCTGGGATACGTGCCGATCAGATAGCTCTTGGTTCCATTCTGGAAGAGAACTTCCGCTTTTTTGGGATCCGTTACATCAAACGGTAGTGGAAATATAATTTGTGGTGCGAGATGACTGTAAGGCGGACGTTTCGGACCATCATCTTCCGGAAAGAGAAAGACATACATGAGAGCAAGTGCGGCAACGACGACAAGAATCTTTTTCCCTTTGGCCTTGCTTACAGTTTCGTCTTCTTCCTCTTCAAATTCCTCTTCATTCTCAAGATCTTCTTCTTCCTGCCTCTTCTGAAGAAAATCTTTAATCTCGTTATCGATCGCAATTTCTTCTTCACTGGCCAGACTCAAAAGTTGAGTCTTGTTATTATTGCCGATGGAAATCATCTGGGTCGTATCGGTAGGAGAGGCCACAAGAGGGTGATGAGACCGCGAACCTTCCTTAAGTTTAACGAGTTCATTTTTCTTTGCTTCCTCCTGCTCTTTCTCGAATTGCTCCTGAGCAGCCGCCAGTTTACGCATCTTCTGAATTTCTTCCTGAGCACCAGGATTAATCTGGGTCTTGTCATCTCTGTCATCGAGAGGAGGCATCGGCATTTCCTGAGAAATGGTTACCGTATTTCCGATATTGGCAGGAGACGACGATTTCTTTAGTTTATCGAGCTCACCACTAATCTTTGTCGACGAAAGCCGAAGCGTCTCAGTAAGTGGTTCCGCACTTACAGCAGCAGGACTAGATAATTTATCAATTTCATTTTCTGTCCGCTTTTGCCGGATCTGACTGAGGTCGATAACGAAAGTTGCATCTTCATTTCTGGGGGAGATGATGGTTTTATTTTCATCCATCAAATCAGCGTGGAAATCAAATTGCGCCAGCGGTTTCCAATCTCCCAACGGGAAAATCTGCGCATCCTCTGATCCCAGGATATGACCCTTCGATTTCAAATCATGAATTTGATTGATATCAAAAGGCCCAATGACCCGGCCATTCTTCAGCCGTAGGCGGTACTTCGTCATGAGTTAATTATAAGGGAAAACAGGAGTTTGGAGGTAAAAACGAAAAAAAGGGGCCTTTTGGGCCCCTTGAAAGATTACTTAATGAAAAGCGTGGCATTACCGGAGAGAACCATGACCTGTTCCCAGAAAATTCCCAACACCACAACTGGAATAAAGAGGGCCACGATTACGGCCTGATTCTGGAAAGTGAAACCTAGAACTCGTTCTTCACCATCAGATTTTCCGAAGACCATAACCTTCGCGAGCTTCATATAATAGTAGAGTGAAATGACCGAGTTTACTGCCGCAACGATCGCAATACCGTAGTATTTCTTTTCGATGACGACAGAGAAGATATTGAATTTCGCAATAAAGCCTGAGAACGGCGGCATGCCAGCGAGAGAAAAGAGCACACTCGCCATGATGATCGCCATAACGGGGTGCTTGTAAACGAGCCCCTTAAATACATCGTAAGTATCAGTTCCATACATGTCTGAAAGATGCGAAGTCACATAGAAAGCGATGAGGGTCATGAACAGATAAGAAATTCCGTAGAAGAGAATGGCCTGAACACCCACCTCGTTTAAGACCACCACACCCAAAATCATCATCCCCACCTGACCGATGGAAGAAAATGCCAGCAGGCGCTTAACTGAACTCTGTCCGATCGCTGTAACGTTCCCCACAGTCATGGTCATGGCAGAAATTACGAGGAGGAGTCCTGTCCAGGAAACAGTGAGTGCTGATCCATCCGAAAAGAAAACAAACGAGACGCGCACGAGAGCTGCGAGGCCCGCCATCTTGGGAACAATTGCAAAAAACGACGTAACCGGAATGGGAGAGCCCTGATAAACATCCGGAGTCCACATGTGGAAAGGGAAAAGAGAAATCTTGTAACCAATCCCAACGAAAAACATGAGGAATGATATGAGAACGATCGCAAGGCTTCCACCCTGAAGACCCGCAAGTTTCGGCATCATCTCCATGAACTGGATGGAACCAAGTGTTCCGTAAAGATGACTAATTCCAAAAAGAGCAACTCCCGCAGAGAGACCGCCATAAAGCGCATACTTCATACCAGCTTCAGTTGAAGTCGCATCGTCGCGCTTAAATGAACTCATGACGTACGAGAGAATAGAAAGTGTCTCAATTCCCAGATAAAGAGTCAGCATGTTGTTAGCAGAAGCGAGAAGCATTCCACCAATCAAAACACCAACCGCCATGATCGCAAATTCTGACTTGAGATTCGTATAGATATCGCGTGACGAGCGGGCAAGCCAGATCGCACCCATGGTTCCCAGCACCATGATGATCTTAACCAAAGTTGAGAACGCATCGATGGTGATCGCATTGTGGAAAATATGAACCGGGTTTTTTCCCAGGTTCTGACACAGAGGAATTAACGTGAGACCCAGAACCGCCATGGCATAGGCATAAATCTTAGTTCTTGGAGCATGCTCTTCTTTAACCGAAGCTTCAGCTACCAGGAGGGTAGTCATGAGCACAATGCACATGATTTCTGGAATGTAGTAGCTAAGAAATCCTAATAACTCTTGAATCACAAAAAACCTCTCTTAAGAGAACTTCGCCAGAAGATCTACCAGCTGGCCCACGGATGCTTTCATCACGTTGAGAAGCGGCGACGGGAAAATGCCGAAGAAAACCACGCATACGCAAAGCGGGAGCATGTAAAAAATCTCGCGGGCATTCATGTCTTCGTATTCTTCGCATTCCGGATTCACTTCTCCGAAGAACATGCGCTTAAACATCCAAAGGAGGTAAGCTGCACCAATCAGGAGACCAACAACAGCAATCACAGTGATGGTCGTAAAGCGCTGATAAATTCCAAGGAAGATCAGGGCCTCAGAGATAAACCCTGAGAGACCTGGAAGTCCGAGAGAAGCGAACATACCGATGATGAAAACGACGGAATATTTCGGAAGAGTTGTGTAGAGACCGCCGAAACCTTTTGATCCGTCTGGTTTTACAATCCAACGGTGGTGAGAGCGCTCATAGAGAATACCGATGAGTAAGAACATCATCGCGGTAGAAGTACCGTGGTTAAACATCTGGAGAACAGCACCGTTCATACCCTGAATTGTCATGGCAGACAGACCAAGCATCACGAAGCCCATGTGGGAAACAGAAGAGTAAGCAACGAGCTTCTTCACATCATCCTGTGCCATCGCACAGAAGGCACCATAGATGACCGAGATAAGACCGAGAACCGCGATGACCGTGGAATATTCAACGGCAGCGGCCGGGAAAATCGGGAAGGCGATCCGGAGGAAACCATAAGTTCCCATTTTGAGGAGTACGCCGGCGAGGATAACTGAAACAGCTGTTGGAGCTTGTACGTGAGCGTGCGGGAGCCAGGTATGAAACGGAAACACCGGAACCTTAACCGCAAAGCCGAGGAACATGAACCAGAAGAAAAGTTTTTCAAACGAAACTGTTGAGCCAAAGATGTCGAGAGTGAGCTCGGTAAAGCGACCACCCTGGAGAGCGATAATGTTGAAAGAGTCTTCTGATTTTCCGCTGGCGTAGTAGAGAGCGACGATACCGACGAGCATGAAGATCGATCCGAAGAACGTATAGAGGAAGAACTTAATCGCGGCATATTCGCGGTTCTCGCCACCCCAGACTCCGATCAGGAAGAACATCGGGAGAAGCATGACTTCCCAGTAAACGTAGAACAGGAAGAAATCGAGCGAGAAGAAAACTCCGAACACCGTCGACTGAAGCATCAGAAGAAGGGCGAAGTAGCCTTTCACGTTCTTATCAACCGTCCAGCTCGAGAGCGTACAGATGAAGAAGAGGAGCGCGTTCAGGAAGGTCATTGGAAGTGTGATTCCGTCGATCCCCAGCGAGTAGTTAATGTGGAACTGCGCAATCCACGGCATCTTAAACGCAAACTGAATTCCCGGCTCGGCCGTATCGAAATTCATGTACAGGACAACCGTTAAAACGAGCGTGATCGCTGTCGTAACAAGTGTCACCATACGAATGACGTTATCCTTCGCGTTTGGCGTAAGGAGCACCCCAACCATACCGATGATCGGAAGCCATAAAATCCAGTTCAAAATTCCGTTCACAAAGAACCTCTCTATAAAGAAAAAATCAGATGTTTAGTGTCCAAATATATGAAGCCAGTACCATCACAAGCATAATGAAATAGAACTGAATCTTCCCTGACTGCACAATTCTAAGAACAAGATTGAAAAGATTTACTGCCACACCCGTTCCATCAACGCCAATGGCATCGATGACGACGTTATCAAACCACTTCGAGGCCTTGAAAAGAACCCGGTTTACTGAGGCCATACCATCAATGGCATAGCGGTCGTAAACGCCCATATCAATCCAGGCAAGGAAACGGTTAAGACCGAGAAGTCCCTTCTTGATCAGGATATCGATGTAGAAATGATCGAAGTTGTATTTCGCCTTGAGCATCTCGGTGATGCCAGGGAATTTGTCCGACAGAGGATTGATTGATTTCCGGATGTACATCAGGAAGGCAATGAAGACTCCAGTGAAGGCAATGAAGATAGAAAGCCATGCACCCCAGACGTGAGCGGTGTGAAGCTTGTGATCATCCGGATTCGGTCCAGCGTAGCCAGACTGATGATGATAATGAGCGTGCGGAAGAACGATCTCACCCTTTGAATCAACAGAGGTAAACGGCTGATTTGGGCGATCAACAAACTTTTCAACTTTCGGTGCTTCCACGAGGATTTTAAACCACTCGTTTTTTCCACCGAACATATTTCCAAAACTCTGACCTACAACGTTTCCGGCAAACCAGAATCCGAGTGTGAACACAGCAAGGATCAGAAGAGGGACGTTAGATCTGAAGTCGAGATGTTCGTGGTGAATATCGTGACCATGAGCTTCGTGTCCGTGGGCATCTTTATGTCCATGGCCGTGGCCATGATCATCATGGTGCGTGCGGTTTTCGCCGTAGAACGTAAGGAACATCATACGGAACATGTAGAACGCTGTAAGACCAGCACCTGCAAAACCAAGAATCGGAACGATGGCAAGAAGAGGATTCTGTCCGGCCATGAAACCGAAGTAGAGAGCGTCACCGAGAATTCTGTCTTTCGAAACAAATCCCGAGAAGAACGGAATACCAGCAATGGCGAGTGTACAGCACATCATCGCAAAGTGTGTGTAAGGAAGATATTTCTTGAGACCGCCGAGCTTCGGCATCTCCTGCTCATGGACAGAGTGAATAATTGATCCGGCAGATAAGAAGAGACATGCTTTGAAAAATGCGTGAGTGATCACGTGCATGAAGGCAGCGTTGTATGAACCAACACCCACACCAATCATCATGTAACCAAGTTGAGAGAGAGTGGAGTAAGCGAGGACCGCCTTGATATCCGTCTGAACCATAGCGATGGTAGCGGCGCCAAATGCAGTAATCGCACCAATAACAGCAATAAACCAGGTGATATCACCCAGAACCATCAGTGGATACATACGAAGAGAAACCCAGACACCGGCCGTTACCATGGTAGCGGCGTGAATAAGGGCAGAACCGGGAGTTGGCCCCATCATCGCATCCGGAAGCCAGACGTGAAGCGGGAACTGCGCTGATTTCCCCATAGCACCAAGGAAGATACAAACAGCAGTGAATGTCGCAAAAGAAATTCCGAGAACCATTTGTCCGTCGAATTTCCCCTGAGCAATGGCCGAATAAATATCAACGTAACTGACTGAACCAATAACCATCCAGATCGCAACGATACCGAGGAGAAGGAAAACGTCTCCCACTCGAGTCGTCATGAACGCCTTGAGAGAAGCATCTCCGGCTTTTTCTTTCTCGTAATAAATACCGATCAGAGAGTAGGAACAAAAGCCCATGATTTCCCAGAAGATGAAGAGTGAGAAAAGGTTATCGGAAAGAACCAGTCCCAGCATGGCGGAAGTAAAGAGCGGAAGAAAGACGAAGAATCTTGCGCGTCTCTCATCGTGTTCCATGTACCAGGTTGAGAAGAGGTGAATGAGGAAGGCCACACCGGAAACCATGAGAAGCATAATCGCTGCCATGTTATCGACGTAGATTCCCATGTTCACTTTGAAGTCGTGTGTACCGGTTGAGAGATCAAACCAGGTGAAAGTCTTGTGGATATAATAGTCAGTGGCGAACTGGCCAAAGACGAAGTCTCCAAAGACTCTTGCCGAGAATACAAAAGAGATGAAGATACTTAAAACCGCGAGCCAGTCTCCGTTTCTCGGGAGCTTCCTTCCAAAAAATGCGTTAATAACAAACGCAATTACTGGAGCAAGAAAAATGGGCGCGATACTTCCAACGGTATATTGCATGCTAGTTCCTTAACTGTGTCGCTTCGTCGATATGGATCGTTTCTTTAATCTGGAAGAAACGGATCACGATGGCCAATCCGACAGCTGCTTCAGCGGCTGCCACTACAATGATAAATAAACTAAAAATGTGCCCATCAAGATTGTTCGTGGCGTAGCGAGAGTAGGCCACAAAGTTGAGAGCAGCAGCGTTTAGAATCAATTCGATTCCAAGAAGGATCGCCACGATGTTTTTTCTGGCAATCATCACCACAAGCCCCACCACGAAGAGGATGAGTGAGATAATAAGATAAGAAGCTAAGCTAACCATAATATCCTCTATTGCTTCCGTGGTCTGGCGATAATCGCAGCACCCACGAGAGCTCCCAAAAGAAGGACCGAAGAAAGTTCAAAGGCCAGGACGTGATCTTTAATAAGAAGGTGGCCGATCTCATTCACTGTCGAAGGGTATTCGTTACCGAAGCTCTTCGCAGGAATTGTCTGCACAACATTCATGAGAAGCTTCACGTTGGTGAGAATGAAAACGACACCTACCATGCCCCCAAGAGCGAACGTCCACTTGTTACCCATAGAAGGAGCAAGACCCAGAAGGTTCTGAGCGCGAGAAACGAAATCTTTTCCGCCTGTCAGCATCACCGCAAAGAGCATGAGGATAACGATACCGCCGACGTAAACCATGATTTGAGTGACGGCAACGAAGTCAGCACCGAGAGTGGCATAGAGCCCCGCCATACCGATGAG
>JBKJNQ010000097.1:0-2777 GCA_046593575.1 Bacteriovoracaceae bacterium
GAAGGGCAGAAGATTCTTAATAACGTATCCTTCACCATCAAGAAAAATCAGAAAGTGGTTTTCCTCGCTGACTCTGAAGTGAAAACGTCGGCGCTTTTTTCGATTATCATGGGAGAACTTCAGCCGGACTCAGGGAGAATTCAGTGGGGGATTACTACCACCCGCGCTTATCTTCCGAATGATAACTCGGCCTACTTTAAAGATGCCAAACTCGATCTGGTGAACTGGCTTCGTCAGTACTCGAAAGATCAGACTGAAACATTCCTTCGCGGATTTTTGGGTCGCATGCTTTTCTCCGGCGATGAGGCGAGAAAGTTTTCCAACGTTCTCTCCGGTGGTGAAAAAGTCCGCTGTATGCTTTCCAAGATGATGCTCTCTGGCTCCAACGTCCTGGTGATGGATAATCCTACGAACCATTTGGATCTCGAGACTATTACTGCCGTGAACGAAGGCCTCATTGATTTCAAGGGCACACTTCTTTTCACGTCTCACGATCACGAGTTCATCCAGACCATCGCCAGTCGAGTCATACAGATTGAGGCACGCGGCGTCAGGGATGAGGAATGCACCTACGATCAGTTCCTTGGCTTAGAATAGTTTGATGTTAAACTAAGGAGCATAAAGAGGAGTCTCTATGCTCATGGCCTTCAAAGGATTTTCTGCTCTCGTGGCGATTCTGCATTTTGGCTTTCTCGTTCTCGAGATGTTCCTGTGGGCCACACCCACTGGTCTTAAAATCTTTCACATGACCCAGGCACAAGCAGATGCCACAAAAGTTCTGGCGCAAAACCAGGGGCTTTATAATGGCTTTCTTGCCGCCGGCATTGTCTATGCTCTCGTGACCGGGGACTTGAACGTCATGATTCTCTTTCTGGTCTTTGTGGTCGTCGCTGGAATTTACGGCGCACTCACCGCCGCTCCGAATATTTTCTTTATTCAGGCATTACCCGCCATGATCGCCATTACCCTCCGGTGGTTCCTATGAATTTCTTTTTCCTCTTTCTCATGCTTCCCGTTTTCTCTCAATCATTTGATTGGGAAGGACATCGAGGTTCGCGCGGACTCATGCCGGAAAATACCATCGAGGCGATGCGTGAAGCACTTCTTTATCCGGTGACCACTCTTGAGATGGATGTGGTGATTTCAAAAGATAAGAAAGTGGTCGTGAGCCACGATCATTGGATGAGTCCTGAGTTCTGCCTTCATCCGGAAGGTAAAACTTTTAAGGATGAAGAAATCAAAATCTATAAGATGAATTATAGCGAGATCTTGCGTTTTGATTGCGGATCCATTCCGCATCCGCGGTTTCCTGAGCAAAAAAAGATGAGCGTGGGAAAACCCCTGCTCAGGACACTTTTGACGGACATTGAAGAGACTCTTAAGAAAGAGAAGAGAAGCATACTCTACAACATCGAGATCAAGTCGGATGTTGAGGACGAAAAGAAAGGCCTTCAGCCCCCAGTGAAATTATTTTCAGATCTCGTCATCACTACCATCCGCGGGATTCTTCCGGAAAATCGCTTTGTCATTCAGAGCTTTGATCCCCGGGTGTTGAAATACGTGAGAGAAAAATATCCCAACATCACACTTTCCTTTCTGTCGGAAGACGTGCGCAGGTTGCCGGCCGACGTGAAGAACGCCCTTGGCTTTTTTCCCCAGATTTTTTCTCCGGATCAGACTTTCCTTACTTATGAAGATATTCCGCTGTTTCACGCCGAAGGGATGCGGGTTATTCCCTGGACCGTGAACACCAAAGAGGACATGAAGAAACTCATGGCGATGGGAGTGGACGGGATCATCACGGATTACCCGAATTTAATTCCTGAAGTTCTCGCCAAGGTTTGTCCGGAAAAGACTCATCTCTTTGAAGGCAACTGCATCTCTATTCCCACACACGCTCTGCCCTCGGATAAAAATCCCGGATGGAACTGTAAGGACGGTTATATCCAGCGGAGATTTCATTGCGACCGCATTAAGGTTCCAGCTCACGCAGTCCTTCTTCCCGATGGAAAGAGCTGGGAGTGCAAGGAGAATTACCGGCGCTACCGCGAACGTTGCGAAAAAAAATAAGTTTTAGTTAAGTTGGTTTTTTTGTTGAGTGTGATAATTATCTCTTAACAAAAACTCTAACGGATGAAATATGCAGCAGAGAAAAAGCCGGATTTTTGATCACGTTGTCCTTCACGTGAAGGATATCAATGAAAGTAAAAAGTTCTACCGGGCCATCATGGAAACCCTGGGCCACAGCATTTCCGCTGAGGGACTTGGGCAATTCTTCATCGAGGAACTCACGATCAGGGAAAACCCAGAACCCTCCCGCTCCATCCACATTGCTTTTCAGGCGCAGAATCCCGGATCAGTAAAACTCTTCCACGAGACTGCCCTCCGCTCTGGTGGAAAATGCATCACGGTTCCCGCTGAACGCTCACGCGAGGGTATCTATAATGCCAATGTCATGGATCCCGACGGAAATCTCATTGAAGCGATTTATAAAAGTCATCACGGAAGAAGAAGCTCCATTTCATACTGAGAAAGAAAATTATTGAGACCGTGATCCCGTAAGAAGCTATTCACCACAACATTCTTTTCATCAACATTGATCATTCCCACATGCTCATTTTCCAGCTTCATTTTCTTCAAGAGTGCCGAGAGTGAATTTTCATCACTCCCTTCCAGCTGAACGAGATTCATCTGAAGGGGATTCCAGACAGCAAACGCCTTGAGATTCTGGTTCAGTCGAAGCTCATGGAGCTCGAGCATTCCTGAAGAAAATGAAG
>JBKJNQ010000133.1:0-2557 GCA_046593575.1 Bacteriovoracaceae bacterium
GTTCCGGGAAGATCTGCTGTTGCGATGTCGACGGAAGCCGTTGAGCGCCTTCGCACGCACAAGAATTTCTGGGCGATTAAGGAAGCATCAGGATCGGTAGATAAGATGAAGGAATACTACAAGGCTTCTGGGAACGGAGCCGTTTTCTGCGGAGACGATGCTCTCATGCCGGAATTCGCTGCCGCTGGTTCTTGCGGACTGGTATCGGTCGCATCGAATGCGTGGCCGAAAGAAACCAATCTTTATGTTGAGCAATGTCTCACGAAAACTTTTGATGCCAAGGAACTCTGGACCCGCGCTGCGAACTCACTCTTCGTCTGCTCGAATCCGGTTCCCGTAAAAAGACTCATGCATGAAACAGGTGCGATCAGAACTCCTAAGATGGCCGCTCCCCTTTCTCATGAAGACATGATTTCCATTGCGCCAGTCATGGAGGCCAACGAGGCCGTTCACCGCTGGTATAACACTGTGACAAAGGCATGAGCATGAACTGGCAGGAAACTCTCGATCTCTTAGAAAAAGGTATGGTCCGTTCCGCTTCCAAGATTGACGGGAAGTGGGTCGCAAATACGGAAGTAAAAACGGCGATTCTCGCGGCCTTCAAGGCCGGGGAACTCGCCCAATTTCCGAATGGGTTTGTGGATAAACACAATCTTCCGGCGCGTGAGTTTACTCCCGCAGATAAAATTCGCTTGGTGCCAGGTGGATCATCCGTCCGTCGCGGAGCTTTTGTCGCTCAGGGTGTGATCATTATGCCTCCGGCGTACATCAACGTTGGTGCTTATGTGGATTCCGGAACGATGGTGGATTCTCACGCTCTCGTAGGAAGTTGCGCTCAGATTGGTAAAAACGTTCACCTCTCAGCGGGTGTTCAGATCGGCGGCGTTCTCGAGCCCGTTGGACAAACTCCAGTGGTGATTGAGGACAACGCCTTTATCGGTGCTGGTGCTGTCATCGTTGAAGGTGTTCAGGTTTCTGAAGGCGCAGTGATTGCTCCGGGTGTAGTTCTCTCAAGATCCATTCCTGTTTATGATTGCGTGAAAGAAAGAGTGCTCGATATTGGTGAGCCGATCCCACCGTACGCAGTTGTCGTCACCGGCTCACGACCGGTATCAACGAATCTCAAATGGGCGGATGATCTTGGACTCACACTCCGCTGTGCCATGATCATCAAGTACAAGGACGCAAAAACTTCTGCTGCATTGGAGCTTGAATCTTGTCTGAGATAATCGAAGAACTTATTCAGCGCTATGACTCCCCCTTTTACTTCTACGACCTGGATGGGTTTGAAAAGCACATCCAGGCGATCAAACAGACTCTTCATCCCGACATCAAGGTCTGGTACGCCTGCAAGGCAAATCCCCTTTCAAAAATTCTTTCGATCTTAAATGAGAATGGATTCGGCGTGGATGTGGCAAGCCTGGGTGAGCTTCAACAGGCGCAGAACGCTGGGGTAAAAAAACTCATCGCCACGGGCCCGGCAAAATCTCCGAAGTATCTTGAGCGCCTGATGGACGCCGGTGTCTCGACCATCATCGTGGAAAGCATTCAGCAGCTCAAAGACTTAAACGAGCTCGCAGGGTCTCGCGGAGTGAAGCAGAACATTCTCATTCGTCTGCAGCTCGACTGGTCTGGTGCTAAGAGTGTGCTCGGGGGTTCCGGTATTACTCCATTCGGTTTACATCCACAGGACTGGGAAAAAGAAATATTTTCGGAATATGCGAACCTCGATATTATAGGTCTTCATTGCTTTCAATGGGGAAACATTCTCGACCCACTAGAACTCCACAAGATCTGGGATGAAACAGTTTTCCGCTGTGTGGAATTCGCTCAGCAGATGCATATCAATCTCCAGGTTCTTGATTTGGGCGGAGGTCTTGGGCTCTCCTACTCGGATGACAGAGAGCTGTCGTTTACGCATGTCCACGAGTTACTGCTCGCAATCAAACAGAAATATTCTCTGAAAGAAATCTGGCTGGAGCTCGGAAGATTTTCCATCGGAAAATTCGGAAGCTATTTTACAAAAGTCATTGATGTAAAAAATGTGCGCGGAAAAAAAATCGTTGTCTCGGAAGGCGGAATCAATCACCTCGCCCGCCCCGCTCTGGTAGGAGAATCTTTTCCTGTAATTGCTTTACGAAGTGGAGAGACAGAACAGTTCGCTATTCATGGGCCATTATGCACGGCCCTGGATTTTCTGGGTGAGCATCACTTACCAAAAGATCTGAAAAGTGGAGAATGGCTTCACTTTCAGAAGACCGGAGCTTACGGCTTCACGGAATCTATGCCCTATTTTCTTTGTCATGACCTGTGTGGTGAGGCGTATATTTTCAGAGGTGAGCTTATTGTGGCAAGAGCGAGTACTCCAGCACAAAACTGGATGAATTAGTTCAGAGAAGTTTCGGATTCACCAGGATTTTCCCGCCGCCGTAAAACGTGCATTCAGAAAGACCCTTGTGACAGTAAGAGGATTTCGGGTAGGCCACTTTTTTCGTCAGCTTCCCATTCTCAAAAACTGAAACTTCTGAAAGATCTGCCGTGAGTTGGTAGCCTTTCT
>JBKJNQ010000268.1:0-40556 GCA_046593575.1 Bacteriovoracaceae bacterium
GTTTGAGAACTGCTTACCCGTGAGTGTGAGTCTGATTGAAGCGGGGGCCAATCCCTTCATTAAGAATAAGGAATTGAAACTTGCAAGTGATTACGGGGAAAAAGGATCAAGATATCCATCTTCCTATATTGAACGGAAAATGAAAAAAGCCCACAAATAAGAAAGGCCCCTTACGGGGCCTTTCTCTTTTACTGATTCAAAGATTCGAGCTTCTCTTCACCAGAGTGAATGAAACCATCAATACGTGTGCGGATAGTATCCACGTTATCGCGTACGAATGTCGTTACGTCTTCATTCCGGAAGAGTCTCATGATCATGGGTGCGAGAACAGTAACCGCTACACCGCCGAGGATGTAAGGAGTCGCTGGTCTTTTTAAAAGCTTCATGCCCATTTTACGATAATGACGAATTTGCGAACTCATCGTCATTGGTGCTGTTTTCGATTCTTTTGATACTCCAGCCACGCGGGCTGTTCTTCTGTTTCTTACTGCGGCCATACTTTCCTCCTATGGAAGGTTTCTTATCCGGAAGTCTAGCAAGACAAATACTCTCTCTCCCATAAGAGTACCTAAATCAAAACAGACATGCTTACTTGGTCAAAAGATGAAAAGTGGTGCCAGAGCGCTTCAAGACTTCGGCACACGGACTTAAACAGCGCTCAATTACGCAGCTCCCACCATAGAGATATACTGCTCATAAGGAGTTCATCATGCGGTATGCGAAGCTCGTTTTGTCTTTTCTCCTCTTGGCCGGAATTGCCTGGACGGGTGTGGATCTCATCACCCGGGCACGGACTCTTCAGAAATCAAAAGTTGAATATACAGAACTCAATCATTTTCGCTACGGACTCTTTAGTGTGGATGAATGGAAGAAACAACTTTCTACTATCGTTTCTGAC
Organism: Bacteriovoracaceae bacterium; assembly: GCA_046593575.1. Lineage (GTDB taxonomy): Bacteria > Bdellovibrionota > Bacteriovoracia > Bacteriovoracales > Bacteriovoracaceae > Peredibacter. The sequence goes on from JBKJNQ010000268.1 coordinate 899, forward strand.
GAGATCAATGGTCTATCCTTTAAGGGCGACACGGCCGCCACGCTAAAAGGTCATCTGGAAAAACAGCTCGCTATTCTTATCGATAAGATTGCCGTCAGGATCAAAAATCAGAATTACAAAACAACCAAAGGATGGCTCAAGCAATCCTTCATTGAATCCTTCGTCGATGTGAACGAGATTAAGAAAGGTATTCCCGAGTACTCAGCGGCAATGATGAAAGAGATCTCTTCAAAAAAAACTGAAAAGGACATCAAAGGTCTTCTGAAAGAAAACGTCGATAAGTACATGAGCGAATCCTTTGATAAAGTAGACGACTCGGCGAGACAGAAAGTTATTCAGAAGTTTGGTCACGGAGACGTCGAAGTGGCGAAAGTGATGTTGGAGAAAAAACTCCACCGTGGTGAAGACCGAGGGAGAGAGAAGGCCTTCATCATGATCGGATTGGCGGCGGCACTTTTCCTCCTGCTGGGTTTTTCACGAAAACCACTTACCCCTCCGGAATACTTTATTCTGACTTTAAGCCTTCTGGTTCTGATGCTTACCGGGATTTTGACTCCAATGATTGACATGGAGGCCAGAATCTCAGAGTTATCCTTTGTGCTTTTTGACCACGAAGTGTCCTTTCATGATCAGGTGTTGTTCTTTCAGAGTAAAAGTATCCTGGATGTTTTTCACATCATGATTACGCACAAAGAACTGCAAATGAAACTTGTAGGAGTACTTCTGGTTACTTTCAGTGTCCTCTTCCCGCTTTTAAAGATGTTCTCCACCCTTTTCTATTATTATGATTACTGCTCGGCCCGGAGTCATAAGCTCGTCAAATTTTTCGTGGAAAAATCCGGAAAGTGGTCGATGGCAGATGTCCTCGTGGTCGCTATTTTCATGGCGTATATTGGATTTAACGGGATCATTAATAGCCAGATGAAGAATATTCAGGAGGCGGGTTCTGGAGTCGATGTCCTGACCACTAATGGAACTCATTTAGAGCCGGGGTATTACGTATTCCTCGCCTACGCAGTCCTCGCGATGTTTTTGTCTAACTTCCTGAAGAATCGTCCCTACATATGCAAAACGAAGCCAGAAGTGTAGCTCCTACATAGTGTCGAAATATTAGACACCCCTGAGAATCTTTTCAAAGAAATCTTAACAACTGATTGGCGCTGCTAAGATACCGCCATGATCAATATCATTATTTTCCTGATTATTGCTTCCACTCTTTCCGTGTTTGCCCAAAACAAACTGGTGGAGAACATTCCGTATCCTTTCTATGATGTTCAGGAAAATCAGAACAATAAAGTCCTGGTTGTGAACAATGGAGTTTCTGCCTTAGAACTTCGCCTTCAGATGATCAGACGTGCTCAGAAGAATATTGAAGTAGAATATTTTATTTTTAACATGGATATGGCGGGTAAAATCTTTTCACGCGAACTGATTGTAGCGGCTAAGCGCGGAGTAAAAATTCGTATCCTCGTTGATAAGAGTGTCGCAGTTTTTCGGCTTGATCCTTTTTATGCTTTTGAATTCATGAAAAATGGGATCGAAGTAAAGTATTATAACGATGCTCCGTTGTACGCCCTATCTACAGTGCAATTCCGGAATCACAGGAAGCTTCTCTCAGTCGATGACACAGAGGCGATCACTGGCGGAAGGAACATTGCTGATGATTATTTTGATATGTCTCATGAGTTTAACTTTAATGACCGCGATATCTACGTCATAGGACCCCTCGCTAAAACAATGAGAGAGAGCTTCGATCATTTTTTTGAACATAAGATCTCCGTCAATCCTGAACGTCCTGAGCAAGATAAAAACGATATGAACCGTGCAGCGAAGTGGGACAGCCGGGTTGCCAAGGCCCAGGCATTCTTTGAGGAGTCACCTGAAGAGACACTTGTACGCTCTCAAATGTCTGCACTTGCCGCTCCCGTTCTTGAGAATATGAAGCTACATGATTGTCCAATTGCAACTTTTTCAACTGATGCTCCGGGTGCGAATTTCCGGAATCGCATGCAGGAAAAATTCCTCGATAAATTCCGCTACCTTCGTCAGACTCTCGCCGAGAAAACTCTCGAAACCGACAAGGCGTTCACCCTTTCTTCCCCTTATCTTATTCATAACAAGCGCACGCGGAAGATTATGGGTCATCTCCTCGAGAACAAGGTGGATATCAACGTTTATACCAACTCACTTGGTTCAACTGATGCCGTCTACGTCGCAGCCAATCTCTATCTTTATCTGAAGAGTTGGGCGAAACGAGGGGTCAAGATCTTCCTTCATGATGGTCGCTTTATGAATGAGGGTCCTGCGGCATCTGCTGAAGCTCAAAGTGCCCGCTGGGGAACCCACGACAAGACTCAGGTCTTTGAAGCTACCACTCATACTGAAGTCATGATCGGTACCTACAATATTGATAACCGCTCTAACTTTTATAACACCGAGATGGCAGTCTTCTGCCGCGGCAATGATGAACTTTCAATGGATGTGAAAGGAAGTATTCTTCATCGTGCTCAGAAAGGAATAAGAATCCTCCCTGATGGTTCGGCGGTCGACAGTGAGGGAAATGCCAAAAGCGTTTACAGCGCTAGTAAGAACAAGATCCTCTTCATGAAACTGATCACTCTTCCTTCCTGGTTGCTGAACTTCCTGCTGTAAGTGGCCGGAAAAATTCTCCTTTCATTGCCCCCTTATAATCTTTACCGGCTCCCCTCACCAAATCGTTTTTTCTCGTATAATGGCGATCCAACCTCAAGGAGACATTCATGAAGTCACTTTTACTCATAGTCATCATGCTCTTCTCTTTTGCCTCTCAGGCCGAAGAATGTGCCAGCAATATTTCGGAGCTCAAAACTCTCGTAGGAAACAGCGATGTCCCGCTTAACTGGAAGGAAAACACCCGCAGTAATCAGCTCATCCTGAGGTTATCTAATGGCGGTGGAGCTCTTCGTTTAAAACTCACTAAGAATGGTGGAGATTGGGCAGATGTAACAGGTGTTGTTTGTAAAAAGAGTGCTACTTCGTTTGTTGCGCGCGTGAGTAACATTGTCTGGGGACCAGCAGCTCCGGGAATGGTAAAAGGCGCTAACATTAAAACGCTCAACCTTAAGCTTCCTTATCAATCATTACTTAAAGTTTCAGTTTCATTCTTCAGCTTCGAATTCGGTCCGATGTAAATCTCTTACCTGCCCGGTTGCATGGCCGGGCAGGTAAAATCATGCTAACTTAGCCCAATGCTTACAAATTGCTCGGACATCATTCACGATCCAGCTCGGCTTCGCGCTGTCGCTGAGACTCTCCTGATGGATACACCTCTGGAAGAAGCATTTCAGCGGCTAAACCTTCTCGCCAGCATGGCGCTCAAAACTCCCATTTCCATTTTTTCTTTGATCGGTGAAGACCGGCAATATTTTAAAAGCGCAATTGGCCTTCCACCAGAAGCGGGAGTCGGATTAAGTGTTCCCCTCAATGTTTCTGTTTGTCAGTACGCTCTTCAAGGTCGACCTCTCAATCTGGAAGACACGAAGAACCATCCGGATTTCAAAGACAATGCTGCGGTCATCGCCATGGACATCAGAGGATACCTCGGAATACCCCTCATCACGAAAGATGGCCACGCCATCGGTACGGTTTGTGTCTTCGATCAAAAAAAGCGGAAATGGACAGAAGAGGAAATTGCCATTTTGCAAGAGATCACAAACTCTTTTTTGACTGAAATCGAACTCCGCCGTGCGCTCCATTTGTCTGACCTTGAATCGAAGAAAAAAGAAGAATTCTTATCGATTGCCTCTCACGAGCTGAACACACCCCTCTCAGTTCTCATTCTTCAGACACAGACCGCGGAGAAAAAAATTGAAAATGGTTCATTTAAGGAAGCTGATCAGAAAAAACTTTTTGCCTCTTTTCATCGTCAGTTTGATCGACTGCAGATACTGGTAGCAGAGATGCTTGATCTTTCCCGCATTAACAGCGGTCAGTTTACAATCAGGCCGGGCCCCTGCACTTTAAATCACATCGTGGATGATGTGCTGAATACATTTTCCTTTCAACTGACTGCTTCGGAAACCACCGTAAGCTTTAAAGCCGATTCCGTTCTCTCGGGAGTCTGGGATTCTTTTCGGATCGAACAGGTACTCACCAATCTCATTAGCAATGTACTGAAATATGCCCCGGGCAAACCGGTTAACATTCATCTGCGGAAAGACGGCGGTGAAGTGTTGCTGAGCGTGCAGGATTCAGGTGCGGGGATCTCCCCTGAGGATCAGGAAAAAGTTTTTCTTCCTTTCGAAAGACTCACGAGCGCTGCATCCATAAAAGGACTCGGGGTAGGACTCTACATTTCCAAGAAAATTATGGATACCCACAAGGGCGATCTACGGGTGAGCAGTAAGTCCGGCGAAGGCACGACATTCACTCTCGTTCTTCCGACCTGAATCAGGAAAGATACAACTCCGAAATGGCCTTGACGTCGAACCGCGCTCTGAGAGATCTCAGGAGCGAAAACAATCCCAAGAGTTTCCTGTCGAGGAAGATGAACTCATGCGGAGGAGTTTCAATCGTGGAAGATTTCACGAGTTCCATCGCCATAGGGTAAAGTTCATCCGGAAGTTTCGTCTGACCCCAGTCATAGTCATTCGACTGAAGTGGACTTCCCGCAAGCAGACAGTATTTCCAGAGGAGATCCTGATCGAGCACCATACTGCCGCCGGTCTTCTCTGCGAGATCTGAAAGAAGCGAAAAGAAACCGTCTTTTTTTCCGTGGTAGAGTTCGGTGATGAGTCTGCGATAATTCCGGATGGTCGCCTCCGGGAACTCCAGACAAGCGCCGAAATCAATTAAGACCACCTGCCCCTCGCGGTAAAGAAAGTTCCCCGGGTGACTGTCGGTCTGGATTAAACGGCCCCGAAAAATTTCCTGAAGGAAAAGACGGAAGAGAGTCTCCCCCAGCCGGTTTTTCTCCGTTTGGGAAAGATGCTGAACTTCTGAGAGTGGAATGCCCTCGATGAATTCTGAGACAATAACTTTATCGTTTGAGTAAGCCGGATAGATCGCCGGTACATAGCACCCGGGAACATCTTTCATGAGAGTGACGTACTCTCCGTGTTTTCTCGCTTCGTGAACGTAATCCATTTCTTCCAGGAGAACTTTTCTGATCTCTTCGTAAATCGGGTCCATGTTCATTTTCTTCGGGAGGATCTTTCCCATGCTGAGAAAAGTTTTAATCATCTTCATATCCAGATCAATCGCCTTTCGAATTCCCGGATATTGAATTTTGAGAACAACTTCTTCTCCGGTCTTTTTATTTCTGGCCCGATGAACTTGTCCGATTGAAGCCGCTGCCAGTGGAATCGTCTCAATCTCAAAATCGGCTTTAAGATCAGGAGAAACGAGGGCCTCAATTTTTTCCCATGCCAGGTAATGGCTTTGTGATTGCACCTTCTTCAAGACCTGATTCACTTCTTCCGGGAGATAGTACTCTCCGTAAAGAGAAAGAATCTGAGCGGCCTTCAAGAGGCTTCCCTTGAGTTCTCCGACCTCGTTAACAAACTGATCTATGCTTTTGCCGATAAGATCCCGGAAGACGACCCGGGGATCACCACTTTCACCTGAGAGAATCGAAGGAATCATGCGCGCAGCAGATCGGGCGGCAAAAAGACCGCGACTCCAGCGGGAATTTTTCAATTGAGCAAGTTTTCTCATGGATTGAAGCTACCACAGTGAGGTGGAATTAGCTCCGGGACAAATTATGGACGAAGTTGGTGACGGAAGAAAATCCCATCGTCACCGAATGCTGAGGAAACAAATTCAGATGTTGTGATGATGTCAGCGATATGCTCAGACTCCCCTGCATCTTTCTCGGACAGCGCCCGCAGCTCATAGAGCTTAGTGCCTTCAGGAATAGAAGCGAAATCGTCCCGGACTTCGTGCTCATCAGAAGAAAATTTAATTTGTGATGCGGGAACAAAGAAAAGCTGGCGGGGGGAAATGACTTTCGCAACTTTTTCACCACGTACATTCATCGACGCCATGTCATCAACCAGAAGCTCTTCCGGATAATGAGTAACGCGCTTAAAGAGCCTGTGAACAAGATCCTGCCCAATACCATCGCCAGCAGGAACAATATTGGACATGGGGAATTTGAAAAAATTCCATTCTTTTTCCTGACCATTCAGAGAAACGAGGGCCGAGATGTTAGCACTGGGATTTCCGTCACGGAGAATCTTGAGAGCTAGACCTGGGGCCACCGGTTTACCCTTAGTTACTTTGTAAGTGAGAGATAAACGAAGGAGCGCGCATTCCGCTCCTTCAAAAACTCCGGAGTATTTCGAATTGACCGGAACGATTTTTACTTTTGCCAGAGATCCACGGCGATGAAGATATTTGACCCAACCGTCCGGAGCAAAATCAGAATAATGACTGCCCTTTTTAAAAATTTCCTGGCGGCTCATGGAAATGAGCTGAGACAGACCAAGTTTTTTATATTCGGGAAGCTCTTTGTAAACGGTTGAGGATGCTTTTTCCCAAAGGACTTCCTGCTTTTCACAGGCCTTGAGCGAATCATAATTAACGGGAACTGAAGCGGGCGCGCGGACGCTGGTTTCTTCTGTCTCAAAATCCATGAGGGAATAAGCGGAAACGATTCCCGTCATGACAAAAAAGAAGATCGCCGTTTTTTTCACTTTCCCTCCGGGGAAAAATCGATAACTCCATTAAACCTCAGGAACAGCTATCGAAGAACCGGGGCAATATGTTCACTTAAAAAGCTTAAGACGAAGCTTCTCTGCGACCCAGGCCGGGCCAACCAAGAGAAAGAATATATCCTGAAAAAACGAGGGCTTCTTCCCTTCGATCTTGTGGCCCCAAAACTGACCGATCCAGGCGACTACGAAGAGACCAATGTTCACCGGAATGAATGCGGGAGATCCGGCAAAAAAGGCGCAGATGCATAGGACCAGGGCATAAAGTACGATCATGTGGGGTAAATAAGAGCGCATTGATCTGAAATAGAAAATGAGTGAGGAAAAGAGCATCACACCGGTCACTGGCAACGGAAGTAGAGCATACATAAGTGCCACGACGTTGAAAAAAATCACCGGCACACAGTAAAGGTGGATTAGTTGATTAGTTTCGTTTTGATGTGAGGAAGAGTAAGTCGAAATGATCGTACTTTCATTCATAAGATTTGCGCCTCGTTCAACTTATTTTCCAGATCTGTCATAAAATCTAACAGGTAAAAGGAGTTTACATGAAAATAAAAATACTGCCACTCGTGGTGGTCACACTGGCCCTCACATCGTGCGCTCGCCACACTCCGGAAAAGACAATCGCTAAAGCAAACGCGACTGAAGCTTCCCGCGTTCCTACAGCTGCAGAAAAAGAAACACCATGGACGACATGGTCGAAGAAAGGAACTGTTGGCGGACTCATTGTATTGAAAAAGATCCGCGAAGAACTCCTAGAAAAAAATCTTCACGATGCCAATATTGATTACAAGGGCTACACGCCTGTTAACTGTACTAAGGAAAAAGCGGATTTCCGCTCGGCCGATGGCACTTGTTATATTCCGGAAACACCGCATGTAGGGGCCGCCAACACTGCTTTCGGAAGAAATGTTCCCCCTGAATATATTGATCAGGACGCAGCTGAAAAGCTCATGAATCCGAATCCAGCTGCCGTTTCAAAAGAATTTTTCACACGCCAGGAATTCCAGCCCGTTCCTTTCCTCAATATGCTTGCCGCGAGCTGGATTCAGTTCATGAATCACGATTGGCTGACACACGGCCCGAACGTTGAAGGAAATCCCCATCAGGTCACTGCTCCAGATGGATCAGTAAGAGAACTGGATAGAACAACGACTTCGAATCTCGAATACAAAAAAGAATTCGGAAAAGTTTCCGTCAACCAGGTGACTCACTGGTGGGATGGCTCTCAGATCTACGGCTCAAGTCAGGCCGATCAGAACAAGGTCCGCTCATTTAATAAAGGAAAGATATCTACTGTCATGCAAAATGGCCGAGAGCTTCTTCCTAAGGGCGAACTTAATGTTGCTAACAACAGACAGAATCAGGGTTACGAAGTGACTGGCTTCCACGATAACTGGTGGGTGGGGCTCTCGATGCTTCACACTCTTTTTGTCAAAGAGCACAACGCGATCGCCGATATGCTTCACCAGAAATACGTGAAGTTCGATGAAAAATCGAAAAAATGGATATGGAGAAAGGGTAAGCAGCAAAAGCTTCTTACGGATAAAGAACTCGATGAAGAAGTTTTCCAGACTGCCCGACTCATCAATGCTGCTGTCATGGCGAAAATCCACACGGTAGAATGGACTCCGGCAATTCTTGCGAATCCGACACTCAGAAAGGCGATGTACACAAACTGGTACGGTCTTGCCAATCCTCAGACATGGTCTCGTCTCATCAAGAAAATCCCTGGTCTCAATCATGCTGATTTTGGTCTTAATCTTGGTTATACCCTCGGCGGGATTGTGGGAGATAAGAGAAATGATTTCGGGGTTCCTTATACGATCACGGAAGAATTCACTTCCGTTTATCGCCTGCACTCCCTTCTTCCGGAGCAGCTTAATTTCAAGCGCTACTCGGACAAGTCAAAAGTCATCAGCGTTCCCATGGCCGAGACAAGAAATGAAAAATCTTACGGCATCATGGCGGACTATGACCTGAAAGATCTCTTCTACTCTTTCGGTACTCAGCACCCAGGTCAGCTCATTCTCAATAACTATCCTAAGTTCATGCAGGAACTCACGATTCCCGGTCACGGAATCATGGATCTCGGCATGGTTGATGTGTTGAGAGATCGTGAGCGTGGTGTCCCCCGCTATAATCAATTCCGTCGCGCTCTCAACATGAGACCGATCCAGAAATACGCAGATTTTTTTCCGGATGGAGAAGTGAAGACAGACAGACAAAAAGAAATTCTCGCGAAGTTCTACAAGGTCTACGGTCGTGATGAAAACGGTCAGGACAATGTGGAACTGGTGGATCTTCTGGTGGGAACTCTTTCTGAAGAAGTTCGTCCGAAGAATTTTGGTTTCGGCGAAACCATGTTCCATATCTTTATTCTTATGGCCTCACGCCGTCTGATGGCCGATCCATTCTACACCGATAAGTACAATCCTTCGGTCTATACCCATGGTGGGATGAACTGGGTGGATGATGAGGGTTACCTTCACAAGGTTATCGGGCGCCACATGCCGGAGCTGAAGCCCCACATGAAAGGTCTTGAAACCGCCTTCAATCCCTGGAAACAGTAATCTCAATTCTCAAGGGGCCTTAGGGCCCCTTTTTTTTATACACATCAGACAAATCTTGAACAATTGATCCAACTCACTCAGGGCGTGGTAACAATGTTGGCATGAATATTTCAGAATCGCTTTTTCAAGGTTACTCCAACTCTCACGAGAGTCTCAAAACGGCCGGAGATCTGATTCTTCGATCGGTGGGAGAAAATCCCTCGCGCGAAGGACTCGAGCGCACTCCTGCCCGTTTCGCCAAGGCGATGAAGGAATTGTGTTCAGGGTACGCGCTGTCACCGAAAGATGCAGTAGGCGAAGGAGTTTTTGAGGGCGTCGGCGGTCTCGTGAGTGTCCGTGGCATTGAGTACTACAGCTTGTGCGAGCATCATATGCTTCCTTTCTGGGGAAATGTCAGTGTCGCTTATTATCCTTCAGATAAAATCTTGGGCCTTTCAAAAATTCCACGCATGGTAGATGTCTTTTCTAAGCGACTCCAGGTTCAGGAGCGTCTCACCAAAGAAATCGCCATGGGTATGGTGGAAGTGATTCAACCGCGTGCTGTGGCGGTAAAGATCACGGGCTCTCACATGTGCATGATGATGAGAGGGGTGAAAAAAACCGGCTCAGAAACGCATACTGAATTTTCCTGGGGCATGGAAAGTTTGACCCCAGAAGAAAGGCAGCGTCTGTGGAATTCGCTTGAATGAGATAAACCTCATGGTCACGGCCTCGCTCGTGACACTCATCTGGCTCGTTCAGCTTCTGCATTATCCGTCTTTCCATTATTACGACTCTGAAACTTTCGCTCCGGCGATGGTCTCCCATCAGAACCGCATCTCGTGGGTAGTCATTCCTCTGATGTTCACGGAGCTGGGTCTCGCTGGTTTTCTGGCGTGGACCATGAGGACAGATCTCAACTTCATTCTTCTGGGACTCGTCATTCTCGTCTGGCTCACGACGTTTCTTATTCAGGTTCCTCAGCATCAGAAACTTCTCCAGGGAAAAAATGAGAAAGTGATTACAAACCTGGTGCGTGGAAACTGGATCCGCACTATTCTCTGGACGGCAAAGCTTCTGATGCTTTTACTCGGGTAAATTCAACGCATCGGGTGTTGGACGAAAAGCACAGAAAGTTTTAGCGTTAGAGTATGAAAAAAATCATCCTTCTTATTGTTCTCTTTGTTTCCTCTTTCGCCCATGCGCAGGTGCTGGAGGCGCGTCCCTTTGAAGAGCTCCTCAATCGCATTGAAAAAGCTGATTTCACCTATAAAGAGACGGGAAAAATCTTCGGTTTCATTTCCACACAGAGTTGTCTTTTTCTTTCGGAAGACATCGCAATCTTTAAAAACTACTGCTTCCCTGTGAGAAAATATCCGGCCCGCGGATACACCATCATCACGCGCGAATCCGGAATCGTGGATCTCTACGAAGAAGATGTCGGAAGCCTTCTCATCCGCGATATCAAGATTGATGAGTTTCCGGTTTTCACAGCACCTTATCTTCAGGAATCACTTCCTACTTATACACTTTCAGATCTTTCAGGAATTATTGAGCAGCTTTACCCGCGCTATCTGCCAGGATGCTGGTCAACAAACTTCTCGAAATACATAGAAGCTCCGGAAGCCAATTGCCATCCAAATCTTTCGGTGAACGGCTTTGAGAGCTGGGCGACTGAGACTCAGGCGATCGTGAATGACGAAGCCGCTTGGCTCTCGCTCATGGCCAGAATTGAAGCGAAGCTTGTTCGTTAATCGCGGGTTCTGACTTCCAGTAATTCAATCACAAATCGCAATGAAGAATGGGGACCGATAAGGTCCCCTACTTGTCTTTCCCCATAGGCCAGATGAGACGGAACAAAGAGCTCGCGCTTCCCGCCTTCTTTCATGCCTATGAGCCCCTGATCCCAACCCTTGATGACTCTCCCGGTTCCGAAGACAAATTGAAAGGGCCTGCCTTTCTGATGTGAAGACTCGAAAAGAGTTCCGTCGGTGAGGTAGCCCTCATAGTGAACGAAACAAAGGGCACCGCGCGCGGTTTCCTTACCAGTTCCTTCGAGATGATCCGTGATTTTTAGTTCTTCCATCACCCTATGATAATTGACAAGATTTTGAGTCACAAGAGCGGAGTTAAGGCTTAGTTATCCCGTTAAATTAGGGAAAAAAAGCGCATGCAATTAAAATGAGTAAGTGAACAAATTATTACTCATCTTATTTCTTTCAGCAGCTCTTCTCGGGATGATGGCGCTGGTGCCGGAAGAACATCAGCAGAACAGTTACATCCTCAAGGCCCCTGGTGGAAACGATGGAAGAAACCCTTCATCCATTTTTGACCACGATGACCTCAAAATCAGAGAACCTGCTGCCGGAGAGCCCAGTGATAACGGCATGACTCAGAGTCTTCATCGCCAGTTCCGTGACGCCATGGAGTCTGATCCGAAGTCAGCGGTTCTGGTCGGCAGAGAATTGATTTTTACCCGTGAACTGGATCAGAATTTTCGATTAAAGATTTTGCGAGAACTTCGTACGATTCAGTTTGCTGAACCGGGTGTCGCCGCTCTCGCTGGAGAAATCATTCTCAAGTCGCCAGGCCCCTTTCTTTTCGAAGAAGCACTTCTTATCGAATACACTTTCATGGAAGGAGAAGAATTCAGTAAACTTCTTTCCGCCCTTTCTCAAAAAAACGAAGGCCCGGAATACCAGGCCATCATCTCAAATTTTGAACAAAAAATGAAAATCTAGTGGATCGTTTCGCCAGTTCCGTATTTCGACGGAGCTTCACTGTAAAGTTCTTCAGCTTTTGGTAGCCATTGTCTGAGTGCTGCTTTGCGATTCACGTCAGACGGGTGAGTCGAAAGAATCTCCGGTGGTGCAGAACCTTTATTGGCCGCACCCATACGGTCCCAGAGATTCATCGCTTCCGAAGGATCATAGCCAGCACGCGCCATATACATTTGCCCATAGTGATCGGCTTCCGATTCATCAGCACGTGAAAATTTCATATCAAAGAACTGCAGGGCAAACCCGGCGGCCGCACCAGAAAGCGTTGTAAGCTTCCGGCAGGTTTCAGTCTTACAAAAAATCTGACCACCCACAACGGTCGCAAGTCCCACAGCAATCCCGGTGATGTTTGTTTTCATCGCGCGCGCGTATCTCTCTTTCCCGTGGCGTTTCGTTGCGTGCGCAACTTCGTGTCCAAGAACAGCAGCAAGTGCACCTTCTGTTTTCAGTACCGGCATGATGCCTGTGTAGACGGCCATTTTCCCACCGGGCATACACCAGGCGTTGATTTCAGGACTCTCAATCAGCATCCACTCCCACTGAAAATTTTCACCTGAAGATTTCGCAATCCGCGAGGCCACGCGATCAAGCATCGCTTTCCATTCAGCGTTGGTGGAAAGTTTCGATTTAGATTTCACTTCTTGATACGCTCTTAGCGCCTGACCATTGATTTCTGAATCCGTTGGTTCTTTTGTGACCGAAGCACAGCCCACAGTGAGAAGAAGTAAGAGTGAAATAATTCGCATAGAGACTCCTTAAGAATTCTGTCAGTCATATCTTACGACAGGGAGTCGACGATCCCAAGTTTTTTGTCTTTCGCGGGTCTGTATGCCCCGGGTGAGAGTCAGAAATTTCCCTCACGCACTGAACCTTTGCGGGGTGAATCTCCCTGCTGTGTCGAGCAACTGACAGCTGCATCCCCTTCATAAAAAAGAGTTGCCATGACTCACACGAAAAACAAAAAATGATTTTAAGGTAAAATTCAGTTCGGGAGAAAAAAATGAAAGATGGTGAAACAGTATCTGGATGGTTCGTTCTGAATTCGGGCTTCAAGGTCCAGGCCTCATGTCCTTCATGCTTTTCGCAGAATGTGAGCTATTATTGCACCAGACGACCGGGCCTCAAGGGAATTTCTCACAATAGCCACGGCTTCACTCCCGCGTGTCTTGATTGCGGGAAAAATCTTCCTAATCAGACAGAGAAAAATCTCAAAAAACTTGCCCCTAAGAAGAAAAAGTTCCGCAACGCCTGAGATGAGATTAAACTTGAAGCATGAAGTTTTTCTTTGTGCTTTTTCTTATTCTCTCTACAACGGCCTTCGCGGACGATGATCCCCTTGCTCACAAAAAGGGTTTCGTCTTTGGCATAGGTCCGGCCGCTTCCAGTTACACTTTCCCATCCGAATACGAAGGTCTTGAGAAAAAAGACATCGACAATAAGACCACCCTCTATGGAGGTGCACTTCAGTTTGGCTACGATCAGGTTTTTTTCCAGCGGCTTCTTTTGGGAATCCGGTCAGAAGGTTTCGTTGTCGATTCACTGGGAAGGGGAAATAAAAATGCCAATATCCTTCGCGGAAAAACACGCGCAACGAATCTTCTGTTGAGAATCGGCGCCATTTTCCATGTGCGGACCTTTGATGTTGTAGGTGATCCCGCACCGATGACTCTTGAGATTTTCGGAGAAACCGGAATAACCAGCGGCCACAGAAGCTTCAGTAAAAAATATTTTCCCGCTGGTGGTGATGAGTACGTGGATAATCTTGAGGAAGAATTCCAGGGTCAGATTCTTTCAGGGGGTCTCAGTCTCACGACTCTCAGGGGCGCCTTTCTGGAAATTAAGGCGGTCCAAACAAGTATGTCTCACACCCGTCAAAAGTTCACAGGATACAAGATTGAGAACGGCGGAGCGGCGGTCTCCAATGAGCGCACAAGGAATGAAGAGAAGAGTTTCACGACTTTTCTCATGGTTGTGGGTCATCATTTCTAGTGTGTAGAAACTACCTGCCTATGGTTACCCATAAGAACCCATGGTAAAAACCATCCATGAAAACCACTATCGCAGCACTCGCTCTCCTTGTGCTCTCGTTCTCCTCTCAAGCTCAGGATATATCTTCAGAACCCATCGGCTATTATAGCGCGGGCTCACTCCGTAATGGCGTGCGTATTTCAGATCAGGGCGCAGGCTTCATGCACCTGTTCCTCTACCGAAACCGTGGCTTCGGTGCTCTCGAAATGATCAACATGATTGTGAAATCTTCGCAGGCGATGAGTGAGAAATTCCCTGGTCTCGATCGACTCCAGATTGGCGACATCGCACAGGAAGATGGAGGTGATGTGAGTGATCTTCATAGCTCTCACCAGAATGGTCTTGATGCTGATCTTGCGTATTTCCGTTTGAATCATCGAGAACAGAGCCCGGCCTATATCAAAGGTTTTGCAGAGAACATGGTAACAGGTGGGCGGATCTCGAATAACTTTGATTCTGCCCGCGTCTGGGAATTCATCAAGAAGCTTCATGAAAATGGCCAGGTTCAGCGTATCTTTGTTGATCCCGTGATTAAAAAAGAAATTTGTCGCTTTGCCCGTCTGAAGAAAGAAGTGGCAACGTTTGAAGAAGTTCTTCGGAGTGTCAGAGCTTATCCGAATCACGCCGATCACATGCATGTCCGCTTACGTTGCCCACCAGAAGCGAAAGAGTGTCAGTCACAAGAAGATCCGCCGAGCGGTTCAGGCTGCGGCGGACGCTGATTTTTTTAGCCTTCGTCGATCGCTATATGCCAGATGCCGCCGAGTCCATCACCCTTTGTATCCCCGGCCTTTTTATCGCCCTGGTAAAGGTAAAGCGGATGTCCGTCAAATGAGAGCTGAAGCTTTCCATCTTTTCTTTTCACAACCCGGAAGTCTCCGGTCACAAGTTTTACTTGCTCCGGTGTGAGGAGAAGTGGAGGCCAGGCAACAGCACAACTATCGTTACAGTTAGATTCGTCTGCTCCATCTGGATCAAACGTATAGAGAGTGAAGCCTTTGACGGTCGTCAGAAGTTCAACCTTATCACCTTCGAGCGTAATGATACGAACATCCGTCACACCCGGAACAACATCCGCGAAGAGATTGAGAGATAAGCTGAAGAGGACAAAACTGAGGAGCATTTTCATAATTCCCATCCTTTGTAGGTTGTCTGGAAATTATGTCAGGCCAGCGTCAGACGGCTATGTATATTTAAGAAACAGATGTTTACCAAACCGATACACTCGCAAGAGAGTGTTCAGTCACTTAATTCGTATTTATCATGAAAAACCAGGGATATTGAGCTAGAATAGGAGGATGAAAACACTTTTTTTAGTTCTTCTGGTCGTCTTCGGCTGCGCCCACAACTCTTATGAATCGGCTTCCGAGCGGCTTCGTTCCAGTTTCAAGGAGGTCTCACTCCCTTTTCCCACCGGCACCAAATACTTCATTTCAACATCCCCTTTTCATTCTAAAACTCGAGCGGGAAATGAATACAAATGGTCCTTTGATGTTCCTTACGGAACGCCGGTCACTGCCATTGAAGATGGAAAAGTTCTCAGTGTTTATGCGCCGGGGCTCGGTGGCGGCTGTGATCAGAAATATTTTGGAAAAGGACATAACATCAAAGTCCTCCATTCAGATGGTACAGTAGCTTTATATCTGCATGTTGAGATCAAAGTGAAGCTGGGCCAAATGGTAAAGCAGAACGAAGTCATCGCGGTGACGGCACAGAACGGTGTGGTCTGTGCCCCTCAGCTCCATCTCATGGCCTTCAAAAATGTCGATAAACATGCCCAGACTATTCCTTTGAAATTTAAAGGTGTCCCCGGCGAGATAGCGAAAAAAGGCGATACAGGAATCGTTCCCTGATTACTTCCCCGAAGTAGAGCCCTTGCCTTCCATGTTGATGAGATGTTCCGCGAACTCATGCTTGTCCGGATGACTTGAGACAATTGCAGAAACTTTCTTCACAGTATCGAAAGTATTCTTCAGGCGAAGATCTTCGATTTTCTTAATGTCATTTTCAAGAATCTTGATTCTCGCATCAGTTGCCTTCCCGTTCAGGAGTTCCTGAATGAGAACAGCACGATACTTGTACGACTGCTCAGAGAGTTCAATCGATCTTTGTTTATTTGATTCAAGGATCTTCGTCAGTTCTTCTTTCTGAGCATCTTTCAACGTTTTTGAATTTGCGATGGCATCATGAATCGTTCCGCCTAGGGCCTGAGAAGTTGTGACATTCGTCTGGGCAGCTTCCTGCTCAATTTCCTTCTCATCCGACTTTTTGCTGGCGCAAGAGACAGCAAGGCAAAGAACTAAAATGTAAAATATGGACTTCATGAAAATCTCCTTAAGTGATGCTTTCATCTTCCTCCCGAGGCGAGTGTTTTCCAAGTGCTTTTTTATGCCGACTAATTCACTCAAATGGAAGGCTCCTTTGATCAGCATTCTCATCGTACATTTCCGGAATACGGACTTTTCCTCCCACGGAAGTGGCGATCTTTCTTAGGATTCCGAGGCACATCTCTTCTTCCTCATACAAAAAGAAGTGCGCACTGTGGATTCCATATCCTTTAAACTTGCCCAGTTTATCGACCCACATCGCGAGCCTCTGTTCATCCAGCGGTGATTGACGTCCCCGGAACCGAATCATCAGATGATCCCCACCGAGAAGCTTCTCTGTCTGAAAATCATGAGTCTGATTATCTTCAATCAGAATATTCATCGGTGTCTCTTTGAGTGCATGGACAAGCGGAAGGAGACATTCTATTTTCTTGTACCAATCCATGTGTGTGAGGTGAACCGCAAATCTTTTATCCTTCGGGCATCGTCGGGCAAAGCGCAGAATAGTTTTCCAGTTCTCCGGCTGAAAGGTTTCCGGAAGCCGAAGCACAACGGTGCCGAGATGCGGGCCAAGAAATGAAAGTGTCTCGAGAAACTCTTTCATGTCATGATAATTTTCTCCCAGCGGAAACTCATGCGAGACTCTCCGGGGAATGATCGGACAGAATTTAAAATCCGGATTCACCACTTCCACTACTTCACGGAGCTTCTGCACTTCACTTTCATAAGGCATATCGTTGAACGTTGAAGAAAGTTCAACGGCATCAAACTGCGAAGCATAGAGCGAAAGGAACTCATGAATGGGAGTTCGGTAATCATAGAGAGTTCCCTGAAGGAGCGCACTCTCCCAGGTAGGAAGTCCCAGATGAATCATAATTCCACCGTAAGAAGATCCTTCCATTCCGTCGTGAAATGCCGGGACTTGAAAGCGTGAATCGTCTTCCACGCCTGATTAATCCCGCACGCCCCACTCTTGACGGTTTGAGGCCCGTATTTTTTATTGATCATGTCGACGACGTTATTGAGATGCTCATTGTCTGAAGCATCGGGTGCAAAGAGATCCATCTGGCATTCATTTCTCGGGACAATATGATTGAGAAGAATTCCCCCTTTCTTGTAGCCGTAGCCGGGGCGATAAATTTTATCCAGCACCTCGTGGGCGGCCTTGATGATTTTCACCACGTCCGATGTTCCCGAAGAAAAACGAAAGGATTCGACTCCGTAATACTGAGGCCCGGGCTTAAAGGGATTGGTGTGAATAAAAGCGGTGATGCTGTAACAGACACTGTGTTGCGCGCGAAGTTTTGCGGAGGAATTGCTCGCAAATTGCGCCAGTGCCTCCTGGAGTTCCTGCTTGGTATAAACGTCATAGCCGAAGCTTCGCGAGTTCCCGGTATTTTTCTTGTCTTCCGGAGACTCGAGCGAGAGACAATGAATCCCGCGCAGTTCATCCTGAATTTCCCGTCCGACTTTGGTGAGATGCTTCTGAATCAGTTTCTCATCGGCAAATCTTTTAAATTCAAGAGCGGTCCGGATATTGAAAATAGAAAGCTTACTCGCAGAACGCGCTCCCACTCCCCAAAGATCGCGCACAGGAAAATCCTTTAGTGCTTCATCAATTTGTTCATCAGTCTGAAGAACGCACACGCCACTGTGTCTTTTAGAAAGCTTGTTCGAGACTTTCGCGAGCACTTTGGTTTTCGAGATTCCCACCCCGACCGGCATGCCGATCTTCCGGAAAATTTCCGCGCGGACATTTCTTCCCCACTCTTCAAAGTCAAAGTTCTCGTCACCTTCGATTTCCACGAAGGCCTCATCCACCGAGTAGACTTCGACCTTGGGAGAAAATTCTCTGAGCACATTCATCACCCGCTTACTGATGTCATCGTAAAGCGCGTAGTTGGAAGAAAAAACGGCGACGTTATGCTTCTTCACCCGATCACGGACTTTGAAGAAAGCTTCGCACATCTCGCCAAAACCCAGTGCCTTGGCCTCTTTCGTAAAAGCAATCGCCGCTCCGTCATTATTGGAGAGCACCACTACCGGTTTATTCCTGAGATCAGGCCTGAAAATTTTCTCACACGAGCAGTAGAAAGAATTGCAATCAACCAGTGCGACCATTTTCATCAGACCTCCCGTACCAGGGCGCGGATCATGCCCCAGATGAAATCACCATTGTCCGGATCATTTTTTCCCATGAGTTCGCTCGTCACGCGCTCGACGGTGAACTTGCCGTTTCTCACGACCACGCCGAGCTTATCTTTGGTGTGCGGAAGATTGCGGTCAATCACCAGCACGTCACCAGGAAGAAGGCCTTCGCGCTTTTTCTTACCCGTTACCTTCACGAGGTAAGAGCTTTTGCGATCAGAGAAGATTTTTGCATCAATGGAAAAGTCATCACCCATACATGTCAATATACGTAGATTTTCCGTACACGCAAGACGGGGCTTGACTTTCCGTACCTTTTACGTAAAATATTCCTAGGGTAAAATTTGTCACCCTGCCCGGAATCGCCGCAATCGTATCTAATGAAGTCTGGAGATACCCATGACAAAATTCCTGATGCTGCTGCTAGGTCTTACCACCCTTCCCGTATGGGCCGACGGCATGTCGATTCGCTTCGAGCCCCTCTACGGCGTGGAACATACCCTGAACCGCTATCCTGAACCCGCCCGTTATTCCACCCGCACTTTTTTCGGGGCCCGCGTGCTGGCAGGTTACACTCTCCTGTCGCTTGAACTCGAGGGTAACCAGTCCAATGGACGGCGCGAGATTCCTTCGCAAAACCTTAAAACCGATGATCAGACGCAAAGGCTTCTGATTGGTCTGCGCTCAACGGTGCCGGCATCAAACTGGCTGGGATTTTATGCGCGCGCTGGTGCCCGTGGATCAAAATCAAAAACCACCATCACTGATACATCCACTCTGGTAACAACAGTGAAAGAGCCTCCGATTCAGTGGGACCCTTACGCCGGTACCGGAATTCAGATAGCTCTTTCCAATATCCTCGCCGCTTCAGCGGGAGCAACATGGATTTTTATCAAGCAGGGAAAACCTGACGTTCAGTACACACTTGGTCTCACAATGAAATTCGGAAAGGTACAGTGAATGCGCGTTTATGAGTCCGCCACGATCAAAGACGAAAAGCTCACGGGGTTCCAAAGTCCCTGCTCTGAGTTTGCCGAGAAGCCTCTCTCCTTTGACGAGCGCTATGGCATAGGAGACCCCGGTATTAAGCTTTTAAAGGTTGAAAGCGACTTCCCTCAGCTCGGCGTGATGAAAGGCGACGAGATCCTCGTAGACCTCTCAAAGCGGCCCGGGCCCAAAAGCCTTGTGGTGACTTTCCAGGATGACGAAGTCCGGTTGTTTCAGGGAAATAAACTGACCGATCTGGACGACCTTGTCTGCGGCGTTGTGACCGTCATCATCCGCCCCTTCTTCTAAAAACGAAGACCTAGGTTTCGCTGTTTCGGATTGTAATTTCTTCATTCAGAGATTCCCAGCTTATCCCTCGTGATACTTTCACCATCCATGAAAATTCTATTTTTCGCTCTCTTTATTTTCACTCTTACCGGTTGCGGTTTAAAAAAAACGACTGACAACCTAGCTGATAGTATCGGACGCGGAATGGGGCAAGCTCTCAGCTGTATGACTTCAACAGCTTTCAATTCTATGTTTACACCAGTGATCACTATCCGCCAGGACAACATCGACCGTATCCTTTTGGATCTCCAGGGAAGAACTTTTAGCCGCAATACCTTTTGGACTCTTCTCTCAAGAAAAACCCGTATCGCTTTGAACCTCACGCTGAATGAGCAGTTGCGGGTTCCGGAAGAGATTCTCTACCCAGGTTTTGTTCTCTTTATAGAAAATCACCTGAAAAATCCGGGACAGAATTACTATCTGAAGACGGCCTCGCATCAAGTGCGTTTTGTGATTGATGCTGAAGAGACGAGAATCAACCAGACGGAATGTGAGAATCAGGATGAGGCTTTAAAGAAAATTGATGTGAGTAAAGTTGTTCCCGCAAGTTCTCTGGAAGAGAGGATCACTTGCCGGATGGATAACGGAGGAAGCTTCTCGTTATCGTTCTATACGAACCATATCCTGATCTCAAACGGGGAACAGAATCTCTTTTCCCGAGGTGAAGTCATCCGCACAGAGACAGAGAACGATCTCAAGATTACCGCCCTTGATCCAGACGAGCAGACTCTTGAGATGGTTCTCGCGAAAAAATCAAATAACCATGGTGAGAGGAATCTCCAGATTAATTTTGCCGGAAAGACTCAAACCCTGAGCGGTTCGTACTTTTGCTCGACTCAGAATTAATCCGCGAAAGTGAAATTGCCTTCAATCGCAAGATGATCTGACGCCATACAAGTCTGTCCCTTAAATTCATAATCTACTGCGCGGGCAGAAATCGAAGAATCCTTCAGTTGCGTTTTCTTATCCACCCACATGTGATCGATCCACTCTTTCTGGTGAGTAGGCTTCTTGTAGCATGGGATGACGTTCGTGTGATCGTATTCTCCGGTGAGTTGAGTCGCATTCATGCCGAGAAGATCAAGGCCTTTTTCAAACTCAGGCTCTTTTGCATCCGTGTTGAGATCTCCCACGAGAAGCTGCGGGATATTTTCTTTCTTATGCTTCTGAAGCATTTTATTGATCTGTCCCATCTGGCGGAGTCTGACTGCCCCAAGTTTTTCTGTCGCCTGAAGATGTGTAACAGCAAACTGTACGGTTTTCCCGTTAGGAATCTTTGTCTCGATGAGAACTGACCCTTTAGCGGCAAAGCAATCTGCAGCTCCACACTTATCAAAGTACACTTTATCAAGAACCGTAAATGGTTTCTTGCTCAGGATGAAAACGCCGGAACCAAAAAAGGGATACAGAAATCTGTTGTTCCCCAGATAGTACTGGTGAGGATAATTTTCTTTGAGATCATTTCCAACTTTTTCTCGGAACGAACCCATGAAAGCTTCCTGAAAAAAAATCAGATCATACTCGCCATCGGAAAGGGCGTAGGAAATGACTTCTGTGCGCACACTTTGATTACTGAATTTAATGGGCTTTGGAAGCATGAAAGCATTCCACGAAAGAACCCGGAGATCGGCACCATGAGCAGGGACAATAAGTGCCAAAAGAAGCAGAATCTTTGCGATCAAGAAAACCTCCGTGTTGATGTGAGAACTTATCCGTAAGTTCGCGTCTGAATCTTAGAATATTTGGCCTGAAATCTTCGGGCAGGCCAAAATTGCCGGGTAAAAGTGACCAGAGTTTTGACACTCATTTGTATCCTCTTCTCATCCCCTTCCAGATACCTTTAATCTGTATTGTAATAAGTCATGAAAACGCATCTCACGAGATCTCATTATAAGAGAAAGCCATGGAAGAACGGACACGGAGTAACGGAAGAAATTTTCGTTTTTCCCAACGACCATTTTCTCTTTCGGCTGAGTATGGCAGCACTCACGAAATCCGGACCTTTTTCTTCCTACCCTGAAATTGATCGCACTATGGTCCTCATTGAAGGTCAGCCAGTTCTCATCAATGGTCGCGAACTTTCTCTCATGACCCCTTTTTCATTTTCGGGGGAACAGTCCATGCACGCCGGGATTGAAGCTCCTGGACGAGACTTCAACCTCATGTGCCGAAGAGATGAGGCCACCGGAAGAATTCTGACTGGAAAAAATGAAATGAGTCTTGAAATCGGCGGCAAGTTCTTCGCCGTATTTTCAGTAGGCGAAATAACGATGGTGAATGAAATTGAATTACTAAATTATGAAATACTTCTGATGGATAAAACTGAAACCGGAACCCTGATGATAAAAGGATCCCGGTTTCTCATTGTCGAGGTCTCTTTCTAGCCAACATTCCTGCACGCCATTTCAAACTTAACCTTTAGCTTCGCGCGCCGGCCAGGATGCTTTTCATTCTTCATCTTTTCTTTATATAGAGCTGCGAGGGCGCGGGAAGAGAAATTATAGAGGGCAATCTGTCCGTCAGAATCAAAACTGGAAGTTTCCTGAATCCGCTCCAGTGCGCTGACACCGTCGGCAAAATTACCGCAAGCGTCTTTCATGATGGGCCCATGTTTTACTTCGGGAGAAAGTTCCATCTTTTTTGCCTGTAGATTCAGGGAGAGGCAGAGAATAAAAGTTGAGAGGAGAATTTTCACAAAACATCCTTTTGGGGGTCTTCCTCAATTTACTGCCTGACCGCTTTCAGGGGGATTTCTTTTCGCCGAAGAAGCTCATTCCGAAGGGATAGAGCGATATTCTTGTTCTTTGCTGCGT
Organism: Bacteriovoracaceae bacterium; assembly: GCA_046593575.1. Classification (GTDB taxonomy): domain Bacteria; phylum Bdellovibrionota; class Bacteriovoracia; order Bacteriovoracales; family Bacteriovoracaceae; genus Peredibacter. The sequence continues at coordinate 23,577 of JBKJNQ010000268.1, forward strand.
TTACTCCTGCCATCTTTGAGTGGCTGACATATCATGAGTTATGATTACAGTTCATCACCTTGAAAATTCCCGTTCACAAAGAATCCTCTGGCTCCTGGAAGAATTAAACCTTCCGTATGAGCTCAAGGTCTATAAGAGAGACAAGGAAACCCTCCTTGCTCCGCCCGAACTTAAAGCGATCCATCCTCTGGGAAAATCCCCCGTCATTACCGATGGCAAGAGAGTCATAGCGGAATCAGCTTTTATCATCAGTTACCTCGTCGATAAATATGGTGAGGGAAAACTAAAACCCAGGAATGAGGATGATCTACTTCGCTACCAATATTGGCTTCACTATGCCGAAGGTTCGATGATGACTCCACTCCTGATGGAGCTGATTTTTTCGCGCGTGGAAAGTTCTCCCATGCCGTTCTTTGTAAAACCCATTGCGAAGAGGATTGCCCAAACTGTCCGGTCTTCATGGATTAAACCCCAGCTTAAACTTCATCTGAATTTTGTTGAAGGGGAATTGAAAAAATCAGAGTGGTTTGCGGGTGCAGAATTTACTGCCGCCGACATCATGATGAGCTACCCTCTCGAGGCCGCATCATCAATCGGACCGCTTGGTCGCCCGAAGCTGGATGAGTTCGTGAAAAAAGTTCTGGAAAGACCGGCCTATAAAAAGGCCATTGAGAGAGGCGGACCCTTTTCAGTGAATCCACTTTCTTCAGAGAAATAAGTCTTCAGGCATCTTCGGGAGCGCGGGGAATTTCCACGGTAAAGATGGAGCCCTTTCCTTCCTGACTTTGAACGCTGATCTTACCCTGATGGGCATTCACAATAAGCTTACTGAGATAAAGTCCAAGCCCAACGCCCTGTTGATTCGTTTCGCTTTTCACGCGCTCGTAACGCTCAAAAATTCTCTGGTGATTCCCCGGAGCAATCCCCTGCCCATGATCCTGAACGCTCAACGTTGCCCCGGTACCGGTTTCTGCCAGAGTAATGGTAATCGGCTTGCCTTGCCCATATTTCAAGGAATTCATCACAAGATTCGTCAGCACCTGCTCAATCCCGTATGGACTCACAACTCCGCGGACCAAGGGCTGAATCTCAAGATTGAGTTCACACCCCTTCCGTTCACGAAGTTCTTTCAGGTTATCCGCCACCCGATGAACAAGTTCAGAAATATCTGTTTCTTTTTTCTCAAGGATAAGATTTCCTGACTCAATCTGCGCCACGTTTAACAAAGACTCCACAAGTGTGGAAAGTTTTTTTGTCTGCCGCTCAAGCGAATCCATGGCGCTTCCGACATTAGGATTTTCGTGAATCCCTAGTCCCTTCAGCACATCAATAGAAATATTAATCCCTGTGACAGGAGTGCGCAGTTCGTGTGAGGCAATCGAAATAAAATCTGTCCGCAGCCGGATGGCATCATCCTTCTCTCTTCCGAGAGCTCCGAAGAATAGTCCTGAGAGTGCAACAGCACTCATGAAGAGCTGGAGAAGAAGAAGATTTTCGCTGACTGTAGAACCGTAATACGGACCATGACCCATGAGCGTACCAATGATTGCAATCGTGGAGAGCACCATGGTCAGGAGAACATTGGCGTGCTGTCCGAAGCGAAGTGTCGCCCAAATAAGGAGAAGGAAAACCCAATAGAGTTGAATGTATTGATGGAGATCACGAAATGGCCAGGGACTAAAAACAGCAAGGCTCAAGGCAATAACGAGAAAGCCTAGTACTAGTCCTTCGATTCTTCTGGAAAAACTTTTCTCAAAAACTGGAGGCCTGCTCCAGACGATGAGAAGCGGAGCAACCACGAGTGCACTTAATACATCTCCAATCCACCACGCCCACCATGTAGAAAGAAGACCGTCGCTTTTTACCATTTGGCCGAGATAAAGACTTCCTACACCAATCGTTGCACTGAACATCGTACTGATCAGACCCACACAGACAACGAGGACTGTGACATGGCGGATATTATCAAGTCTGGTATCTACACCAGCGAATCGGCGAAAAAGTGTGACACCAATAACGGCCTCAAGGGTGTTCCCGATTCCCATCCCGAGTGCTACGAGGACGGGAGCTCCAGTCCAAAGGTTTACTGAAATAGCGGCCAGAGCAACCGCGGGCCAATAGCGTTTTCCCCAAAGGAGTAAGGCGGCAAAAGCTATTCCCGTGGGAAGCCAAACGAGTGTTGCAAATCCACTAACGGCCGAGAGGGATAGTCCCATCCGCGCACTCAGGAGATAAGCAAAGAACAAAAGAAAACCTTTCCACATAGGACTATTTTAAGGGAGGAAACTTTGATTGGAAATATATTTACTCAGTTGATCAGTCTTTCGCCAGTGAAGTCCTCCAGGATTGTTTTCCCGCTAGCCCAAAGCTCATACTAAGGGTAAAAAGTGATCATGAATATATTCCGGTTAGAAGATAACAAGACAACAGTAAAGACTGAGATCTTCGCGGGCCTCACGACTTTCACCGCTATGGTTTATATTCTCGTCGTCAATCCTGCGATCCTCTCCGTTTCCGGAATGCCGGCCGAAGCAGTTCTTGGTGCCACAATACTTTCTTCAGCACTCATGACTCTCTCCATGGCCTTTTTCACCAATCTACCTGTGGCACTTGCTCCTGGTATGGGACTCAATGCTTTTTTTACTTACACGCTTTGTCTTGGTGTGGGCATGAGTTGGCAGGCCGCCTTGGGGCTCGTTTTTTATTCGGGAGTTCTTTTTCTTATCCTCACTCTTTCCGGCATCAGAAAAAAAATCCTGACTCTCATTCCGGAAAGTATCCGGCATGGGCTCACGGTCGGAATTGGTCTGTTCATCACGCTGATCGGGCTTAAGAATGCAGGGATTATTATCGCCCATCCCGCAACTCTGATCACGCTGGGAAATGTAAAAGACATACAGCTGTGGGTAATCTTAGGCGGGATTATGCTCGCGGGATATCTGCATTTGAGACGCGTATCTGCCGGACTTTTATTATCGATTCTCTTTATCAGTGTGTGTCTGATGGTTCTGGGAAAAGCTCCGGTGCCTGAGAAAGTTTTCTCGCTCCCACCCTCGCTATCGGCTACTTTCTTTCAACTTGATCTCATGTATTTCTGGAATAACCTGGGGCAATGCCTGCCACTTGTTCTGTCACTTTTTCTTGTGGATCTTTTTGATAATCTCGGAACACTTCTCGCCGTTTGTTCCCGCGCGAGACTCCTTGATGAAAATGGTGAGATCCGGAATATTGACCGCGCTTTAAAGGCCGATGCCTTTGCCGCCATGACCGGTGCGTGTCTCGGGACGTCGTCAGTCACGAGTTACATTGAATCTGCTGCAGGAGTTGAACAGGGAGGAAGAACGGGACTTACGAGTGTGACAGTGACCACCTGTTTTCTCTTATCACTTTTCTTAGCACCACTTTTTCTTTCGATTCCCTTAGCGGCGACCACTCCCGCTTTGGTACTCGTGGGTTTTTTCATGATCAGTGAAATTACCAGAGTGGACTTCGGGAAGATTGAAACTGCTCTTCCCGCATTCATCACCATGATCATGATCCCTTTTACCTTCAGCATTGCCGAAGGGCTGGGTCTCGGGCTCATGACCTATTTTGTTTTCCGGATCCTTCGGAAGATTACTTAAGCCATACTTTCTTATCGCAAAACTCGACATCTCCATCCATCACTTGTGAAAGGAGTTCGTACTTACCGGAAGAAAGTTTATGGTAAACCAAGTAAATCCCGTTTCCGCCGCCCACACCGATATTTGCGCGGTAGAGATCAAGCTTAGGAAACTTTTGAGAGTGAAGTTTCTCAAGCGTCAGATCATCCACACCTTCAAGACTTCCATCAAAACTTTTCTTCATGACCGCAATCAATGCGGGATCTGCTTTAGCGAGCTTTCCCATGATCTGGGGTTGTGTGAACTGTGAAGGCTCAAAGTACTTTATGATGGTCGGCCCAACCGTAAACATCTTGTTCTCATACTCCTGGTGAAGAGCGCAGCCACCTATGTAGGTTGTCGATCCATCACTTTCCTCACGGTAAGCGGCATCCCAGTTTTCAGTTTTCGACATATCCTGAGCGATTGCTGAAAGAGAGAGTAGAGAAAGAAGAATGATAAGTTTCATAAGATATCCTTTGTGTGTTGCCGGTTTATAGCCTCGAATCACCGAAACACAAAAGAGATAAACCCTATGCTTACCATCTGAATTTAAGATAGCTGATAACTCGGAGAGAGTGCTAGAAAGCCTTCATTAACCAAGGAGTACCTATGAAAAATTTTCTTCTTCTCGCTTCTCTCTCTCTTGCTCACAGTGTTTTTGCCCGTGAGGAATACGCCCAAGTCGCTATTGACTGGAAAGCCCGCGAGCTCTCCGAAACGGTCGTCCTGATGTGCGACGATACTTACTATCAGGGTGTCGAAGTCACAATCCCTGGTCATTTTGCCGGTTCGATTGAAAGCTATATCCATTACACGGACTGCGACGCCAGTGTGAAGATCACTAAGAAAACGAAGTTTGTGGAAAACGGTATTCAGAAAACGAAGATCCGCATCAAGAATGATGCAAGCTGTACACTTGATATCTACAACACTCAGACAGAGCAGAAGTTTGAGCTCTATATCGCGGACGCCTGCTAATCTTTTTGATAGCATGGGCCTATGGAATCTGACTTTCAAGTGCAGTGCCCTTTCTGTGGCGAAATTCTCTGGATCGAGTTCTACCCTGAAGAGGGAAATGAGCAGGAAATGGTAGTGGACTGTGAAGTCTGCTGCAATCCGATTCAGTATTCCGTCAAATTCGACAGAGATGGTCACGCTTCCGTGCGTGCGGAGCGAGCTCAATAAGAAGATGGCCTAATGGCCAACAGTATTGTTGAATATTTCTTATGCATATTCTTCTTCCTCTTCTTTTCCTTTTGTCCTGCTCAAGCTCGTCTCACTCGTCGACGTATCGAGACCCGAGGGGCCTGTTATGGCTTCAGGAAGATTCTCAGGACTGCGACAAAATCGGAGCACGGATACCAACTGAGAAAGAACTCAAAACATATATTCAAGAACTGAATGTGAGAGATTCTGGTCATCATTGTGTGAAAGACATCGTTCATCATTATTTTCATTTCCCACAGACCCCACCTTCACCCTATTCAGGAACTGAACTGGATTTTTATCGTGAAGAAGATCCCTACGGAGAATTTTCTAACTTCTCTGGCTTCAGAGTTTTCATGGATGGCGAATGGTGGTCAACAAGCGAGCACTACTACCAGGCTCAGAAATATGAAACACCGGAACTTCGTGAGTGGGTTCAGTTTGCTCCGACCCCTATGGAAGCGGCCAACCGGGGTCGAGATCCAAAATTCCCTAAGAGGAAAGACTGGGATCAAGTGAAAAATAGTTACATGGAAAAAGTTCTCTTTGAGAAATTCACTCGCCATGAAGACCTGAGGAAACTCCTCCTTTCTTCTGGTGAATCTCATATTTATGAGCACACAACCAATGACTGTTATTGGGCCGATTGCGGCGATCGTACGGGGAAAAATCACCTGGGACTACTTCTGATGAAGGTCAGAGATTCACTAAGATAGCCAAGACATAAATAATTCATCTCACGGAAACTCCACACTTTTGCCAGATTCCCTCCCTATACTCTCTGGAAATGGTAAAATTCACTTTGCCGACATAAATATAGTTAAGGCCGAAAGTTGCACGTCACATACGTAGGCCTAACGACTCATAGGACGTGAGTATGAAAGCATTAATGAAATCAGCGGGATTTTCATTCCTCATTTCGCTCTTCACAAGTTGTAACTCCAACCAAGGCGGAAGCTCCGAGGCCGCAGTCTCAACAAACTTTGCCATCACGGGTTCTGGCATGAATGCCACCGTATCTACTTCCTGGTTTCTACCCAGCGCCTACGCTCTCACTCCCCCACCACTGTTGGACGCCAATCTCGCGAACGTGGATTTATTTGAGGCATGGATAGTGGTAAAGAAAATTCACTTCTTCCGCTCTGCTGATATCAATGCCATTGCGACATCTGCCGATCATTACCAAGGTCCATTTTTCGTTGATCTCCTGGCGGGAAGTCCCGAACCTTTCGGCTCCATCCGTCTTTACCCAGAAGGACTTCGCCGCGTGAAATTGCTTCTTCATAAATCAACGTCACTTCCCGCAGGTGCCCCGGCAGCTCTTAGTGGTAACAGCATCTATCTGCGCGGACAAGTGAATGGGCACAGCTTTAGTTATGAGAGTGATGATACGACAGTGTTCCAGCTTAGTGGCACTCAGCCAATCTATCCAGAAGATGGCAAATCACTTCTCATGACGATTCGTATAGCTGATCTTTTTAAGAAAATTGATCTCACAGCGATCAACGCTGATACCGTGATCTCTTCCACGAATCGCGTGAACGCGACCAATCCATGTCCGTTAATTTTTGCAGGGGCCTCAAATCTTTATACGTGCTTTCGCCAGGGAATGAATTCCGAAGCAAAGTTCGGGAAAGACAATGGTGATGATGACCTCGACGACAGCGAGATCATCCACGACTAAACTCCGCGCTCGAGCATCACGGCAACCTGAAGTCCACCGGAGCTCACGTTCACCTTGAGACTGCGATTCGTAGCGCGGCTCATGAGACCACCAATTTCGAAATGCTTAAACTTTCCGTCTTCCCAGTCATACTGAACAAACACACCGAGATCCGATATCGCTTTTTTTCTTCTTGAGAGAATCCCGTTCACACTGAGCATGTTGAGCTTAGTTTTTCTCTGAATGACCCACTCGTGCTCAGTTCCCTTTTTCATTTTCTTAATCTGCCGGAGCATCTGCTGGTCCATGAAAACGAGCTCGCCACCGAAGCCGTCTGAATGTTTGAGGACAAATTCACTTGAGCGCGACTGAACGAGATCCACATTGCCCTTGAGACTGAAGGCCGGAAGAATCGACTTCTTCAAGACATCGGGGCTTCCCAGAAATTTCTTGCGGAGCTTTTCATCACTCAAGAGGATGAGGATGTTCTTTGAGGCGACGAGCCCCGTGATCAGCGGGCCGTACTGAGGAGTTTTCGAGGCGACCATGTCGGCATAAAGTTTCTTATCACGTTTCAAATCCTCGAGCGTATAAGCGAAGCTCATGTTCATGGCATCGGGTTTCAGATCTTTTCCGACCATGAGATTTCCCCCAGGAAACGTAAACGGCTTCTTCTCAAGGAGAGGAAAATCTTTTTTGTCTACTTCACACTTATACTGAGTGGGTGAAACCAGATGGAGCTCACTTCCCATCATATCGGCGGTCATCTTGAGGAAGTGTTCATCCCAATTGTAATTATCGTATTGAAGACGGACGATTTTTTTCCCTAAGCGGTTCATGTTCCGGATTTCTGCTTCCGCTGTATCCAGAGCGATGACTTTTTTCTTCAGCTCGGGCATGTGCTCTAAAAGTGTGTTCTGAAAAAATGTCGAGCGTGCCAGACCATCGAAGCCGATTTCATTCACTTCAAGAAGCTGCGGTGGATTTTCAGCTGACGCTTTCCCTACAATCGCCATATCGAAACGAAAACTCCCGGTATAGCGCTTGGGCTTATGCTTTAAGACATCGAGCTCATTGATAAGAAAATTTCTGATCGGGCCTTCTGGAACGAGCGCCTTAATTTCATCTTCCGGTAAGGAAAGAACCTTCAGGAGAAATGTCGTGATGTCCTTACAGGTTTTTTCAATCACCGGAAGGTACGACTCTGGAATCAGGCGCGGGATGATGGAAAAATCATCATGATGAATGCCGTCGAGCTCCGAGTCCACAAAGGTATTCCAGATCGAGATCTTGTGATCCGGGTTATCGTAACCTTTCAGGATGGCGTGAGTGTTTTTAGAGGGAGCTTCGACGAAGTATTTTTTGAATTTCATCTCGAAATTATAGGTCGAAATGGGATAGGGCTAAAGGGGAAATTGCCGGAGCGGAGAAGACAGCTTTTGCCCCTGAAAGTGATCCTTCAGGGGCGTCGGCTTGTTTATTAACGGAATTCTACAAAATCTTTCAGTTCGTCAGCTCTTTTTGTCGTCTCAGACACGAGGCATCCCATCATGAGGACTTTCTCAAAGGTTCCGCCTCTCATTTCGTCAGAGGAGTATTCGCATTCAGCGTCTCTGTAAGCAATCCAGGCAAGCTGCGCCTTCTTGAGCTTCTTCTGGGCAACTTTATCTTCTTTTGCCACGAGCTTCTTATAAAGATCATTCAGGCGGGCATCCTGCTCTTTAAAGTTATCGGCCTCGCACTGATAGATGTCGTTCGTCGACATTTCTTCGCCGCAATCTTTTGCGAAAGCAGGTACTGAGGAAAGAACGAGAAGAGAAAGAAGAAGAGTTTTCATATTGGTCCTTGGGTTAAGTTATTGACCCAATAATAAGACAAACCCTGTTTCAGGAACGCCCGTTCTGTAAAACTTCCAGCCCCTGTCTAAAAAGGTTCCAGCATACTTCCGGTTAGCACCTGCTAAACGGAAGTATGCTGGAACCTTTTCTAGGCCTTAAAGTATTGAAACTCGCAGCCAAAGAGCCGTGCCTGCTCTTCATCAGACCAGCGGTCACCAACATGCAGATGGGTGCGGGGATCAATCCCATAAGAAGAAATAAGAAGTCTTGAGATTTCCGGATGGGGCTTGAGCTCGCCTGTTTCGGAGAGGCAATTGATGGCAATCCCGAACTTACTCAATCCAAGTTTCTCAAGCTTGGCCTTCGCCCCGTGATCTGAAAGAAAGAAAAGTTTTACTTTGAGAGATTGAAGGAGCTCACGGATTTCTCCCGGTACGAGTCTTTCGTCCATCATGGAAGTGAGAAAGTTTTCAAAGAAAATTACATCTTCCGGAGTGACATCCACATTACGTGAACCTTTTCTTCTTTTCTCCCAGGTTTTTTTAATCTGAAAAAAACGGATCGCTTCCTTAGGCCCAAGGAAAAAGTTTTTCCACCAGCGGATTTCCATCTTCCGCATGGGATAGACAGTTCCATCGATGTCAAATGAGACCGTCTGAATATGCTCAGCGAGCGATAAGCTTTTCATAAAGCGGAAGTACCTTAAATTGAGATTCCCAATGTTGTTCTTTCCCCATGAGTCCTGCGAGTTCCTGTTCGGTCATGAGTGACGTTCTCAGCGGACGCAGTCGTCCTGATTCAATTTTAGAACGGTATTCTGCATTGATCTTCCCCAGTTCTTTATCTGTAACTTCAGACAACTCTCCGGGAAGAACCGCATTTCCGATGACAGCAAGTTCGTAACCAAAGTTCTCTCCCGACTTGACGGGAAATAATGAGAACGTTTTTTTCTTCAGCTCGGGATAGCGCGTACGGAGAAATTTCCCCAGCTCCAGCACCTGATCTTCCGTGAGCTTCTCCCCGGTCAGAGAGGACGTGATGCCCTTTCTTCTCTGGAAAGCGAGATCAGGGAATCTCCCCACCATTTTTTTCACGAGAAACAGATCATGCGTGCTGTAACGGCGAAGTCCCCATTCATCACTGACAATTAGTTCATACGTTTTTCCGGACTCGAGTTCAGAAGGAAGAAATAGTTTTCCTGATTCTGGCTCAAGGAATTCCGGGTACACACCACGGGCGACCGGAACAAAAACAACTTCTTTGCCGATTCGGTGAGGAAGAGTTTCAATCGTCTCGGTGCTCATCGAATACATAGGAAGAAAATCGACTCCCGGAAGTGAAGTTCTGAGCTGATCCAGAAACGGACGAACATATCCCCCGTCCCAGGTAATGATGGCCTTCAGGTCCGGAAGAATTTCTTTGAGCGAAGGTGCTGTGCTGTTGATCACCAGACTCATGATCCGGCGTTCGCCATCTCCATCCGAAAGACGCAAAAGGCCCGGAGGAATTCTTTTGAGCCTTACACGTACTTCTTTCCATCGGGTCTCAAGCTCTCGGATGAAAAAAGTGAGTGTCGAAGGATTCGTGGCATACAGATAGCGGGGCTGAGTAATAATGAGAACCATGACCCGTGCGGTGAGTTCACCAAATTTCTCGATCAGTTCCTGACCCTCTTTCGTGTGGAGGTAACGGTAAGGTGCCTGTAGATACTCGAGATGGCTTCCGCCCTTCCCTTCATCCATTAGACCCGCAGTCAGTGACTGGTCCTTTTTTAATGAGGCAAAGACAAAGAAAGTTTTCTTCCCGGGATAGTGACTTGTGAGTGTAATCATCGACTTCAAGAAATTCTTCTGAAGAAGCTTTGTGCGTCTCAGGTCATAGGGAATTTCTTTGGGAACAGAAGTAGTCCCCGAGGTGAGGGCCATATACTTGGGGCCCTTGAGCCCTTCATAGATCATCTTTAATCGGTCTCGCTGCCCATCATAATCAGAGACTGAAAAAGTATCGAGCTGGGTCTTTTTCCGAAACGCCTCAAAGCGGCTCTGATGGCGGGCACGCATCCAGGAATTACTGAGAGTGGTCCAGCGGGAGAAAATCTTGAAGAGAAACTGTAAAAGCGTTCTCAAGATTCCATTCACAACAATCAAAGTTTACTCCGAAGATGAGTGATAAAAGTATTAAGCAATTGTTCTGCTTCTTCTATCTTCACAACGGTATCATCAAAAGTCATCGTGAAATCTGTGCGATGTCCATTGGTCACGGCAAAGATTGCGGCTTGATGAGCGGGCATGATGTTTGAGAGTCCCCAGATGGCGCCGATGCCATCAAGAAATCCCTGACTATTGGATAAATGCGATAGCGAGAGTGAGGACCAGTCAGCCCAGGGGCGATTGACCCAGATTTCATACAGCAGACGATGATGCCGGTTATGAATATCAAAATCTGCTGGAGGAAGGGCCACTTCCCCGTTTCTCATCGCCTCTTGTTTCTGTTTCCGGATATGCGAAAGCTTCTCCGGGAGATTTGCCCCTTTAGGAGGATAAATCCTGAGGCGCGAGAGACCATTTCCAAATCCTTTCCAGAAATTTTTCCGGACATTCACCGGAACCCAGATCGATTTCCGGGAAAAAGGAATTGTCTGAAGGAGTGAATACAGCATGAGATCATTCAGGACCGGAGCGTTTCTTTCACCGTGCTCAACCGATGCCCGAAGAAAACCTCTGGTCTTTCCGGGTTTTCCTTTCCGCGGCCAGAGTTTAGAATTGAGGATATCCCGGTAAGGCGAATCTTTTTTCTTAGGAAATTCCTTAAGTTCAAGTTCATCGGCCTTCACATCATGGCCCAGCATCGCTTTCAGAAAAAGAAGCATCGAAACCGCGTCTCCCAGAACGTGAGACATCTTGAGTGCTAACAGCGGAACTTCCTCGCGGATGATGGCGACTTCGAGATGAAAGTGCGAAGGAAGTTCAGTCCGGGCAAAATCCTCAAGTCGGGAAAATTCACTCAAAGTGATGGGGTGACGTGATGTTTGGGGAAAGATTTTCTGCGCGAGCGCGGGATCAGGTTTCAGTCCATCTGGTAACTTCACCGCAATCAGGCAATCGGTGGAGCGGAGATTTCCGTGGCCCAGCGATATCAGCTCATCAAGAAGCTGGAGCTTCATGGATGTGCCGGGCGAGAAGTGGCCCCTTTTGGATAAATTTCCGAAGCTGGTACCAACCCATCTGAGGGTTCATGTGGTGAGCACGGTGAAGAGATAGTCCAAGAGTCAGCCAATAGAGACCGTGGCCATAGTAGTCGTGTGAGCGAATTTCCTGGGCACCGACGTGATGACCTTCGTGAGTCTTCACAGCAAAGGGATACCAGAGAAGAAAGGAATTCAGAATTTGCGCCGGAAGAAGGCCGTAAAGAACACGCTCCCATCCGACAAAATAAATAATCGCGCCGAAGACCGCTCCATACACAACGTAGGTAAGCGCCCATTCAATGAGAACAGACTTTTTAAGAAGGCCTCTCTCTTTCATCCACATGACCCAGTAGTGAGGCATCGCCAGAGCTCGCCCTGGAAACTGCCACCAGTGATCCATCTTGAGTAGCATGTCGGGATCTTTTCCCTCTTCATTGGTGAAAGCGTGGTGATAACGATGCGTGACCCGGAACTGGACATTTGGTACGGCAAGCGGAATGAAACTCACTCTTCCCCACCAGATATTAGCGAGCTTACTGTTACCGAGAACTCCATGCGAGCCTTCATGTCCCATGACTCCGCAAAGAAAAAGAAGCCAGGTCCGGAAAGCAATATCCAGCACCCACCAGACACCGGTCGGTTGCCAAAAATAGCTCGCCGTCGACACCACTAAAATCGCGATGATGATAAGACGACTGAATTTGATATTCTGAGCGCGTGCTTCCCGTTGATTCATGGCCCAAGTCTAGTACAGGAATTAGCGGCGCAGTTAAGGATTGTAAAAAAGTAAGGCCAAAGAATCTCTCTTGCTTGAGATCGGGCCCGCAAGTACCCTGAAGCCCCTATGAAGAACCTGGGAGACGTCCGCCGTTCTATCCCTGCCTCCTCGTTTAAGATTTCCTTCGCGAAGTCATGGTTTACCCTGGCCCGGATTCTGGCCTTCCTAAGCGTATGTCTTTACCTGGAATCGACGACCAGCTCGCTCCTCTACCTTATCCCCCTCTGGTTCTTTCACGGTCAGATTCTAGTGGGTCTCTTTGTCCTGGGACACGATTGCGGGCACAACTCGTTTTCTAAAAATCGCATAATGAATCAGATCGTGGGTCACGCTGCTTTCTCGCCTCTTGGAAATGGACTCGCCAACTGGACCGCCACTCACAACCATCATCACTCCAACACTCAGCTTCGTGGTCAGGATGTGGACTGGTCAAAGTGGCTCATGACAAAAGAAGAATTCCAAAATTCCACGTGGAAGAAAAACTTCGCCGGAAAGCTCGGCTATCTTCTTCCCTTCGGCATTTTTTTCTGGATCTGGTTGAATGCCATTGTTCGCGGGTTAAAAAATAAATCTCCAGAAATCATGCGTTCAAATCTCATCATGTGGACAACGATGCTGGGGATTTACGCTTCTCTTTGGGTCTTCACCGGATTTAGCGGCATGATGAAATATCACGCCATTCCTGCCACCATTGCGATGGTTAGCGGATATTTTCTCTTAACGATCCAGCACGCTAATGAGAGTTCAAAATGGTTTGAGACGGAAAGCTGGACACCTCTCAGGTGCCAGCTTGAGGCGACCTTCGACGTGAGATTTCCTCGATTCTTCGAATGGCTCTGGCTTGATATCAATATTCACGTTCCCCATCACGTCGCACCCGGCATGCCCTGGTATGGATTAAGAGAAGCTAGACTCGCTCTACTTCGCGATCACGCTGAACTCTATCAGGAAAGAAAGTTTGGGAAGAAGGAATGGGCGTGGATGATCAAGACCCCATTCCTTAAAAAAGAAAATTCCACTTACTTCTTTGTGAACTAGGGCCTTCTGCACATATCCGCGGTTCTACCGGAACACGGTGAGTGGTTCACGGGTTCCATCTCTAGCACTCCATTTTTCTCATGCCGGTAGCGCGAGATTTCTTTATAAACAAGAGCGCGGATGCGGTTGATCTGCCCAAGTGGTCTGTTCTCAGCAATTGAGTGCCATGGATTGAAGCGCGCGTTCTCGCAGAAATTCAAAAGATCAGGACTCGTGACGTCTGATTGTTTGGGAAGTTCAATGTCGGCGACTTTGATGAGGGGTGATTTCGTTTCGTCCCATACTGAACGGGGATCTTCCACCGAATTCCTTGAAGGATCTTGATTCAGCTGAACATAAAATTTATAGCAAGTGCCAGAAGCCGCGAGAGTTGCCCCAAGGCGCGCGCGGAGATAATTTTTATCCGCATCTTTCCCGGGAACTGCTTCCTGATTCGCATCACAGGGAAGAGCGTGATAACGAACTGAATGATCTCCCAATTTAAACGGAACGGCCGAATGGAAATCCTGCTTCACGGGATTGCCCATCTGGATTCGTGCCTTGAAAAGGCGCTGGGCACTGACCGGATGAGTGAGGGCAAAAAGTGCGAGGTTAAATCCATTTCCCTGGGTCGCTGTTTTCACGAGGTCCTGGTAGTCAGCACCATTCTTAGAGAAAAATTCTTTCATGTTAGCGAGAAGAAAATCATGAGTGCCAGTAGGAGTTCCTGCTACGTTCATGAGCTTGATCGCCATCCCACGAACATCTTTTTCCAGATCGTGTTTGTTCTCACCGTTATTTGATCCGTTGGAAAAACGAATCCAGGCATCGTATGAGGCGATCTTTTCAAAGAGACCTTTCTGATTATTTTTCGGAAGAAGAGTTGGATTGATTTTAACTATCGCGCGTACACAAGCATGAGTCTTCGGATGAGCATCACGTCTCACAAAATCATCACCGACAGAATCTTTCACCAGCATCGCCATCGTATCTTCGAGAATGGACTCGGCCTGGGTTTCCTGGGCGGGAGTCCAGACTTCGCCCAACTCAGGAGCAGGAAGTTCCTGAAGGAGTGAAGCGTATGAACGCGCGCCAGTTTTCTCGTTATTCGAACAGGCGACCAGAGCAGAAAGAGACAAGATTAGTAGAGTATTTTTCAAGGGAGATCCTTTGTTGCTGATATTCTAAACCGCAACAAGGGCCCGGACTAGAGAAGGATTTTTCTACCTAAGAGGAACGTTCATCTCCACCAGTTTCTCATAAATAAGAAACCCAACAACGGCATCAGTGGCGGCATATTTGATTTGGGCGGGAGTCAGGTCGGTTCTTTCCCAATTGGTGGTTTTAGCTTTTTTGTAGAGTTTTTTACCAACAAAAATGGCAGTGAGAGTCCGCAGACTTGGATTCGGAATTCCCCTCTTTTTGACTTCCTCTGAGAGCTCAACAAAGCCCGCATGCTTAAACGTCATGATTTTTCCCAGACCAACTAAATCATCCTTGATACCGATCCCGACTTTGAGGATTTCAGGATTTTCCAGAAGCTTCACGAGTTCAACAGGAATTTTGAAAAATTTCAGGCGAAAAACATAGGCGGTGTCGCGATTAGCGAGCTGAAGAATGGCGGGAGTGTAAAACTCACCCTTGGTAAAAGAAGGTCTGGTTTCCGTGTCAAAACCCAGGACTTTTTCCTTCAGGAGAAGCTCAGTGGCGCGCTTGGCACCTTCTTCGGAAACGATCTCAATAATTTCGCCCTCAAAATCCATCGGCGGGAGATTGTTGATAGCGTCTTTGTCCATAGCGAGATTGGTAAGCATGAACGCAGATATTACCCTAAGGGGGGTTAGCGCGACAATGGGAGTCGCAAAATAAATTCGGTTCCCTTGCCCGGGGCACTTTTTGCTCTCAGCGTTCCACCGTGCTGCTCGATGATGTTCCGGGAGATATAAAGTCCCACACCGAGACCACCCACAATCCGGGACTCCTCTCCTCTGGCGAAGAGATCAAAGATGTGATTTTGTTTCTCCACTGGAATACCCACGCCATGGTCACGAAAACTCAGTTCGGCCATATCGCCATTTTTACGTAAGGTAATTTCAACTGGCTTAGCGGGAGCGTATCGGACGATATTAGTCACGAGATTCATCATCACCTGCTCAACTCTCATGCTGTCACAAAGAACATAAATCTCTTCATCGACACGGACAGTGAGATTACAATCCGCCGATTCAAGCATTTTCCTGAAGCGAACGCAGGCGTCCGTTATCTTGAATGAGAAATTCTCTTCTTTGAGTTCAAAATTCAACTGGCCATTTTTAATCCGCGAGACATGAAGAAGATCATCGATGAGTCTTTCCAGGGAATTCACCTGTCCTAAAAGAGCTGGAAGATTTTCTGATCGCTGAACACAATCTTCCGGGTTGAGATTTTTTCCGAGTCTCTGGATAATCTGCAGCTGAAGTTTGATACTCGTCACGGGTGTCTTCAACTCATGAGTCACGATAGAAATGAAATCATCCCGAAGCCTCAGGGCCGAACTCAGTTCCTGTTCAAGTCGTTTTCTGGTTCCAATTTCTCTTGATATGACAACCAGTCCCTGAATCAGGTGATTCTGAATTTGATTCGAGGCTGTCGCTTCCATCCAGGCGTAAGTTCCGTCCTTATTCAGGTACCGATACTGAACCGTAGCGACTCCTCCCGGCTTATCCAGAAGAACAGCCATCGCTTCATTCACCCCTTTCAAATCCTGTTCGTGAATAAGATGGAAAGTATTTCTTCCGATGAGTTCAGCATTCTTGTATCCGTGAATTCGTTCGGCAGAATTTGAATTGAAGACAAGAGTCCCATCTGGAGAAATCACACTGATGATATCAGGACTCAGCTCAGTGATGGCCGCAATCATTTCCTCGCTTCTTCTTTCGCTTGTGATGTCACGGAAACTCCAGATCCTTCCGGATTTTTTATCCTGACAATTTAGAGGCCGCGAAAATCTGTTAAAGATACGTCCATCCTTAAAATAAATCGTGTCCTCGGAAGTTTCTGTTTCGTTTCGGTAAAGCTCCTGAACTTTTGTCAGGAAGCTCGCCGGGTCCGAGAGTTGGTCGATGATGAATTTCAGAAGTTTTTCATCATCGTTGGTTTCCATAATAGAGTCGGGAATTTTCCACAACTCCTGGAAACGGGAATTCGATACGATGACTTTCCCCTCAATATCAACGAGAAGAAGACCGTCTGCTGTCGACTCAAAGACGGCCTGGAGAACGGAAAGATCATCAATGCCCATGTGATGAAGTCTACGCCTCCCTCTAAACACAACAACTTAATTTCAGATCTCATTCAGGATGCTTCATGGAATGAGGAAAAAAGTCCCAGAAACTCAGGTGTTTGCCGCAGAGAAATATCTTAAGGTTTGATCGCGAAAATTCTCTGTTTGAGAAAGCCTGAAAGACCGCTTCTCATATACATGCCCCATGTTCCGGGCGCCTCTTATGTCTAGTTTCCTGACACCCCATGAAATCTCTTCAAGAGAAAAACTCTTTCAGGAACGCTATTGGATAATACCGGCAAAACGGAGTCCATATGAAATCAGCTTTAATCGCCCTTACTCTCCTCCTCACTTCCCTTCCGGTTCTGGCGGACATCTACACTCC